>JASGFG010000013.1:0-58504 GCA_047605605.1 Paracoccaceae bacterium | reverse complement strand
AATACAGGATCGGCGAGGACGAGTTGTAGGGGAAGGACAGCATCTCGCCCTCGGGCGTCGAGTAATAGCCGACGATGCCGGGCAGATACTGGCTCTTGTCGAACTTGAAGCCGCCTTTTTCCAGCACTTGGGCCACCGGCATGATCGCGCCCTGTGCGCCCATCATCACGCCCGTGCCCACGTCGAACACCTGGATGATGTCGGGGGCCTGGCCCGCGCGGAATGCGGCGATGCCGGCGTTCAGCGTTTCGGGATAGGTGCCCTTGAACACCGGCTTGACCACATAATCCTTCTGGCTGGCGTTGAAGTCGGCGGCGATCTTGTCCACGACCTCGGCATTGGCGCCGGTCATGGCGTGCCACCAGCTGATTTCGGTCTGCGCATGGGCCACAAAGGGCAGCGCGGCAATGCCTGCTGCAAGCAGGATGGTCCTGTTCATTGCGTTTCCTCCTCGGTTCTGTGCCGGATGCCCGACAGCGGGCACTCCTCATGTCCCTTTCGATGAACGTCCCCCTTATGGTCCGGCATGGGAACAATAATGTGAAAGAGGGTGTCGTCAAATGCGAAGCCTGCGGCGGGGCAGAGAGACGACCGCTCAGGCCCAGACCTGATCGGGGTCGGGCAGGGGGATCGCCTGCAACAACTCGCGCGTGTAATCCGCCTGCGGATCGGCGAACAGCGCCCCCGTCTCGCGGTTTTCGACGATCTCGCCCCGATACAGCACCAGGACCCGCGAACACAGCCGCCGGATCACGGAAAGGTCGTGGCTGATGAAGGCCAGCGTCAGGCCAAGGTCGCGCACCAGATCCTCCAGCAGCCGCAAGACCTG
This sequence comes from Paracoccaceae bacterium, assembly GCA_047605605.1. Classification (GTDB taxonomy): domain Bacteria; phylum Pseudomonadota; class Alphaproteobacteria; order Rhodobacterales; family Rhodobacteraceae; genus JAATGA01. Next base: position 57,675 of record JASGFG010000013.1, on the reverse strand, counting down.
CGCCTGGCTGGACACGTCCAGGCCCGAGACGATTTCGTCGGCCAGGATGAACTCCGGCTCCATGGCGATGGCGCGGGCGATGCCGACACGCTGGCGCTGGCCGCCGGACAACTCGTGCGGATAGCGGCTGGCAAAGCCTTGCGGCAGGCCGACGTGATCCAGAGCGCGCCGCATCCGCCCGGCCACGTCGTCGAAGCCATGCAGCGACAGGGGCGAGGCGATGATCGTGCCGACTCGGTGGCGCGGGTTCAGGGATGACATGGGATCCTGAAAGATCATCTGGAACCGCCGCCGCAGCGGGCGCAGCGCGCTTTCGTCCAGATGGGTGATGTCGGTGCCGTCGAACAGGATGCGGCCCGATGACGGCTCCAGCAGGCGGACCAAGGCCCGGCCGAGGGTTGACTTGCCCGAGCCTGATCCGCCGACGATGCCCATCACGGCGCCCTTGGGAATGGTGAAATCCAGCCCCCTCAGGATCTCCAGACGGGGCGCGGCACCCACCAGCGGGCGGCGGGTCATGTCGGCCAGCGACAGGCGCAGGTTTTCCACCGTGTAAAGGTCAGCCACGCCCAGCCCTCCGGTCGGCATCCATCACTTCGGCCCGCACGGCGGCGATCACCGCATCCGGCACCGGCGTCAGGCTGGCATCGGGGTCGGTGTATTTCGGCGTCGCGGCCAGCAGCGCGCGCGAATAGGGATGGGCGGGCGCGCGGAAAAAGTCGCGCACATCGGTATCCTCGACCACCATCCCGGCATAGAGCACCGACAGGCTCTGGCAGACCTTGGACACCACGCCCAGATCATGCGTCACGAACAGCAGCGCGGTGTTGTGGCGGGTTTGCATGTCGCGGATCAGCTTCAGGATCTGCTTTTGCACCGTCACGTCCAGCGCGGTCGTCGGCTCATCGGCCACGATCAGTTTCGGCTCGGCGGCAAAGGCCGAGGCGATCAGGATGCGCTGGCGCATTCCGCCCGACAACTCGTGCGGATAGGACCGCATCACCCGGTCGGGGTCGGGGATCTGCACCTCGGCCAGCAGGTCGCGGGCATGGGTGTCGGCCTGTGCCCGCGACCGGCCCAGAATATCCACCAGCCGGTCGGTGATCTGCGGCCCCACCCGGCGCGAGGGGTTCAGCGCGGTCAGCGGATCCTGCGGGATCAGCGCGGCGGTCAGCCCGATCCGCCGCCGCCGTTCGGCCGGGGGCAGGCGCAGAAGGTCGGTTCCGTCCAGCAGGATCTGGCCCGACACCACCTCGACCGAGCGGGGCAGGATGCCCAGCACCGCCTTGCCGATCATCGACTTGCCCGCGCCGCTTTCGCCGACAAGGCCCCGCACTTCGCCGGGGCTGACCGACAGCGACACATCGCGCAGCAGTGTTCCGCCGCTCCGGATCCGCGCCGTCAGGTTTCGGATTTCCAGAAAGCTCATCGCAGCACCGGGTCAAAGCGATCCTTCAGCCCCTCGCCCAACTGGCTGAAGGACAGGACGGTCAGAAACAGCGCGACCAGCGGAAAGACCAGCACCCACCAGGCCTGATGGATGCTGGCGCGCCCCTCGCTGATCATGCCGCCCCAGGTTGGGTCGTCGGTCGAAATCGACAGGTTGACGAAGGACAGGATCGCCTCGACGATCACGGCGATGCCCATTTCCAGCGTCAGCAGCACCACGATGGTCGGCAGCACGTTGGGCAGGATTTCCCGCAACATCGTCCCCATCCGTCCCCGCCCGGCGACGCGGGCTGAGGCGACGTAATCCATCGCCCCCTGCGCCATCGCCTCGGCCCGGATGACGCGGGCGAACCGCGTCCAGTCGATGACGACGATGGCCAGTATGATCGACCCCAGCCCCGGTCCGATCACCGCGATCAGCAGGATGGAAAACAGCACCGGCGGAAAGGCCATCCAGATGTCGATCAGGCGCGAGATCACCACATCGACCCAGCCGCGAAAGAACCCGGCCATCAGGCCCAAGGCCGACCCGACCACGCAGGTCACGGCCCCCGCCACAAAGGCCACGGTCAGCGCGATCCGCGCGCCAAAGAGGATCCGGCTCAGGACGTCGCGGCCCAGACTGTCTGTTCCCAGCAGGAACTGCGGATCGGCCCCCGCCACCCAGAAGGGCGGCAGTTGCCCCGACATCAGATCCTGTTCCAGCGGGTCTTTCGGCGCGATCCACGGCGCCAGCAGCGCCACCGCGATCAGCACCACCAGCCAGCCGGCCGACAGCCACAGCCGCGCGCCCGCCCGGCGCCTGACTTGCGAACGTCCGTCAAGCATGGCGCAACCTCGGGTTCAACACGGTATAAAGCAGATCGACGCACAGGTTCACCGCTGTGAAGATCACCGCGAACAGGATCACGATCCCCTGGATCAGCGGCAGGTCGCGGTTGATCACCGCGTCGATGGCCATGTTGCCCAGCCCTTCATAGGAAAACAGCCGCTCGATGATGACGGTGCCGCCGATCAGGAAAGTGAACTGCACCCCCACCAGCGTCAGCGTCGGCAGGATGGCGTTGCGCAGCGCCTCGCGCAGGATCACATGGTTCTCGCCATAGCCCTTGGTGCGGGCCAGCGTGACGTAATCGAGGTGCATGGTTTCCTTCAGGCTCTGCTTCAACAGCTGCCCGATGATCGCCGACAGCGGAATGGCCAGGGCCAGCGCGGGCAGGAACATGTGGCTGACAATATCGGCCCACAGGTCGAACCGCAGGCGGATCAGGCTTTCGAAAAGGTAGAAGTTGGTGGTGAACGGCAGGTTCAGCGAAGGCGTCACCCGGCCCGAGATGTGGAACACCGGCACCAGCACCCCGAACAGCAGGATCAGCACCAGCCCCCACAGGAAATCCGGCACCGACAGCGCCATGCCATTGGCCACGTCGATGGCCCCTTCGGTCCGCGTGCCGCGCAGCCGGGTGCCGGTCAGCGCACCGAAGCCGCCGATGATCACCGCCATCACCAGCGCCATGACCGACAGCTCCAGCGTGGCGGGCAGGCGGCCCAGCACCAGATCCAGCACGGGCTGGCGCGTGGTGATCGAGGTGCCGAAATCGCCGTGCAGCACCCCCTGCACCCAGATCAGGAACTGCTGCGGGATCGACTTGTCCAGTCCGTAAAGCGCGGTCAGCCGCGCCACATCGGCCTCGGTCGCGCCGGGGGGCAGCATCATGGCGACCGGATTGCCCGGCACGACGCGGATGGTGACGAACACGATCACCGCCACCCCGAACAGGGTGACGAGCGTGGTGATCAGCCGGCCGATGATGGCTCTGACGAACTGCATGGATGCGAAGACCCTCGGGCAGAACGCTCTGCCCCTTCCTCTTGGGTTGAATATCCTGCGGAGGGTCCGGGGGGGGGCGCAAAGCCCCCCCCGGCGCCGTCCGCCCTAGCCGCGCTTGATCAGGAAGGGCAGCAGCGCCCCCGAATGATGCGGCGTCACCGTCACCCCCTTGGCCGAGATCACCGGCTGCACATATTGCAGCAGCGGGATGACATAGGCGTTTTCGGCGATATAGCGATCCACGTCCTTCCAGCCCTGGATGCGCTTGGCCTCGTCCTTTTCGCCCCACAGCGGCATGATCTTGTCGATCAGGTCCTGGCTGTCCCAGACCGAATGCGGGCTGGGGCCGAACATCGCAAAGCCGGTCGAGGTCGTCGGATCGGCGACCGAGTTGCCCCAGTTGTAGAAGGCCGCCGGGGCCAGTTTGTCGGCTGCGCGCAGTTCGTAATGCTTGGCGATCTCGTAGACCTCGATCGTCGCGTCGATGCCGACCTTGCGCCACATTCCGACGATCGCCTGGATCATCTCGTAATCCTTGGGCATATAGCCCTTGGTCGTCTGGATGGTGAACTTCGCCGGCTTCTCGGGCGAATAGCCCGAGGCGGCCAGCAGCGCCTTGGCCCCGTCGGGGTCGTAGGGCGTCTTGATCGTCGGATCATAGGCGTCGTATTCCGGCGTCTCCAGCGTGTCGATGGGCACACCATAGCCGCGCAGCAGCTTGTCGATGATCGCCTGCTTGTTGATCGAGGCGACGGCGGCCTTGCGCACATTGGCGTCCAGCATCACGTCGATGTCGTTCAGGAAGATCATCCCGATGTTCGACACCGGCGTCGCCGTGCCGTTGAAGCTGGCCTTCAGCCGGTCATATTCCTCATAGGGGATTTCCAGCGTCACATGCGACGACCCGCTTTCGATTTCGGCCACCCGCGCGGCGGGGTCGGTCACGAACTTGATCGTCACCGTCTCGAAATCGGGCTTGCCGCCCCAATAGTTGGCGTTGGCCTTCAGCCGGACAAAGGCGTTCCTCTCGAACTTGTCGACCATGTAGGGGCCGGTGCCGATGGGCGCGGCCTCGAACCCCTCGGCCCCGACCTTTTCGTAATAGGCTTTCGGCAGGACATAGCCGGTCAGGAAATACATCCATTTGAAGATCGTGGGATCGAACTGCTTTACATCGGCGGTGACGGTATTTCCCTCGGCCTTGATGTTTTCCAGCGTGCCCCAGACGAACTGGATCGGGTTGCCCGTTGCCGGATCGGCGGCGCGGGTCAGGCTCCACGCCACATCCTCGGCGGTGAAGGGCGATCCGTCATGCCAGGTCACGCCGTCGCGCACGGTCATGTGAACCTTGGTCTTGTCGTCGTTCCAGCCCCAGTCGGTCAAAAGGCCGGGGGCAGGTTTCAGGTCGGGCTGTTGCAGGATGTATTGGTCAAAGACCGACTGATAGATGCCCTGGATGGTCGGGTTCACCGCGCTGGGCCCCACGGTCGGGTCCCAGGACGGCAGGGTGACGTTATAGGCGATCACCAGCTCGTCGATGGCGGCAAAGGCGGGCAGGCCCACGCCCGCGACCGACAGCGCGGCGGTGGCGGCGGAAAGCCGAAGAAGGCTGCGACGGGTAAGATTCATGATGTTTCCCTGTTGTTTTGGTTTCTTTGATTTTCACTTGCCGGCGAGTTTACGCGCCAGATGGAAGCCCGATCCGGCCCCCGTTCCCCCGCCGGGCCAGACGGCGGCGCCGGTCAGGTAAAGGTTCTTCACCGGGGTCGATCCGTCGGCATGGCCCCGCGCCGGCCGGAACAGAAAGTTCTGCGACAGGTGGTGGCTGCCGCAGACCTGATCGCCGCCGACAAGGTTGGGGTTGTCGGCCTCCAGCTCCAGCGGCGTCACGATCCGGCGCGCAAGGATATGGGCGCGGATGCCGGGTGCGTGCGTCTCAAGGATGGACAGGGCGCGCTCGGCGAACGGTTCTGCCGCCGTGGCCCAGTCGGTCGTGGGGATCTGGCGCGCCGCATCGCCGCGGATCGTGCCGGGCGCCATGCGCACCTGCACCCACAGCGTATGCTTGCCCTCGGGCGCGCGGGTGGGGTCGAAGACCGTGGGCTGGCCGACGACCAGGATCGGCTCGTCCGGCAACAGGCCCGCCATCGCCTGACTGTAGGTCCGCGCCATCTGGTCCAGATCGGGCGCGATATGCACATAGGCCGACCGTTTCAGCGCCTCGCCCCCGCGCCAGTCGGGCAGGGCGTCCAGCGCAAGGTGGATCATCATCGTGCCGGGCGCATAGGCGAATCGCTGCATCGCCCCGTCAAAGGCCGGGGTCGTGGCTCCGCTCAGCCCGGTCAGCGCGCGGGGCGAGACGCCCGCCACCACCGTGTCGGCCAGAACCTTGCGCCCGTCGGCCAGTTCGATCCCCGTCGCCCGGTCGCCGTGGCGCAGGATGCGGGCCACGGGTGTGCCGCATTCCACCACCCCGCCGCGCGCCCGGATCGCGGCAACCATCGCGCGGATGATCGTATCGGCGCCGCCCTCGCCGATCACCATCCCCAGCGTCTGGCCCGCCATCCCCTCCAGATAGGGAAAGATCGCGCCGCCCGCGATGTCGGGTGCAAAGTCCAGGTGCATCCCCCAGGCCCCCAGCAGCGCCCGCATCTGCGGATGCTCAAAGGTTTCTTCCAGCCATTCGCGCGGAGAACTCGACAGAAACCGAAGGAAATCGAGGCTGCCCGCAAAGCCCTTTGATTTCAAAGTTTTGAATATAAAATATGCAAATGAATGTAATTTCGCCGGACTGCCCAGCAGGCCGAACAGATGCGGGGCCTGCGCCCCAAAGCCGGAAACCAGCGCCCGCCAGGTCGCCGCATCGCGGGTCGAAAGTGCGCCGATACGCGCCGCCGTTTCCTCAAGATCGGTAGAAACGCCCAGCCCGCTGCCATCGGGAAAGGACGAGGCGAAAGGCCGGTCCACGGGAACGAAGGCGCAGCCATGTTGCTGCAATTCTGCGCCATATTGCCTGAAAAACGCACTGCCTGCGAACATCGACAGGTTCATCGCCGCCCAGTCGTGGCGAAAGCCGGGCAGGGTGTATTCGCCGGTCTTGACCGCGCCGCCGGGAACCGTGGCCGCCTCGAACACCGCCACGCGACGGCCGCGCGCGGCCATGTGCAGCGCGGCGGCCAGCGTGTTGTGCCCGGCGCCGATGAACACTGCCTGGAAGGTCTGCGACAAGCCTCACCTCCTGAGTTCGTTGCGATGATATTTGCAAACGCATTTATTTCTGTCTAGCATGATTCGAGAGGCGGACGACAAAGACCCCGGCAAGGGGCCGCAGACCGCCGCAGTTGTCAGGAACCGGCGGGCAACAGGCCCGGCCCGGCACCGAACCACAGGGAGAGATTTCGATGACGTCTGAAACAGTGCTGAAATCGCTGGCGGGGCTTCTGGCCTCGGGCGGGGTCAAGGTGGTGGATCTGACCGGGGTGCTTGGCCCGGAGACGCCGCTGCTGAAACTGCCGCCGGAACTGGCCAGGGACACGCCGCCGGTCAAGATCCACCGGATCAGCGCCTATGACAAGGACGGCCCGTTCTGGGCGTGGAACTGGCTGGAACTGGGCGAGCATTCCGGCACCCATTTCGATGCGCCGCATCACTGGATCACCGGCAAGGATTATTCCGACGGCTACACCGACACGCTGGATGTCCAGCGCCTGATCGCGCCGGTCAACGTGCTGGATTTCAGCAAGGAATGCGCGGCGAACCCCGACTTCCTGCTGACCATCGACCATGTAAAGGCGTGGGAGGCCCAGCATGGCGCGATCAACCCCGGCGAATGGGTCGTGCTGCGCAGCGACTGGGACCGTTTCGCCGATGACGAGGCTAAATTCCTGAATGCCGACGCCACCGGCCCGCATACGCCGGGACCGACCGCCGAGGTCATCCAGTATCTGGTCGACAAGGGCATCGTCGGCTGGGGCAGCCAGTGCATCGGCACCGATGCGGGGCAGGCGGGCGGCATGACCCCGCCCTTCCCGGCGCACAACCTGCTGCACGCGAACAACCGCTTCGGCCTTGCCTCGCTGGCCAACCTGTCGGCGCTGCCGGCCAAGGGGGCGATCCTGATCGTGGCGCCACTGAAGATCAAGCAGGGCACCGGCAGCCCCATCCGCGCGCTGGCGCTGGTCGCGGGCTAAGGGCGATGCGGCCCGATCACATCATCATCGGATCGGGCATCAACGCGCTGGTCGCGGCGGCGATGCTGTCGCTGAAAGGCGACCGCGTGCTGGTGCTGGAGCGTGAGGATCGTCCGGGCGGTTGCCTGCGCACGGACGAGATCACGCTGCCCGGATTCCGGCACGATGTGATGGCCGCGACCTTCGTTCTGTTCCTGACATCCCCGGCGGGGGCCGCGCTTGGCCCCCACCTGGCCCGCCACGGGTTCGACTATTGCCATACGCGGCACCCGACGGCGGTGCTGCGCCCCGATGGCTCGGCCCTGGTGCTGACCACGGACCGGGCGGCGAATGTGGCGGCCTTCGATGCGCTGTCGCCCGGCGACGGCGCGGCCCATGCCGCCGATGTCGGCGGGATCGAGGCCGATGCGCCCTTCCTGTTCGGCCTTCTGGGCGGCAGTCTGTGGAGCTGGCGGACGCTGAAACTGCTGATCGGGCAGGCACGGCGGCGCGGCCTGCGCGGTCTGGCGGCGTGGTTCGGGCAGGCGCTGGCCCCGGCGCGCGGCTGGCTGGAAACCTCGTACACCAGCCCGCTGGTCCAGGCACTTTATGCGCCCTGGGTGCTGCATTGCGGCCTGACGCCCGAAAGCGCCTATTCCGCGCAGATGGGCAAGGTCGTGGCCTTTGCGCTGGAGGCGGCGGGGGCGCCGATCGCCAAGGGCGGCGCGGGGCAGGGGGTCGCGGCCTTTCGCGCCCTGATCGAGGAAAAGGGCGGCATCATCCGCACCGGCGCGGATGTCGACCGGATCACCGTCCAGAACGGCCGCGTCACCGGCGTGCGTCTGGCGGGGGGAGAGGAGATCGCCTGTCCTTCCGTTCTCGCCTCGGCCGCGCCGGGGCAGTTGATGGACCGGCTGCTGGCGGGGGTGAACCTGCCCGCCGAACGGTCGGCGGCCAGGAAATTCCGCCACGGGCGCGGCGATTTCCAGCTGCATTACGCGCTGGACCGTCACCCCGACTGGCTGACGCCGGGGCTGGACGATGTGGCGCTGATCCATCTGTCGGACGGGATCGACGCGGTATCGCGGTCCGCGAACGAGGCCGAACGGGGCCTGTTGCCCGCCGTGCCGACGATCTGCGTGGGCCAGCCCCACCGGCTTGACCCGTCGCGCTGCCCCGAAGGCAAGGCGGTGCTGTGGTTGCAGATCCCCGATGCGCCGCGCTTGATCAAGGGCGATGCGGGGGGCCAGATCGCCGCGACCGACTGGGACGCGGCCAAGGAAGCCTTTGCCGACCGGATCGAATCCATCCTGCGCCGCCATATCCGCGATTTCGACGCGATCCGGCTGGCCCGCACCGCCATTTCCCCGGCGGATCTGGAGCGGATGAACATCAACCTTGTCGGCGGTGACCCGTATGGCGGGCTTTGTTCCATCGACCAGTTCTTTCTCTGGCGGCCGTTCCCCAGTGGCGCGACGGAGGCGGTGCGCGGGCTGATCCACATCGGCGCTTCGACCCACCCCGGCCCCGGCCTTGGCGGCGGTTCGGGCTATCTGGCGGCGAAAAGGCTGGGCGCATGACCGACGATCCGGTGGAGTCTCTGCGACTGGGCGAGATCGGGCTGTCGAACTATGCGCCCTATCTGATGAACCGGATCATGGGGCGCTACAACGCCTCGCTTCGGGCGGAAATGGCCAAGCTGGGCCTGACCACGCCCAAGATGCGGGCGCTGGCGGTTCTGGCGGTGATCGAGGGGCCGCTGATCCGCGATCTGGCGGTCTATGCGGTTGTGGAACAATCTACCCTGTCGCGGGCGCTGGACCAGCTGGCCGCCGACGGCCTGATCCGGCGCGAGGTCGACAGCGCCGACAACCGCGCCGCGCGGATCTTTCTGACCGAGGCCGGGCGCACGGCCTTTGAAACCCTGTGGCCCAGCATGGCCGAAAGCTATGCCCGGATGTTCCACGGCATCCCTGCCGAGGAAAAGCGCGCCTTCGTCGGCACCCTGCACAAGCTGCTGGCCAACATCCGGCTGCACGACATCTGAGCCGACCCCAGCCACCTTTGATCCCGAAAGGAAGCGATGAGATGAAATTCCTGACCGGCTTTTCCCTTTCCCTGCTGCTGGCGGCCCCGGCCGTGGCGGATACCCTGCCCGGAATGCGCGGCGTCAACCATATCGGCGTCACCGTGCCCGATCTGGCGCAGGCGACGAGCTTTTTCACCGACGTTCTTGGCTGCCAGAAGGCGATGAGCTTTGGCCCCTTTCGCGATGACAAGGGCACGTTCATGCAGGATCTGGTCGGCGTGGACCCGCGCGCCGTGGTCGAACAGATCACCATGCTGCGCTGCGGGTTCGGGTCGAACATCGAGCTGTTCCAGTATACCGCGCCCGACCAGAAAACGCTGGAGATGAAGAACAGCGATATCGGCGCCTATCACATTGCGATCTATGTCGACGACATAGCCGCCGCCGCCGACTATCTGAAGGGCAAGGGGGTCAAGACCCTGATGGGTCCGGTCCCGATCAGCGAAGGCCCCGCCGCCGGGCAGACGATCCTGTATTTCTACACCCCCTGGGGCTTGCAGTTCGAGGCGATCTCTTTCCCCAAGGGGATGGCCTATGAAAAGGACGGCGGCCCGGTGCTGTGGTCCAACACCGATCCGGCGAAATGAGTGGGCGAACCCATGGCTGAGCGTTCCTTCAAGGCCGAAGTCCAGGATCTGCGTCTTGGCGACGGCCAGACCTTCACGGGCGAGGGGATCCTTGCCATCACCAAGGCGCTGCTGGAAAACGGCGTGGGCTATGTCGGCGGCTATCAGGGCGCGCCGATCAGCCATCTGATGGACGTGCTGGCCGATGCGCAGGATCTGCTGTCCGAACTCGACGTGCGGTTCGAGGCCAATGCCAACGAGGCGGCGGCGGCGGCGATGCTGGCGGCATCCGTCCATTACCCCATTCGCGGGGCGGTGACGTTCAAGGGCTCGGTCGGGGTCAACGTCGCCTCCGACGCGCTGGCGAACCTCGCCTCGTCGGGGGTGAACGGCGGCGCGCTGATCATCGTGGGCGAGGATTACGGCGAAGGGTCCTCGATCATGCAGGAACGCACGCATCCTTTTGCGATGAAGTCGCAGTTCTGGCTGCTGGACCCGCGGCCGAACCTGCCCAGCATCGTCAAGGCCGTCGGCGACGGGTTCGAGCTGTCCGAGGCGTCGAACACCCCGGTCATGCTGATGGTGCGCATCCGGTCCTGCCATGTCTCGGGCACGTTCCAGACCCGCGACAACAAGAAGCCGCCGCTGTCGGTGCGGCAGGCGCTGTCGAACCCCCGGTCGGATTTCGCCCGTGTCGTCCTGCCGCCGATGAGTTTCGCGCATGAACAGGACAAGGTGAAGAACCGCTGGCCGGCGGCGGAAAAGTTCATCCTCGACCGGCAATTGAACGAGGTGTTCGGCCCGGCCGAGGCGCCGGTGGGGCTGATCCTGCAAGGCGGCATGTATAACGGCGTGATCCGCGCGTTGCAGCGGCTGGGGCTGGCCGACATTCACGGCAACAGCCAGATCCCGCTTTACGTGCTGAACGTAACCTATCCGCTGCTGTCCGGCCAGTTTCTGGAATTCTGTCAGGGCAAGGATCAGGTTCTGGTCATCGAGGAAGGCCAGCCCGAATTCATCGAGCAGACGCTTTCGACCTTCCTTTACCGCGCACAATCGCCCGTCCGTCTGCGCGGCAAGGACATCTTTCCGATGGCTGGGGAATATACCGGCAAGGTGCTGCTGGACAGTATCGAGGATTTCCTGCGCCAGTCGGCCCCCGCGCTGTTGCCCGCTGTGGTGCGCGCCCCGAACGAGGAACGCCCGCCGATCCCGGACCTGACGAAAACCGTGCCGATCCGTCCGCCGGGGTTCTGCACCGGCTGCCCGGAACGGCCCATCTTTGCCGCGATGAAGCTGGTGCAGAAGGAAACCGGCAAGCTCCAGATTTCCGCCGACATCGGCTGCCATCTGTTTGCCGCGCTGCCGCCGTTCGAGATCGGCGGGGCGACCATGGGCTATGGTCTTGGCCCCGCCGCCAACGCCGCCTTTGACGGCGGCGGCGAACGCCGCCCGGTGGCGGTGATCGGCGATGGCGGGTTCTGGCACAACGGATTGTCGTCCAGTTTCACCAACATGGCCTTCAACAAGTCCGACGGCGTGGCGGTGATCGTCGACAACTTCTATTCCGCCGCGACGGGCGGGCAGGATGTCATGTCCTCGCGTGCCGACAACCCGACCAAGGCCACCAAACACCCGATCACCGAGGCGCTGAAGGGCATCGGCATTCCCTGGGTGCGGCAGGTGACGCGCACCTATGACGTGGGCAAGATGCGCGACGTGCTGCGCGAGGCGCTGACCACCGACGCGCCGGGGCCGCATGTCATCGTCGCCTCGTCCGAGTGCATGTTGAACCGCCAGCGGCGTGAGAAGCCCCTGATGGCCAAAGCGATCAAGGACGGCCGCCGGGTCGAGGCGCCGCGTTTCGGCGTGGACGAGGATGTCTGCACCGGCGATCACGCCTGCATCCGGCTGTCGGGCTGCCCCTCGCTGGGGTTGAAGCGGCTGGACGATCCCTTGCGCGACGATCCGGTCGCCAGCATCGACCAGTCTTGCGTCGGCTGCGGCAACTGCGGCGAGGTAGCGGATGCCGCCGTGCTTTGCCCCAGCTTCTACCGCGCCGATGTGGTCCACAACCCGACGCGGTGGGAGGTGCGCCGCGCCGCATTCCGCGCCCGCATCATCGGCTGGCTGCAAGCCCGCCGCGCCGCCCGCCGCATCAGTTTCGAGGTGCCCGCATGACGCTGCATTCGCATTTCACCCCCGCGCCGCCCGATCCGCGCCTGCAAGGCATCATCAAGATCGCCATTCTGGCGGTCGGCGGGCAGGGCGGCGGGGTGCTGACCAACTGGATCGAGGATGTGGCCCGCCAGAACGGCTATCTGGCGCAGGCGACCAGCGTGGCGGGCGTGGCGCAGCGCACCGGGGCCACGGTCTATTATGTGGAGATGGCCCCGGCCGCGGGCGGTCAGCCGGTGTTTTCCCTGTCGCCCGCGCCGGGCGATGTGGACATCATGATCGCCGCCGAGATGATGGAGGCCGGGCGTTCGATCATCCGCGGGTTCGTCACGCCGGACCGCACCACCCTGATCGCCTCGACCCACCGCCAGCTTGCGGTTTCGGAAAAGATGACGCCGGGCGACGGCATCGCCTCGTCCGAAGAGGTGATGGCGGCCGCCGAAATCGCCGCCCGCCGCTTCATCGCCGCCGATTTCGACCAGCTGGCGATCCGCAACGGCTCGGTCATTTCCGCCTCGCTTTACGGGGCCCTGGCCGGGTCGGGCGCGCTGCCTTTCCCACGCGAGGCGTTCGAGGCCGCGATCCGCGCCAGCGGCAAGGGCGTCGAAGGCTCTCTGCGCGCGTTCGGCGCGGCCTATGAGGCGGCGGGCCAGCCCAGGGACGCCCCCGCGCCGGTCCTGAAGCCGAAATCCGCCGCGCCGCAGCCGACCGGACCCGCGCGGCTGCTCGCCGACTGGCAGCGGCTGGAGGCGCGGGTGGCAACCCTGCCCGCCCCCGTGGCCGGGATGGCGCTGCGCGGCCTGCGCAAGGTGGTGGAGTTTCAGGATCTGGCCTATGGCGCCGAATATCTGGCCCGGGTGGAGCAGATTCTGGCACAGGACGACCCCGCCAAGGGCCACGAACTGACCCAGCAGGCGGCGAAATACATCGCCAATGCCATGGCCTATGACGATGTGATCCGTGTGGCGGACCTGAAGACCCGCGCCCGCCGGTTCGACCGCATCCGCGCCGAAATGCGGGTCAAGGACGGCAACCTGATACGGCTGACCGAATTCATGCACCCCCGCGCCGAGGAAATCGCCGGGATGCTGCCCGCCCGCATGGGCGCGCGTGTGCAGGACGATCCGAAATGGATGGCGCGGCTGGACCGCTGGTTCAACACCGGGCGGCGGCTGCGCACCGACAGCCTGCGCGCCTTTCTGATGCTGCACATCCTTGGCGGCATGAAGGGCTGGCGCCGCCGCACCCTGCGCCACGCGCAGGAACAGGCGCATCTGGCTGGCTGGCTGGATAGGGCGATGTCCTATCGCGCCGCGAACTATGACCTTGCGGTCGAGGTCATCCGCTGCCGCCGTCTGGTCAAGGGCTATTCCGACACCCATGCGCGCGGCCTGTCCAAGTTCGACAGGGTGCTGGAGGCCGTGGCCCTGATCGCCGCGCGTCCCGACGCCGCCGACTGGACCCGCCGCCTGCGCGAAGCCGCGCTTCAGGACGAGGAAGGCAAGGCGCTGGACGGCGCGATCCAGACCATCCGCAGCTTTGCCTGACAGGGCGCGGCAGCAATGAAAAGGGGCGCCCCCCGGCGCCCCTTTCCCGTTTCCCCCTATGAGTGGTGGCCTCAGCGGATGCCCGCCTTTTCCAGACGCGGCAGCACCTCGTCGCGGAAATAGGGAAACTCTTTCACATAATCGACAAAGGACAGCGTGGTTCCGGCAAAACCCGTCTCGTGCAGGCGGATGATACCCTCGGCCACCTGATCGGGCGTACCGATCAACGGATAGCCGCCATGGCCAAGCGCGAACAGATGCTTGATCTGCGCCAGCAGGTCGTGAGGAAAGCTTTGGGCATGGGCGAATTGCAGGTTCACCAGATTGTCCACCGCCGCGGAATCGCTGTGCTGCACGGCGGTGTAATCGGCAAACTCCTTCGCCTCGGACTCGGTCGGGCGGCAGATGACATGGCTGAAGGTCAGCACGTTGACCTTGCGGCCCTTGGCCTTGGCCTGGGTCTTCAGATCCGCGATCTCTCCCTTGGACCGCGACAGGTCGATGGCGGGGGTGAACAGGAAATCGGCATTGTCGGTCGCGAACTCACGCCCCTGCGGGCTGCCCGCCGCGTTCAGGATCGGGACCGAGCCGCGCAGGGGTTTCGGTTCGCCCTTCAGGTGCCTGGCCTTGAAATACTTGCCGTTCCAGTCGAAATGCTCATCCGCCGACCAGATCTTTTTTACCAGGTCGAACCATTCCTGCGCATAGGCATAGCGCGTCTCGTGGTCATCCGGCAGGGTCAGGCCAAGCGCCTCGTATTCGGGCTTGTTCCAGCCCGCGACGATGTTCAGGCCCGCGCGGCCGTGGCTGATGTGGTCGATGGTGGCAATCTGCTTGGCCACGACGACCGGATGGTTCGCCGCCGTGTGGATGGTGGCAAAGACCGCGATGTTCTTCGTGCTGGCCAGCAGCCCCGCCGCCCAGGTCATGGTTTCCAGCACATGGCCGTGAAAATCCGTCTCGCCGCCATAGCCGATCCAGCGGGCGATCGGCAGCATGAAGTCGATGCCCGCCTCGTCCAGCATTTTCGCCAGCGTCAGGTTGCTGTCCCAGCTGGCATCCCAGCGGTCGGCGATGGTGGTGGGCGTCATGCCCGACGAACAGTTGGTCGAAAACGTGCCCAGGCGAAACCGGTCGCCCGACAGCATCGGGTGTTGGGGCATTGCAGAGATCCTGTTGGGTTTTTGAAGATATTTTATGTTTGAAAGTCTATCGTAAATTCGCATTGCGTCAACGGTCTTGTCGCGCGCAGGATGGGCGGCGCGCAGGGGACGGTCGATGCCGGAAAAGAAGCTTCAAATTCAAAATGATGCCGAGGGGCGAGGGATTGACCGGCGCTGGCATCTGGCCGACAGCCCGGCCGAGATCGACGCGACCGAGGCGGAATTCGCGCTGATGCGCACCTTCGAGGGATTCGGGCGATGGCAGTCGGAATGCCTGGCCTCGGTCTGCGATCTGGCGGCGACGGGGCCGGAAAACGCCATGCTGCACATCATCAGGATGCACGACCGGCCCAAGACGCTGAAGGATCTGGCGCGGATGGCGAACCGCGACGACGTGCCGAACATCCAGTATTCCCTGCGCAAGCTGATCGGCGCGGGGCTGGTGGTGCGCAAGGGGTCGGGCCGCGCGGGCGTGACCTATGAGGTGACGGACGAAGGCCGCCGGGTGACGGACGATTACGGCGATCTGCGCCGCCGCCTGCTGATCGCCGCGATCGGGAACCTGCCCGGCTTTTCCGACCGTCTGGCCGAGGTGTCGCGCACGCTGAACATCCTGACTGGCATCTATGAGGAGGCTGCCCGCGTCGCCGCCACCCACCGGCGCGGATAGACCTGCCCTCGACCCCAAGCACAGGGAAATTGCCCTCATGCGGGCCACCCCTGTTCTTCCCCCCTTCATCTTGGCCCAAATACCCTCCGGGGTCGGACAAGGGCATCCCCGCCGAAATCCCTCGCCGCCTCAAAGCCCCGGCGCGGGCAGATAGCGGCCTTTCAGATCCTCAGGCGCCTGCGCCTCCAGTGCGGCCAGCGTCGCCAGAACCCGGTCGCGGCCATGGATCGCCAGCGCCTCGAACGGGCCGCGGGGAAAGTTCAGCCCCAGCTTCATCGCCGTATCCACGCCGTCGCGCGTCACGCCGCCTTCGGAGACCAGCCACGCGGCCTCGTTCACCAGCGTCGCCTCGATCCGCAGGGCGATGTCGCCCGCATCGGCGGGCGGCGCAACCGGGGCGGGGGGCGTGACAAAGCCGCGCCCGGCCTTGCGGCCAAACGCGCCTGCCGCCACCTGCGCGCGCAGGGCGTCAAAGACGTGATAGCGCGGGTTGCCCCCCATCGCGGCTGACAGGCTTTCCGTCGCGGCCAGATTGATGTCGGCCCCCACAAGGTCGATCAGCGCGAAGGGCCCAAGCCGATAGCCCGCCGCCACCATCGCCGCGTCGATTTCGCGCGGTGCGCGGCCTTCTCCGGCCAGGGCCAAAGCCTCGCCATAGAACGGCCGGGCGCAGCGGTTGACGATGAAGCCGGGGGTGTCCGCGCATGGGATGACGGTTTTCCCGGCCAGTTCCGCCAGTTGCCGGGCCAGCGCCAGCGCCGCGCCATCGGTGCCGGGATGGGACACCAGTTCCACCAGCTTCATCACCGGCGCGGGGTTGAAGAAATGCAGGCCCAGAACCCGGCCCGGCTGCATCAGCCCGCGCGCCACCGCCGCCACCGACAGGGACGAGGTGTTGGTGGCCAGCACCGCATCCGCCGCCACCACCCGTTCCAGCGCGGCAAGGATCGCCTGCTTGACCTCCAGCCGCTCGACCACCGCCTCGATCACCACGGCGGCCTTGCCCATGGCCTCGGGGCCGTCGACGACCTTCAGCCGCGACAGCACGGCGTCGCGCTGGTCGGGGGTCATCGCACCCTTGGCCACGCGCGGCTCCAGCGCCTCGCGCAGCCGCTGTGCCGCGCTGTCGCGCGCGCCCGGCATGGCATCGGTTGCCAGAACCGAACAGCCCGCCTGCGCGAATACCTGCGCGATGCCCAGACCCATGGCGCCAAGGCCGACCACTCCGACGATCATCCGAACTCTCCACAGCTTTCGCGCATCATCGCGCCGGAACAGATATTTTCAAGATAGAAATTTCAAGCTTGAAATTATTTTCCGGCGATGCCACCCTTGGCTCGAAGCGGCACCCAGACAGGAGCGGCCATGAAGATTCTCTGCCTCGGCGGCGGTCCCGCCGGTCTCTACTTTGCCATCTCGATGAAGCTGCGCGACCCGTCGCATCAGGTAACGGTGCTGGAGCGCAACAAGGCCAACGACACCTTCGGTTGGGGCGTGGTCCTGTCGGACGAGGCGCTTGGCCGGATGCAGAAGAACGACCCCGTCTCGACCGAGGCGATCCGGTCGCAGTTCGCCTATTGGGACGACATCGCCGTGGTGCATGACGGCGTGCGCACGGTTTCGGGCGGGCATGGGTTCGCGGGCATCGGGCGCAAGGCGATGCTGGTGCTGTTGCAGGCCCGCGCGCGGGACCTGGGCGTCGACATGCAGTTCGAGACGGTGTTCAGATCGGCCGAGGAATATCGCAAGGATTACGATCTGGTGGTCGGCTGCGACGGGATCAACAGCCTTGTGCGCGCCGAATACAAGGAGGTGTTCAAGCCCGACATCGACCTGCGCAAGTGCAAGTTCATCTGGCTGGGCACGCATCAGAAATTCGACGACGCCTTTACCTTCATCTTCGAAAAGACCGAACACGGCTGGATGTGGGCGCATGTCTACCAGTTCGACGACAACACTGCGACCTTCATCGTCGAGACCCTGCCCGAGACCTGGGACAAATGGGGGTTCGAGCAGATGACCAAGGAGGAAACGGTCGAAACCTGCCGCAAGGTGTTCGAGCGCCATCTGGGCGGGCACGACCTGATGTCGAACGCCGCTCACCTGCGCGGCTCGGCCGTATGGATCCAGTTCCCGCGGGTGATCTGCGAGAAATGGTATCACGAGAATGTCGTGCTGATGGGCGATGCGGCGGCGACGGGGCATTTCTCGATCGGCTCCGGCTCGCGGCTGGCCTTCGACAGCGCGATCGCGCTGGCCGAATACCTGCACAGCGAAAGTTCCATGGAAGAGGCGTTCCGCCGCTATCAGGAAGAACGCCGGGTCGAGGTGCTGCGCCTTCAATCCGCCGCCCGCAACAGCCTTGAATGGTTCGAGGAGGTCGAGCGGTATCTGGACATGCCGCCGATGCAGTTCGCTTATTCGCTGCTGACGCGCAGCCAGCGGATCAGCCATGAAAACCTGCGGATGCGCGATCCCGTCTGGCTGCGGCAGGCCGAGGACTGGTTTCAGGAACAGGCCGGCGGACAGCCCGGCCGGGCGCCGATGTTCGCGCCGTTCCGGCTGCGCGACATGGTGCTGGAAAACCGTGTCGTCGTCTCGCCCATGGCGCAATACAAGGCCGTGGACGGCTGCCCGACCGACTGGCATTTCGTGCATTACGCCGAACGCGCCAAGGGCGGCGCGGGGCTGGTCTATACCGAGATGACCTGTGTGTCGCCCGAGGGGCGCATCACCCCCGGCTGTCCCGGCCTTTACGCGCCCGAGCATGAGGCGGCGTGGCGGCGGCTGGTCGATTTCACCCATGCCGAGACCCATGCGAAGATCTGTTGCCAGATAGGCCATTCGGGGCGCAAGGGCTCCACTCAGGTCGGTTGGGAAGACGCCGACCGCCCGCTGCCCGCAGGCAACTGGCCGCTCTTGTCGGCCAGCGCGATTGCGTGGGGGCCGGGCAATGCGGTGCCCAAGGCCATGGACCGCGCCGGGATGGACCTTGTGCGCGACCAGTTCGTCGCCGCGACCGAAATGGCCGCGCGGGCCGGGTTCGACATGGTGGAGCTTCACGCCGCGCATGGCTATCTGATCTCGTCCTTCATCAGCCCGGTGTCGAACACCCGGACGGATGACTACGGCGGGTCGCTGGAAAACCGGATGCGCTGGCCGCTGGAGGTGTTCCGTGCGATGCGCGCTGTCTGGCCCGCGGCAAAGCCGATGTCGGTGCGGATTTCCGCGAACGACTGGGTGGGCGATCATGGCGTGACCCCGGCCGAGGCGGTAGAGATCGCGCGGATGTTCCGCGAGGCGGGGGCCGATATCATCGACGTGTCGGCAGGCCAGACCAGCCCCGAGGCGCGGCCCGTCTATGGCCGGATGTTCCAGACGCCCTTCAGCGACCGCATCAGGAACGAGGCCGGGATCAGCACCATGGCCGTCGGCAACATCTATGAGGCCGATCATGTGAACTCGATCCTGATGGCAGGGCGGGCGGATCTGGTCTGTCTGGCGCGGCCGCATCTGGCCGATCCTTACTGGACGCTGCACGCGGCCCTGCAACTGGGCGATGCCGGCACCGAATGGCCGCTGCCCTATCTGGCTGGCCGGGATCAGGCGCTGCGGCTGAGGAAACAGCAAGAGGTGATCCGGGTATGACGACCCTTGCGGGCAGGCGCGTCCTGATCACCGGCGGCGGCACGGGCGTGGGGGCAGACCTTGCGCGCGGCTTTGCCGAGGCTGGGGCCGATGTGGTCATCACCGGGCGCAGGCGTGCGCCGCTGGCCGAGGTTGCGGCGCGGACCGGCGCTCGGGTGGTGACGGCCGATGTGACGGACGAGGCGCAGGTGGCCGCGATGTTCGCCGAGGCCGGGCCTTGCGACGTGGTGATCGCCAATGCCGGGGCGGCGGAAAGCGCGCCCTTTGGCAAGACCACGCTGGAGCAGTGGAACGCCATGCTGGCCGTGAATCTGACCGGCGTGTTCCTGACCTTTCGCGCCGGTCTGGCGCAGTTGCCGGGCTGGGGGCGGCTGATCGCCGTCGCCTCGACCGCCGGGCTGAAGGGATATGCCTATGTCGCGCCCTATGCGGCGGCGAAACATGGGGTGGTGGGCCTCTGCCGGTCGCTGGGGCAGGAGGTGGCGAAAAGGCCGGTGACGGTGAACGCCCTTTGCCCCGGTTTCCTCGATACCGAGATGACCGACCGTTCCGTCGCCAACATCACCGCCAAGACCGGGATGACGGCGGATGAGGCGCGCGCGACCTTGGCCGCGACCAACCCGCAAAAGCGGCTGATCCAGCCTGCCGAGGTGACTGCCGCCGCATTGTGGTTGTGCGGGCCGGGGTCCGCGGGCATCAACGGACAGTCGATCGCGATTGCCGGAGGTGAAGTTTGAAGGACATGCCCCAACCCGATCCCCTGTCCAAGCGCCGCCTGAAAACCTGGATACGCCTGCTGGGCGTGACCCGCGCGGCCGAGAATACCCTGCGCGAATACCTGCGCCTGAACCACGATACCACGCTGCCGCGGTTCGACGTGATGGCCGCCCTGTGGCGCCGTCGCGAAGGCGTGACGATGAGCGAGCTGAGCCGGATGCTGCTGGTGTCGAACGGCAATGCGACGGCGGTGGTCGACCGGCTGGAAAAGGACGGCCTCGCCCGCCGCACCCCCAGCGAGACCGACCGCCGCACCGTCTATGTCGCGCTGACGGACGAGGGCTTTCGCCAGTTCGAGGCGCAGGCGACCGGACATGAACAGGAACTGAACCGCCTGTTCGCCAATTTGACCGAGGCCGATCTGGACGCCTTGACCGACATTCTGCGCCGGGCTGCGGCGCGCGGAGGAAACGAATGACCGAACTCGCCGGGCTGAAACCCCGACATTTCCTGTGGAGCGTGCGGGACCGCATCGCCACGATCCGGCTGGACCGGCCGGACCGCAAGAACCCGCTGACCTTCGACAGCTATGCCGAGCTGCGCGATACCTTTCGCGCGCTGGTCTATGCGACCGATGTGGATGTGGTGATCTTTGCCTCGAACGGGGGGAACTTCTGTTCGGGGGGGGATGTGCATGACATCATCGGCCCGCTGGTGGGCATGGACATGAAGGGGCTTCTGGCCTTTACCCGGATGACCGGCGATCTGGTCAAGGCGATGATCGGCTGCGGCAAGCCGATCATTTCGGCGGTGGACGGCATCTGCGTCGGCGCCGGGGCCATCGTCGCCATGGCCTCCGACCTGCGGCTGGCGACGCCGGATGCGAAATGCGCGTTCCTGTTCACCCGCGTGGGGCTGGCGGGGTGTGACATGGGAGCCTGCGCCATGCTGCCGCGCATCATCGGGCAGGGGCGGGCGGCAGAGCTGCTTTACACCGGCCGGGTGATGAATGCGGACGAGGGCGAACGCTGGGGCTTCTGGAACGCCCTGCACGGGGCGGATGCGCTGGAGGCCGGGGCGGCGAAGCTGGCCGCCCGCATCGCGGCCGGGCCGACATTCGCCCACGGGATCACCAAGACCCAGCTGAACCAGGAATGGAACATGGGTCTGGAACAGGCCATCGAGGCCGAGGCGCAGGCCCAGGCGATCTGTATGCAGACCCGTGATTTCGAGCGCGCCTATCGCGCCTTTGTCGCCAAGGAGAAACCCGTTTTCGCAGGCGACTGAGCGTGCAAGGTGGGGGCCAGCCCCCGCACCCCCGGGGTATTTCAGCCAAGATGAAGAGATGAGCGACAGAACTTTCCTCGACTGGCCGTTTTTCGAGCCGCGCCACCGTGAACTGGCGGCGGCGCTGGACGCATGGTGCGGCGCGAACCTGCCGGTGGACCATGGCGATGTGGATGCCGCCTGCCGGGGGCTGGTCGCGGCACTGGGCGCGGGCGGGTTCCTGCGCCATTCGGGGGCGGGCGAGGGGGAAAGGCTGGATGTCCGCTCGCTCTGCCTGATCCGCGAGACGCTGGCGCGGCACGACGGGCTGGCGGATTTCGCCTTTGCGATGCAGGGGCTGGGCATGGGCGCGGTCAGCCTGTTCGGCACGGCCGAACAGCGGAACTGGCTGGACCGGACGCGGGCGGGCACGGCGATTGCCGCCTTTGCCCTGACCGAGCCGGGGTCGGGGTCGGACGTGGCCAATACCGCCACCACGGCCGAGCGGGTTCCGGGCGGGTTCCGGCTGAATGGCGAGAAGACCTATATCTCCAACGGCGGGATCGCCGATGTCTATGTGATCTTTGCCCGCACGGGCGAGGCGTCGGGCGCGCGGGGGCTGTCGGCCTTCCTGATGCCCGCCGCCACGCCGGGGCTGGAGGTGGTGGGGCGGATCGAGGTGATCGCCCCGCACCCCTTGGCGCATCTGCGGCTGAGCGATGTGATCCTGCCCGAAAGCGCGCTGATCGGTCGCGCGGGCGAGGGGTTCAAGCTGGCCATGTCGGTGCTGGACGTGTTCCGGTCCACCGTCGGGGCGGCGGCCCTGGGGTTCGCGCGCCGGGCGCTGGACGAGGCAGTGGCGCGGACCACCGCCCGCCGCATCGGGGGCGAGCCGCTGTCATCCTTGCAGATGGTGCAGGGGCATCTGGCGGACATGGCGCTGGACGTTGATGCCTCGGCCCTGCTGGTCTATCGCGCCGCCTGGACCAAGGACATGGGCGCCGCCCGCGTCAGCCGCGAGGCGGCAATGGCCAAGCTGCACGCGACCGAGGCCGCGCAGCGCGTCATCGACATGGCGGTCCAACTGCATGGCGGCGACGGGGTGCGCCACGGATTCGCGGTCGAAAGCCTGTATCGCGAGATCCGCGCCCTGCGCATCTATGAAGGCGCCAGCGACGTGCAGCGCGTGGTCATCGCGCGGAGCATCCTGCCGTGATCTACCGCCGCGCCATCCAGATCGAGTTCAACCATTGCGACCCGGCCGGGATCGTCTTTTACCCCCGCTATTTCGAGATGACGAATTCCGTGGTCGAGAACTTTTTCGCCGATGTCCTGCGCTATCCTTTCGCGCGCATCACGATGGAGGAAGGCTGCGGCGTTCCGACCGTGCATATCGAAACCGATTTCCGCGCCCCCTCGCGTCTGGGCGAGATGGTGGAGTTTTCGCTGGAAATCCTGCGGCTTGGCCGGTCCAGCGCCACGGTCCTGATCCGGGCCGAGGCGCGCGGCGAGGTCCGGCTGGAGACGCGTCACACGCTGGTCTGGGTTGCCCCGACCGGCGAGGCCGCGCCCTGGCCCGAGGTGATCCGCACCCGCGCGACCGCATTCATGGAGACTGTTCAATGACCCATCAGATCCTGCACCCGTCGCACTGGAAGGCGACGCCCGGCTATTCCAACGGCATCGCCGCGACCGGGCGGATGGTGTTCACCGGCGGGATGATCGGCTGGAACGCCCAGCAGGAATTCGAGACCGACGATTTCGTCGGTCAGGTGGAGCTGGCGCTGAAATCCATCGTCGCCGTGCTGGCCGAGGCGGGCGCAGGCCCCGAACATCTGGTGCGGCTGACCTGGTATGTCACGTCAAAGCGGGAATACCTGGACAACCTGAAAGACCTGGGCCGGGTCTACAAGGCGGTGATCGGGCGCACCTATCCGGCAATGGCGCTGGTGCAGGTGGTGGCGCTGGTTGAAGACCGGGCCAAGGTGGAAATCGAGGCAACCGCCGTCATCCCGTGACGATGCCCCACCGGCCCGCCCTTGGCCGCCCTGCGGAAAAAGGGCCGGACGTAGGGCGAAGGCTGACGCGGCTTTCCCCCCGAAACCCGGCAGATGACACGGGTGCTGCCCGTTTTGCACGCCCGCGACCGGATCACGCGATGGTTGCCCTGCTTATTTCGGGGCGGGGGCATTCCCATTCGTCTGTTCGACGGATCCCTTGACCTTGCCGCAAGGACGATGCGCGCGCTTTTCAGCGTCGTGTCGGGTCGTGCCGTTTGCGTTCGACATGGGTGATCCATGGCCTTGTATGAATAAAATTCAAACTTGACGATCATTCATATTATGCCTAGATTTATCCTCGAGCGGTTTTCGGCCCCGAGGAAGGCCCTCGCTCACCGGAGGGAGATCAGGATGACAGTCGAACTGACTGGCGCGCCCGTAAGCGGGGCGCCTTGCGATACCGATGTTGCCATCGTCGGGGGCGGGCCGGTCGGCACGCTGCTGGCGATCCTGCTGGGACGCGCGGGCCATCGGGTCACGCTGGTGGAACGCTGGACCACCGCATACGGGCGCCCGCGCGCCGTGACCTATGATCATGAGATCGCGCGCATTCTGGCGACGCTGGGCATCGATTCCGAAAGCGATCCGGCGATCAGCTTTCATGACGAACTTTACTACTGGAAAGATGCGGGGCGCGAGAATCTTCAGATCGTCGACTGGCAATCGACCTCGGCTTCGGGCTGGCGGGTGCGTTACTGGTTCAATCAGCCGGAACTGGAAAAGCGCCTGACCGGACTGGCCGATCAACTGCCGACCGTCCGCCATATCCGCGGCTTCGAGGCGGTCGGGCTGGTGCAGGATGCCGACAGCGCGACGCTGACCATCCGGCGCAACCCGCTGGAGGATGCGACCGCGACCGGGGCGCAGACCCTGCGCTCGCGCTTTGTCATCGGGGCGGATGGCGCCAACAGCTTTGTGCGGCAGGCGCTTGGCATCGAAAGCGAGGACAAGGGCTATTTCTTCGACTGGCTGATCCTCGACATGATCCCGCAATTCGATTACGTCGCCTCGCGCCCCGGTGAACCGGCGCAGTGGCAGCTGTGCGATCCGCGCCGCCCCACGACCATCGTGCCGGGCGGCCCCGGTCCCGTCGCGGGTGGGCCGGTGCGGCGCCGCTGGGAATATATGGTCCTGCCCGGCGAAAGCGTCGAGGAGATGCAGGCGCCCGAAAAGGCCTGGGAGTTGCTGGCGCCCTGGGGTCTGAGTCCCGAAAATGCCCTGCTGGAGCGCAGCGCCGTCTATCGGTTTCAGGCCCGGTGGGCGAACGACTGGCACCGCGGCCGCTGCGCCATCGCCGGGGATGCCGCGCATCTGATGCCGCCCTTCGCGGGCGAGGGGATGTGCGCGGGCCTGCGCGATGCCTTTGCCCTGGGCTGGCGGCTGGACGGGATGCTGAAGGGCCTTTACGGGATCGAGGCGCTGGCCAGCTATACCACCGAACGCAAGGACCACGCGCGGCACTACATCGACTTCAGCCAGGATCTGGGCAAGATCATCTGCATCGCCGACCCCGAACAGGCCGCTGCGCGCGACCGGCAGATGAGGGCCGATCTGGCGGCGCGGAACTTTGCGCCCGTCCCGACCGACATCTGCCAGTTGGGGCCGGGGGCGTGGTGCGCCGAAACCCCGCACGCGGGTGCGTTGTCGGTGCAGGGCGTGGTCGAGGCGCAGGGCCGGCGCGACAGGTTCGATCAGGCAGTGGGCTTTGGCTGGATGGTGATCGGGCTGGATCACGACCCCGCAACGGCGCTGAGCCCGCAGCAGATGGCGCAACTGGCGGCGTTGGGGGGACAGACGGTCAGGATCGGCGCGGCGGGAAGCCCTTGCGATGCCGTCGATGTCGAGGGCACCTATCGCGCATGGCTGGACCGGATCGGCGCGACCTATGCGCTGTTGCGGCCGGATTTCTATGTGGCGGCGACGGCGGCGGATGCAGGGGGGCTGCGGCAAAGCTTTGATGCGGTCATGGCCGGCCTGCGCGCCGCCGATCAACCGCAGCTTGCGGTGGCATGAGAATGGCCCGGATCCTGTGCGATCCGGGCCGATACCCGCAGGCCGGGCATTTCAGGCCCCGAAGGGGATCAGCGGTCCAGCACCGCGCGCAGCGCGCGAAGAAGACCGTCCTCGGGCGCATCCGCCATGGTGGTGGCACGCCAGCAGATATGATGATCGGGCCGGACCAGAAGGCATCCGTCGTCCCTGATTTCAGAGATGCGGGCCCAGTCGCCGCTGTGATCGACATAGTCCTGCCGCGGGCCGATCACATGCGCCACAAGCTCGATTCCCAGATCCTCCGCCACCTTGCGGGCCGCCAGAACCCAGGCCTCGCCGCCCAGGCCGGTCAGCAGCGTAAACCGCCCATGACCGCACAGGTCCAGGGTCGAGACCTGCGCGCCGGTGTCGTGGCGGTAAAGCCAGGCATGGGGCAGTCGCGCCCCCGGCCAGGTGGTCGGTTGATAATGCAGGTCGGCGTCCAGCTGGAAATCCGGCTCGATCTGGCCATCGGTGACGACGGCATCCGACCGATAGCGCTGGTTCAACTCCACCCCATGGGCGTCGAACTCGTATTTCTTGAAGGCGATGGCCTTGCGGATCGCCTCGCGCTGCGCCTGCGCTGCGGGGGTGCCTTCGCTGCGGGCAGACAGGTTTCGCTGCATCTGCTCGGGGCTGACGCCTTCGGCCATGCCAAGTGCGGCAAAGATCGGGCCGGTTTCGGCGATGGACTGGTTGGCCCGCGTCACGATCTGCTTGGCCACCGGCGCACGTTCGGCATCATAGCTGTCCAGCAGCCCCGGCCCGGCCTGACCCTTGATCACCATGGACAGCTTCCACGCCAGGTTGAACGCATCCTGGATCGAGGTGTTCGACCCCAGCCCGTTCGACGGCGGATGGCGGTGGATCGCATCGCCCATGCAGAACACCCGCCCGTTCGCGGTGCGTGTGGCGTAAAAGTTGTTCACCGTCCAGGTGCTGGCCGAAATCAGCTCGATCTCCAGCGCGGGGTCGCCGATCAGCTGCCGGGCGACGCCGGTGGCGAATTCGGGCGTGACCTCGGGCGCGGGCTGGCTGATGTCATATCCCCAGACGATCAGCCATTCGTTCCAAGGCCGGACCATCCGCACCAGCCCCATCCCGATGCCGCCGACATCGGCGCCGGGCTGCATCACCCAGTAAAGCACGCTGGGCCGGTGGGCGACGTATTTCGACAGATCGGCGCGGAAGTAGATGTTCATCGACCCGCCGACGCCCATCTTGCCCTCGAACGGCAGGCCCGCATCCTCGGCCACCTGCGACTTGCCGCCATCGGCGCCGATCAGGTATTTCGACCGGATCGTCAGCGATTGCCCGGTCAGCCGGTCGCGGCAGGTGGTCGTCACGCCATCGGCATCCTGCACATGGGACAGGTATTCGGTCGACATCCGCGCCTGCGTGCCGCGCGAACAGGCCGTCTTGAACAGCAGCGGTTCCATGAAGGTCTGCGGCAGGTCGTTCATCTGCGTGGGCGAAGACATCAGGTGTTCCGCCTTTGACAGCGGATGGTTGCCCCAGGCCTTCATCCGGCCGATCTCTTCGCCCGCAAGGCTTTCGCAGAACACGTTCTCGCCCATCAGATCCTGATGCGCGGCGAACATATAGGCTTCGTCCTCGACCTCGCGGCCGAGGTCGCGCAGCACCTCCATCGTGCGCTGGTTGGTGATATGGGCGCGCGGCGTGTTGGCCAGCCAGCGGTAACGGTTCACTGCCATGTTGGCGATGCCGTAACTGGAAAGCAGCGCCGCCGCGGCTGAGCCTGCGGGGCCGGTGCCAATGATCAGCACGTCGGTGGTGATGTCAGCCATAGGTTTCCTCCCAAGGGTGGTGGGGCGGCGGGGGCTCCTCTTTCCCCCGCGGCGCGGGTGTCAGGTCGCGGGCCGGTCGCCCGCCCAGGCGGCCTGCAACAGCCGCCGGATCGCGTCACGCTCGACCGGGCGCGGATTCCAATAGGGGTTGCGCGTGGCCAGATCGGCGGCGCGGTCCAGATCGGATTCCTTCAGCCCCAGATCGCGCAGCGCCAGGGGCGAGCCCATCTGTGCCGCGAAGTCGTAAATGGCAAGGCCGGGGTTCGGGTTGCCGTAGATCTCTGCCACCGGGGCCAGCAGGTCGGGCACCGCCCCTGCGTTATAGGCGATGGCATGGGGCAGGACGACCGCATGGGTTTCCGCGTGCGGCAGGTCGAAACTGCCCCCCAGCGTGTGGCAAAGCTTGTGGTGCAGCGCCATGCCGACCTGCCCCAGGACGGTTCCGCACAACCATGCACCATAAAGGGTTTCCCCCCGCCCCGACAGATCGCCCGGCGATGCCTTGACCCGGGGCAGGGCATCGCGAAAGGCGCGCAGCCCCTCGACCGCCATAAGGGAGGACAGCGGCGATCGGTCCCGCGCATAAAGCCCCTCGGCCGCATGGGCCATGGCGTTCAGGGCCGATGTCACCGTCATGCCCACCGGCAGGGTGGCAACCAGTTCGGCATCGTAAAGGATGACCTCGGGCTGGACCTTCGCGCTGGTCAGCGTGGTCTTCACCCCGTTTTCCGTCTGGCCCAGGATCGGCGTCGCCTCGGACCCGGCATAGGTCGTGGGCACCACGATCTGCGGCAGGTCGGTGCGCAGGGCGATGGCCTTGCCAAGGCCCGTCGTGGACCCGCCGCCAACCGCGACCAGAACATCCGCGCCGATCCTGCGGGCATGTTCCGTCGCCTGTTCCGACACGTCCACCGGCGTGTGCATCACCGCCCCGGTAAAGGTTCCCGCCGCCAGCTGCCCGCAAAGGGCCGCAAATTCCTCGGCCACGGCGACCTGATGCGGGGTGGACAGGATCAGCGCGCGTTTCGCGCCGAGCGCCGTGACTTCTTCGGCGATGGCATGGCGCACGCCCGCGCCAAAGCGCACTTTCACCTCGGCGGATCGCGCGGTGAATTCGTTGCGATAGAAAGACATCTGGCTCCTCCCTCGAACCGTCGAAAAAGGTTAGATGTCCAGAACGCAAATATTGATCGGATGATGCCGATATTATATCGCTTTTCGTTATGAAGCTGGACAGCGAACATCTGGAGATTCTGGCCGTCATCGTCGAAAAGGGCGGGCTGACCGAGGGGGCGGATGCCCTGGGTAAATCGCAGCCGTCGGTGTCCCGCAGCATGGCCCTGCTGGAGGAGCGGATCGGCCTGCCGCTGTTCGAGCCGGGCCGCCGCCCGCTGCGGCCGACCGAGCTGGGGGCCAGCCTTGCCCGCCTTGGCGCGCGCATCCGCGCCGCCAACCAGGAGGCGAGCCTGCTGGTGCAACGCTATCGCCAGGGGCACGCCGGGCGGCTGCGGGTCGGCGGCTCTCCCATCTTCATGGATGGCGTCGTTTCCACCATGATCGCCGAGTTCCAGACGCGGAACCCCGATGTGCAGATCGACCAGTCTTATGGCTATCTGGATGCGCTGGCGGCCGCGTTGCGGAACGGGGCGCTGGACGTGGCGATCGTGCCGCTTCACGCCAGCCAGGTGCCGCCCGACATGGAGTTCACGCCGCTGTTGCCGGGACGCAATGTCATCGCCTGCCGGGCGGGCCATCCGCTGACCCGGCGCAAGGCGATCACGCTGGCCGACATAGACCCCTATCCGTGGATCGCGCCGCCCGCCAACAGCCCGCTTTACCGCGACCTGCAACGCGCGCTGAAATCCATCGGACGCGAGGATTTCCGCGTCAGCTTTTCGGGGGGCACCCTGTCGTCGATCCAGTCGGTGCTGACGGGATCGGATGCGCTGACCGTGCTGCCCTATTCGGTGGTGTTCCTGTCGCGCCGCACCGTCCCGCTGGAGGCGCTGCCGCTGAAGATCGACCATCCCGACCGGCAACTGGGTCTGCTGGTCCCGGCAGGGCGGGGCGGGCCGCCGGCGGTGCGCCAGATCGTGGCCCATCTTTCGACCGAGATGCAGCGCCTTCAGGCGCGGATCGACCATGAACAACAGGTCACGCGCCGCCGGGGCTGATCACTTCAACGCCACATAGCCGGCCGCATCCAGGGTCGAGATGCGGATGGCCACCCGCTGTCCCGTCGCCACGCCGATCATCGCGCGCAGGCTTTCCGCCACGGACAGCACCGCCTCGCGCGTGCGGTCGGGCCGGGGCAGGATCGAGAGTTCGGCGTTTATCGGCGGCTGGTCCGGCAGGCCCATGACCCCGATCACCCCGAACTGGCAGGCGGGAATGTCGACGCCGAAATCCCGGCAGAGCAGGGCGCGAAGGTCCGGCAGAAGCGCCGCGATCGCGGGCCGCAGTTGCGGGTAAAGGGTGTCATCGACATAGATCTTGACGTTGGGCATGGCCGTGCCTTCACGCAGGAACAAGGACGAAATCGAAGGGCGACCTCCACAGGGTCTTGCCGCCCTCGACCCGTTCATACGGGGCGACCAGCGTGGCCTTGACCCCGAACACCGCATCCGAGGTCAGGTATTCGTCGCCGCCGACGAAGGTATGCGTTACCACCCGCTGGAACCCCGGCGCCGTGACCAGATAGTGCATATGCGCCGGGCGATAGGGATGGCGGCCAAGGTGGCCCAGCATCTGCCCCACCGGGCCGTCATCAGGGATGGGATAGCTGACCGGCCTGATGCCGATGAAACTGTATTTCCCGTCCGCCCCGGTGATGAACCGCCCGCGGTTGTTCCATTTCGGCTGGATGTCCGGCTGCTGCACGTCATAGTAACCGTCGGCATTGTCGGACCAGACATCGACCGTCGCGCCTGCGACGGGACGGCCCTCAAGGTCCAGCACGCGCCCCTCGAACAGGCAGCTTTCGCCCTTGCCATCCAGGCTGATGTTGTCGCCCATGGCGCGGATCGGCGCATCCTCGACGTGAAAGGGGCCAAAGACGGTGTTTTCCGTCGCCCCCGCCGGACGGCGGTTGTTGATCGCATCGACCAGCATCGACAGGCCCAGCGTGTCGGACAGCAGGATGAATTCCTGCCGCTCGTCCGAACAGATCTGGCCGGTGCGGGTCAGAAAGGCGATGCCGTATTCCCATTCCTCCTGCGTCAGGTGGATTTCCTTGGCAAAGGCGTGCAGATGCCGGACCAGACAGGTCATGACCTCGCGCAGGCGGGGGCTGGTGTCCGGCCCCATCCGCCCGTTGACGGTTTCGACCGAGGCGGCTTCGGTAAAATGGCTCATGGCTTTTCCTCCTCGAAAAGGGGTCAGGGGGTGCCGTGCGGCGCAGGGTGGCCAAGCGGCAGAAGGTCGATGCCCGTGCGCTGGACGAACAGCCCCCACAGGCCGCGCCGGGCGAACAGCATGATCGCGATGCCGATCAGGCCCAGCACGATCAGATAGACGGTGCCGTAATCGGCCAGCAGCCGTTCCAGCGCATAGAACACCAGCACGCCGACGATGGGGCCGGGCAGGGTGCCGATCCCGCCGATGACGACGATGAAGATGACAAAGGCCGTCCAGTCCAGCACCGAGAAGGCCGCATTGGGTGAAACCCGTGTGATCTGGATGAAGATCAGCCCCCCGCAAAGGCCCGTGCCAAAGGCCGTCAGCAGAAACACCAGCGCCTTGATCCGCACGGGATCGACGCCCACCGACCGCGCCGCCTGCACATTGTCGCGCACGGCTTGCAGGGCCAGCCCCATCCGCGACCGCAGGAACACCCAGGACGCCGCCAGCATCGCCACCACCAGCACCAGCGCGACCCAGTAAAGCACCGCATCCGCCGCCGCCGCGCTGGAGACATCCAGCAGGCCCTTCACCGCCTCGACCCCCAGCATGTCCCTGGTCGTGCCCTTGGGCAGCGAGGTTCCGGTGCCGCCGCCAAGCGCCTTCCACTGGCCGAACCCAAGGCGACAGATGTCGGCCACCACCCAGGTGCCGATGGCGAAATAGGCGCCGTTCAGTCGAAAGGCAAAGAACGCCATGGGGATCGCCAGCACCATCGCTACGATGCCCCCCAGCAGCACCCCCGCCAGAGGGTCCATCCCCCACAGGATGACGGCGGCGAACATCGTATAGGCGCCGATGCCGACAAACGCCTGTTGTCCCACCGAGACGAGGCCCGCGAAACCGGCCAGCATGTTCCAGTTCAGCGCCAGCACCAGCAGGCACAGCACGGTGAACAGGTCCTGCACGATGGCCCGCGGCGCGATCACCGGCAGCGCGGCCATCCCCACGACCAGCACGGCCGCGAGCATCAGCGAGACGGGTTTGCTCATGTCCTGTTCCCCTTAGTCATTCGCCCGCGGGAACAGCCCGCGCGGCCGCACCAGCAGCACCGCCACAAAGGCCATATGCCCGGCCAGGATCTGCCACTCCGGCGTGATCGCCGCCCCGAATGCCTGCGCCACGCCGATCACCAGCCCGCCCGCCAGCGTGCCCCACAGGCTGCCCAGCCCGCCGATGATCACCGCCTCGAACGCGTAAAGCAGCCGCGCCGGGCCGATGGACGGGTCGAAATTCGCCCGCGTCCCCAGATAAAGCGCCGCGATGGTGGCCACGACCAGCGCGATGCCGGTGGCGATTGCAAAGATCCGCTGCGGCCGGATGCCCATCAGCTGTGCCGTCACCGCATCGTCGGATGTGGCGCGGAACGCCCGGCCCAGTGCGGTGCGATAGAACAGCCAGTTCAGGCCCAGGATCACCCCGATGGCCGAGGCAAAGGTGATCAGCGGCATCACCCCCACATGCACCGGCCCAAGCGGCAGCGACGCCGCCTCGACCGGCCCCAGCGACAGCTTGCGGCTGTCGGCGGTAAAGACTTGCAGCAGCCCGTTCTGGATGACGACCGACAGGCCGAATGTCACCAGCAGCGGCGGCAGGATGTCGTCGCCCAAAACCCGGTTCAGTAGCCCCGCCTGCAACACCCAGCCAAGCGCGAACATGATCGGAAGGGCGATCACTGCCGCCAGAACCGGGCTGATGCCAAGTGCCGTCGCGATCCCCAGGATCAGATAGGCGCCCAGCACGATCAGGTCGCCATGCGCCAGATTGACGAGCCGCATGATGCCGAAGACAAGGCTCAACCCCGCGGCGAACAGGGCATAAAGTCCGCCCAGCAGCAGCCCCTGAACAAGTGTATCGACAAGGTTCATGCGTGGCTCGCTCCGAAATAGGCGGCGTGGATCGCCTCGCGCGACAGGTCGGCGGGGCGGCCTTGCAGGGTGACGCGGCCTTCCATCATGCAATAGACGTGATCGGCGACCTTCAGTGCCTGCCCGATGTCCTGTTCCACCACGATGATCGAGGTGCCGCTTTCGCGGATCTTGGGGAACGAGGCATAGATCTCGCGGATGACCACGGGGGCCAGGCCAAGGCTCAGCTCGTCGCACAGCAGCACGGCCGGGTTCGACATCAGCGCCCGCCCGATGGCCACCAGCTGCTGCTGCCCGCCCGACAGCGCGGTGCCCGGGTGGTTGCGCCGTTCGCGCAGGATCGGCGCAAGGTCATAGATCCGCTCCAGCGTCCAGAAGCCGTTGCCCTTGCGCGCGTGGGCGCCGATCAGCAGGTTTTCCTCGACCGACAGGCTGGGGAACAGGCGCCGCCCCTCGGGCACCATGGCGATGCCGGCGGTCAGGATGTCGGGCGCGGCGGTGCCCGCGATGGCCCGGCCGTCCAGCGTCACGGTGCCGCCCGTCACCTTTGCCACGCCGGTGATCGCCCGCATCAGCGTGGTCTTGCCCGCGCCGTTCGCGCCGATGATGGCGACGGTCTGCCCCTTTTCCAGCGTCAGATCGACCCCGAACAGCGCCTGAAAATCACCATAATGGGCGGTCAGGCCGCGAACCTCCAGCAGCGCGCTCATGCCTCGATCCCCAGATAGATTTCCCTGACGGCGGGGGCGGCCATCACCTGATCCGGCGCCCCGATCATCAACATCTTGCCAAAGTTCAGCACCATCAGCCGCGTCACCACGCTGGTCAGCGCGTGAAGCACATGCTCGATCCAGATGATCGCCGTGCCCTCGGCATGGATGGCGCGGATCGTCGCCACCAG
Source organism: Paracoccaceae bacterium (assembly GCA_047605605.1). Lineage (GTDB taxonomy): Bacteria > Pseudomonadota > Alphaproteobacteria > Rhodobacterales > Rhodobacteraceae > JAATGA01. Next base: position 24,315 of record JASGFG010000013.1, on the reverse strand, counting down.
TTCCACGCATTCGCCATCGGTCAGCCCGCCCGCGATTTCGTCCAGCAGGATGACCCGCGGCCGCGTCGCCATGGCGCGGGCCAGTTCCAGACGCTTGCGGTTCAACAGCGGCAGGCCCCCGGCCTTGCGGTCGGCGAACCGGGTCAGGCCGGTGCGCCGCAGGATGTCCATGCAGGCGCCCGGCGCCTCGGCCCCCGTCATGCCGCCGCCGAACCGCGCCGCCACCAGCAGGTTTTCATAAACCGTCAGATCGCCAAAGGGCTGTGGGATCTGGAACGACCGCCCGATGCCCGATGCACAGCGCGCCATCGGGCTTTGCCCCGTCACGTCGCGCCCGTCCAGCATCACCCGCCCGCTGTCGGGGCGCAGATTGCCGGTGATCAGGTTGAACAGGGTGGATTTCCCCGCCCCGTTCGGCCCGATGATGCCAAGCGCCTCGCCCGGCGCAAGATCAAAGCTCACGTCATCCGTGACCTTCAGCGCGCCAAAGCTTTTCGACACCGAATGCAGCGACAGGATCGCCATGTTTCACCTTTTGGGGAAATGCCCCGGCGCGCGGCCGGGGCGGACCGGCCCTCAGGCCAGGGTTTCCAGCGTGCCGCCCAGCGGGATTTCCGGGGCCAGCGCGTTTTCCACGATCACCAGATCGAATGTGCCATCCGCCTTTTTCCGCCACTGGCCGCCGACCAGCGGGGTTTTCGACACGTTCTTGCGCGCAAAGTCCGGCACATTGTCGCGGCCCCACTGGACCTGCCCCACCACGGTTTGCAGGTTGGTCGTCGCCACCGCCTGGGCCAGCGCATCGCCGTCGGTCGGGTCATCCGCCCGCTTGATCGCATCGGCCGCCACCTCGAACAGGGCATGGATGAAACCGGCGGGCTGCGTCCACTGGCGCTTCGCATCCGCCTCGAAGGCCGTGGCCAGTTCCCCCGCCGTCTGCCCGGTGATCGAGGATTTGAACGGATGCGCGGGCGACCACCAGACCTCGCAGGTCAGGTTGTGGCCCAGATCGCCAAGCGCCGCGACGCTTTCGGGAAACAGCAGCGCCTTGGCGACCGACACCATCTTGGGCCGGTATCCCTGCTGACGCGCCTGCGTCCAGAAGGTGGTGAAATCCGGCGGGATCGGGATGCCGGTCATGATCTGCGCATCCGCCGCCTTGAAGGCGTTGATCTGCGCCGAAAAATCGTCGGTCAGGTTCTGATACCGACCCGGATCGGTCAGCTTGTAGCCCGCCTTGGCCAGCGCGGGCGGCATCCCCACGTCCGAGGCCCAGGCATTGCCGTCGCCGTCGTTCGGCCACAGCGCCCCCACCGACTTGTTGCTGTCGATCCCGTTCCACATGTTCATGAAGACGGCGACGTTGTCCTCCAGCCCCCAGAAGAAGTGATAGACATAGTCGAACGGTTTCCACGCGTCGGGTTTCGACGGATCGCCCTGCTGGCCGATGAACCACGGCTGCCACGGCGCGACGGTGGAAATCACGGGGATCTCTTCCGCCTCGGCCACGGTGCAGACGGGGTTCGTCGTCTCGGGGGTGGAGGCGACCAGCAGCAGGTTCACCTCGTCCCGGCTGATCAGTTCCTTTGCCACTTCGGCGGCGCGGTTGGGGCTCGACTGGCTGTCCTTGACGATGACCTCGACATCCAGGCCCAGCCCCGGTGCGGCGGCCAGGAACTGTTTCACCATGAAATCGTCGGCCGCCGAAAACGCCGAAAGCGGGCCGGTCTGTGGGCTGACATAGCCGATCTTCAGCTTGATCCCCTGCGCGAGCGCGGGCATGGCAAGACCCGACGCCGCAAGCGCGGTGCCCGTCTTGATGAACGTCCGTCTGGTAAGCATCGTTGTCCTCCCCTCGATGCGAGGGTCTTGCAGTCCGGCCTGCGCCATGCGCCGACGGGATGCTGCAAGGCACGGACCCCTCCTAGGTCCACGCTCCTCCCTCTTGCGGGCATGGTAGGCGGCATGATCCGGCAAGTTGATCGGATGGATGGCCGTTAATATGCCTTCAGGCTATATTGACGCCTGGCGTTCGTGCCTTGCCCGCCGCGCGGGAGCTGAAGCCTTGGGACATGCGGCACGGTCTCACGGCAGGGCTGCGTGCAGCCCGGTCTTCGCGGCCAGATCGTCCAGCGCGTGACGCGCCGCGCCGTCCCATTCCGCTCCGCGGGACAGGAACAGCACCGCCTGGCTGCTGTGGATCAGCCCGTCGGCCAGAATCTTCAGATGGTTCGCCCGCAGCGTTTCCCCCGACGAGGTGATGTCGGCAATCGCCTCGGCCGTCAGGTTGCGGATCGTGCCTTCGGTCGCCCCCTGGCTGTCGACCAGCTGGTAATCCGCCACGCCCTGCGCGGTCAGGAACTCGCGCACCAGACGGTGATATTTCGTCGCGATCCGCAGGCGGTGGCCATGCGCCGCGCGAAAGGCCGAAGCCGCGGCATCAAGGTCGTCCACGGTTTCCACGTCGATCCAGCAGGCGGGAACGGCGATCACCAGATCGGCATGGCCAAAGCCCAGTTCGGCCAGTTCCGTCACCTGTGCCGCCCAGTCGGCCAGCTTGTCGCGCACCAGATCCGATCCGGTGACGCCAAGGTGGATGCGCCCCGCCGCCAGTTCGCGCGGGATCTCGCCTGCCGAAAGCAGCACCAGTTCCACCCCATCGACGCCTTCGACCGCGCCGGAATATTCCCGCTCGTTCCCGGTGCGGGCCATGGTGACGCCGCGCGCGCCGAACCAGTCGAAGGTCTTTTCCATCAGCCGCCCCTTGGACGGCACGCCGATCTTCAGCATTTCGCGGCCCTCAGCGCCGTGACGACATTGGGGCGGATGATGCCGCCCACGGCCGGGATCGACCGGCCCGCGCCCAGAACCGCGGTCAGCGCGTCATAGCGCCCGCCGCTGGCGACCGGGGGCAGGGCGGGATCGGCGGCGTGAAAGGTAAAGACGAAACCGTCGTAATATTCCAGCGTCGTGCGCCCGTGGCTGGCCGAAAACGGCAGCGCATCCACGTCGATCCCGCGTTTCGACAAGGCGCCCAGCCGGTCGGCAAAGCGGTCGACCGCGGGTTCGATGGCGGGCAGCAGCGGGGTGATGCCGCGCAGATGGGCCAGCGCAGCCCGCGCCGGCGCCTCCAGCGTCAGCAGGTCGTAAAGCAGCGCCGCCTCGGGGGCGAGGATCGGGCGCGCCTCGGCATCCTCGATCAAGGCGGTGGCGCGGGCGGCGATCTCGCCTTCGTCCCGCAGGCCGATCAGCGGACCGGCGGTGGCGATCAGCTCGGGCGCGGGCCCCTGGGCCAGATGCGCCAGCATCTGCCGCCGCGCGGCAGAAACGGGCGCGCGCCCGGCGAAACGGTCCAGCAGAGCGCGGAACCTTTGCGGGCGCCAGATGTGGCGCAGCAGCGCCGCCTTGCGCCGTTCGGTGGTATCCAGGCCGCGGACGGCCGCCATCAGGATGCCGATGTCGCCGGTTTCCGGCGTCACATCAAGATCGGACAGCAAGCTGCTGAAAAGGCTGAAAACCTCGGCATCTGCCTTTGGCACGTCGCGGTCAAAGACCTCGAACCCCACTTGCAGGTATTCGCTGGCGCGCGGGCCAAGGTGGTCCTGCTTGCGGAACACCTCGCCCTTATAGCAATAGCGCGCCGGCTCCGCGCCGTCGGCCATATGGCCCAAGACCACCGGCACGGTGAAATCGGGGCGCAGCATCATCTCGCCCCGCAGCGGGTCGGCGGTCACATAGGCGCGGGCGCGGATGTCCTCGCCATAAAGATCCAGCAGGGTTTCGGCCGGTTGCAGCACATCGGCCTCGACCGGCAGGGCGCCGGCGTCGCGAAAGGCGGCGAACAGGCGTTCCGCCTCGGCCCGGATGGCGGCCTTGTCGGGACTGGCCGTCATCTCGCCGGGCCGGGTGCGGTCTGGGCGGCCAGCATCGCTTGCACCTCCCGAACGAGATCGCCCCTCGGCACGGCCTTTTGCGCGGGGCGGTCCTTCCATTCCTCCAGAGTGGCGCTCGCGGCGATCTGCGCGCCAAGGATCAGGTCCTTCAGCACCACCTCGCCCCGCGCCGCCTCGTCCCCGCCCTGGATCACGGCGAGGGGAGAGTGCCGCTTGTCGGCATATTTCAACTGGTTGCCGAAGTTCTTCGGGTTGCCCAGATAGACCTCGGCCCGGATGCCCGCATTGCGCAGATCGGACGCCATGGCCATGTAATCGGCCATCCGGTCGCGATCCATCACCGTCACGACCACGGGGCCGGTGGTGTCGCCCGCGCTGCGCCCCTTGGCCCGCAGGGCGGCCAGCAGGCGATCGACCCCGATGGAAACGCCCGTCGCGGGCACGGCCTGCCCGGTGAATCGCTTGACCAGATCGTCATAGCGCCCGCCGCCCGCGACCGAGCCGAACTGCCGCTTGCGACCCTTTTCATCAAGGATTTCAAAGGTCAGCTCGGCCTCGAACACCGGGCCGGTATAGTAGCCAAGCCCGCGCACGACCGAAGGGTCGATCTGGATGCGGTCGGGGCCATAGCCCTGCGCCTCCAGAAGGGCGGCGATGGTTTCCAGTTCCTCCACGCCTTCGGCGCCGATGGCCGATGCGCCCACCAGATCGCGCAGCCGCGCGGTGGTTTCCGCGCCGGTGTCGCGCTTGGCGGCCATGAAGCCCATCACCACATCGGCCTGCGCATCCGACAGCCCCGCGCCCTTGGTGAAATCGCCGCTTTCATCCTTGCGGCCCGGCCCCAGCAGGGCGCGCACCCCGTCCTCGCCCAGCCGGTCGATCTTGTCGATGGCGCGCAGGACGATGCCGCGTTCGGCCTCCTTGTCGTCGCCGGCGATGCCCGCAACCTCCATCACGCCGTTCAGGACCTTGCGGTTGTTCACCCGCACCACATAGTCGCCGCCCAGGCCCAGCGTGTCGAACACATCGGCCAGCATCGCGCAGATCTCGGCATCGGCCGCGACCGAAGGCGCCCCGACCGTATCGGCATCGCATTGATAGAACTGCCGGAACCGCCCCGGCCCCGGCTTTTCGTTGCGCCAGACCGGACCCATGGCATAGCGCCGATAGGGCGAGGGCAGGTCGTTGCGATACTGCGCCGCCACGCGCGCCAGGGGCGCGGTCATGTCATAGCGTAGCGCCATCCAGCTTTCATCCTCGTCCTGCCAGGCAAAGACGCCCTCGTTCGGGCGGTCCACGTCGGGCAGGAACTTGCCCAGGGCCTCGACCGTTTCGACCGCGCTGGTTTCCAGCGGGTCAAAGCCATGGCGGTGATAGACCTGCCCGATCGCATCCAGCATTGCCTTGCGTTCGGTCACGTCTGCGCCGAAATAGTCGCGGAAGCCTTTCGGCGTTTCCGCGCGGGGACGGCGGGGGGTATCCTTGGCCATGGGTCGCGCCTTTGGGTCTTGATCGCGCCCGCGTCCTAGCGGATGGGACGGTCGGGAACAAGCCGCACAGGCCGGAATCGGGCAGGGAAAAGCAATGGAACCACGGATGATCGCCGCCGAAGAGGCGCTGGCCCACCTGACCCGCATGGTCGAGGACCTGTCGGCCGTCGTCGCCCGGCAGGCGCGGGAAATCGCCGTGCTGAACCGCCGGGTCGAAATGCTGATGGAGCGCGAGGCCGAACGCGAGGCCGCAGGCGGCACCATCCCGCTGGCCGACCAGAAGCCTCCGCACTGGTGATGCGGATCTTCGGGGCGGAAATCGGCGCCGTGGCGGTGACGCTGGGGGTGGCCTCGGCGGGCGGGCTGGCCGCCTGGTGGCTGCGGCTGCCGCTGGGATTCCTGCTGGGGGCGCTGGTGGTGACGGCGCTGCTGGCGGCGGGAGAGCGGCGGCTTTTCGGCCACCGCATGACGCTGCCGCTGCGGCTGCGGCAGGGGTTCGTGCCGGTGATCGGCGTGTCCATCGGCGGGGCCTTCACCCCGCAGGTGGTGGGCGGCATGGGTCAGTGGTGGCCCAGCCTGCTGGCGCTGCTGATCTACATTCCCGCCGCCCATGCCCTTGCCTATGCGATCTACCGCAGGGGCGGCATCGGCCCGCGCGAGGCGTTTTTCGGCGGTATCCCCGGCGGGCTGATCGAAAGCGTCTCGCTGGGCGAAGAGATGGGGGCCGACATCCGCATCCTGACCGCGTTGCAGTTCCTGCGCCTGATCCTGACCATCGTGTCGGTGCCGTTGATCTTTCTGGCGCTGACCGGATCGCGCGTCGGATCGGCGGCGGGGGTCAGCATGGGGGGCGGCGTGACCCCCGGTCCGGTCGACTGGCTGGTGCTGGCGGCGGCGGGGGTGGCGGGGTTCTGGCTGGCCGCAAGGCTGCGGTTTCCCGCGCCGATGATGACGGGGCCGCTGCTTCTGTCGGCGGTCGCCCATGCGACGGGGCTGGCCCAGGGTGCGCCGCCGGTCTGGCTGGTGTCGGTGACGCAGGTTGTGGTCGGCGCAGGCCTGGGCGCGCGCTTTGGCGGGATGGACCGGGCGATGCTGGCGCGGACCTTCGGTCTGGCGGTGCTGAACGGAACAGCGGCGCTGATCCTGGCCTTCGGGTTCGCGCTTGGGCTGCACACCCTGATCGACGAGCCTGTGACCGCGATCTTCCTGGCCTTTGCCCCCGGCGGCGTCGCCGAGATGAGCCTGATCGCGCTCAGCCTGAACATCGGGGTGGTCTACGTGACGGTCCACCATGTGGTGCGGATCGTCCTGGCGGTGACCATCGCGCGGATCGGCAGCCGCCGCCTGCGCTGATCCCCCCTCTTTCTGGACACGAATATCCCACGGGGGTCGTCCATTGGATTCACCATTGGTTCAAGAACCAATGGACGACGGGGTGTGAAACCCCCGCCTGTCCGACGCCGGCCGCCAAGGGGGCGGCCGGCCCGATTGGCCTTACCCCGATTGGTCTTACATCGTCGGGCGGATGATGATCTCCACCCGGCGGTTCTGCGCCCGTCCCTGGGCCGTGGCGTTCGAGGCGACGGGCTGGTCGAAGCCGCGGCCGATGGGGGTGATGCGTTGACCCGGCACCCCGCCATCGCGCAGCACCCCGGCGACCGAGGCCGCGCGGCGCTGCGACAGGTCATAATTGTAGGCCGCGGTGCCGGTGTTGTCGGTATGGCCCACGACCTCGACCCGCGAGTTCGGGTATTTCACCAGGTTCGAGGCGACGGCATAGACATCGCGCGTCAGGTCGGGGCGCAGCGTGGCGCTGTCGGTGGCGAACAGCACGTCCTGCGGCATGTTCACGACCAGATAGTCGCCCATGTTGGTGACAGAGATCTGCGAATTGCCAAGGCTGCCGCGCAGTTCCGCCGCCTGCTGGTCCAGACCTGCGCCGATCGCACCGCCCGCCATAGCCCCAAGCGCGCCGCCGACGATGGTGGCGCCCAGCCGGTGGCTGCTGTTCGAGGTGGCGCCAAGTGCCGCCCCGGTCAGCCCGCCGATCAGCGCCCCGTTCTTGGTGCGCGCATTCGGATCGTTCGGATAGGCCTCGGGGTTGACGCAGGCGGTCAGGGCCAAAAGGCCGATGGCCGAGATCAGGATGGGGGACTTCAATTTCATGGCTCTGCCGCCTCCGGTTTGAACGGGCCGCGCTGTCCGGCGGCCTTCGGGGCGACCATATAGCAGGCCCCGCGGCTTTGGACAGATGGCGGCGGGGGCCGGCAGCTTTCCGCCCATCACGTTCCAGTGCGCAGGCCGGGGCCGATGCGCAGGTCGGGCGCATCCGCTTCGGCCCGCGCCGATTCCCAGGCCAGCAGGGCGCGCTTGACCGGCAGGCCCCAGTGATAGCCGCCAAGCGCCCCCGACTTGCGCAGCGCCCGGTGGCAGGGGATCAGCCAGCTGATCGGGTTGCGCCCTACCGCGGTGCCGACCGCGCGAACCGCCCTGGGATGGCCGACCGCACCCGCGATCTCGGAATAGGTGGTCACATGGCCGGTGGGCACGTTCAGCAGCGCCTCCCACACCTTGATCTGGAAGGGGGCGCCGATCAGGTGCAGCTTCGCCTCGCCGCCGGAAAAGGCGGCCTCGGCCAGCGGCGCGATCTCATGCTCCGACTGCACGAAGGTCGCGCGCGGCCAGCGGCGGGTCAGGTCGGCCATTGCGTGATCGCGCGTGCATTCCGAGGTAAAGCCGATGCCGCAGATGCCCCGGTCGGTCGCCATCACCAGCGCCTCGCCAAAGGGCGTCGGCTGAAAGGCCCAGGCGATCTGCAACCCCTCGCCCCCGCGGGCGAACTCGCCGGGCGACATCGCCTCCCACCGCAGGAACAGGTCGTGCAGCCGCCCGGTGCCCGACAGCCCTGCCGCATGGGCGGTGTCCAGCAGGGTGAACCGTTCGGCCAGCATCGCCTTGGCATTGTCCAGCGTCAGATATTGCTGATACCGCTTGGGGCTGACGCCGACCCATTGGGAAAAGACGCGCTGGAAATGCGCCGCGCTCATCCCCATGCGCGCGGCCAGATCGTCCAGCGACAGGGCGGGGCCTTCGGTGTCGATGACCTTCAGCGCGCGGGCGATGACGGCATGGTGATAGGGGACGGTTTCGGGCATGGCATCTCTCCTTCGCCCTGTGAACATAGGCGCGCGCGCCACGGCCCGCGACCCGTTTCCTGCGCGATCCGCCCGCCGTCTTGCCCCGCGCGAAGCCTTGGGCCATAGCGGGGCCATGGTGCGCCAATTGTCATATGCCGAGATGCAGGCCGTCTTTACCCGGTTCCGAGAGGTCGAGCCGGAGCCGAAGGGCGAGCTGGAGCATGTGAACGCCTTTACCCTGCTGGTCGCCGTGGCGCTGTCGGCGCAGGCGACGGATGCCGGGGTGAACAAGGCCACCCGCAAGCTGTTCGCCATCGCCGACACGCCGGAAAAGATGCTGGCCCTGGGGGAAGAGGCGCTGATCGACCATATCAGGACGATCGGCCTTTACCGCAACAAGGCGCGCAACGTCATCCGCCTGTCGCAGCTGTTGATCGACAATTTCGGCGGCGTGGTCCCGTCCTCGCGCGCGGCGCTGCAATCCCTGCCCGGCGTGGGGCGCAAGACGGCGAATGTGGTGCTGAACATGTGGTTCGGCGCGCCGACACAGGCGGTCGACACCCATATCTTCCGCATCGGCAACCGCACCGGCATCTGCCCTGGCCGGGACGAACTGGCCGTCGAACGGGCGATCGAGGACAATGTGCCGGTCGAATTCCAGCGCCATGCCCATCACTGGCTGATCCTGCACGGCCGCTATATCTGCATCGCGCGCAAGCCGAAATGCGGCATCTGCCCCATTTCCGACTGGTGCCTTTACGAGGAAAAGACCGCATGACCCGCTATAGCCTCGTCGGGATCGGCAATGCCATTGTCGATGTCCTCAGCCATTCCGAGGACACGTTCCTGGACTTGATGGGCATTTCCAAGGGCATCATGCAACTGGTCGAACGCGACCGGGCCGAGGTTCTGTATGCCGCGATGAAGGAACGGACTGAGGCGCCGGGCGGGTCGGTCGGCAATACGGTGGCGGGGGTCGGCGCCCTGGGGCTGAAGACCGCCTTCATCGGCAGGGTGCGCGACGATGCCCTGGGGCGGTTCTATGCCGGCGCCCTGACGGGCGAGGGCACGGATTTCCCCAACCCGCCGGTGGCGGGGGCGGATCTGCCCACCTCGCGCTCAATGATCTTCGTCACGCCGGATGGCGAGCGGTCGATGAACACCTATCTGGGCATTTCGGCCGATCTTGGACCCGAGGATGTTGCAAAAGATGTGGCCGGCAGCACCGACTGGCTGTTTCTGGAGGGCTATCTGTTCGACAAGGACAAGGGCAAGCAGGCCTTCCTGAAGGCCGCGCGCGACTGCCACGCCGGGGGCGGCAAGGCCGGGATCGCCCTGTCCGATCCGTTCTGCGTCGACCGGCACCGGGGCGATTTCCGCCGTCTGGTGTCCGAGCAGATGGATTACGTCATCGGCAACCAGCATGAATGGGAATCGCTCTACCAGACCGCCGATCTGGAACAGGCACTGGCACAGGCGCGGGCCGACTGCGGGCTGGTCGTCTGCACCCGGTCGGGCGACGAGGTGATCCTGATCCGCGGCGACGAACGCGCAACGGTGCCGGTTCGCCGCGTGGTGCCGGTGGATGCGACCGGGGCGGGCGACCAGTTCGCCGCGGGCTTTCTGTATGGCATGGCCACGGGCCAGAGGCTGGAGGTGGCCGGCCGCATGGGCTGCACCGCCGCGGCCGAGGTGATCAGCCATTTCGGCGCAAGGCCGCAGCAGGATCTGAAGGCGATGTTCCGCAACGAAGGGCTGATCTGAAGGCCAGGTGGCGGCATTATTCATGGCGCAATGACGCGCCTTGGATGCCCGTCACCTGACCCCTCTGTCCGGGCGTTCAGCTTTTCTCGTTCGCGTGGGCCTCGGGTCCGGCGACGATCACCGGCGATTCGGGCGCCCTCTTCTTGCGGGGCGTTTTGGGGGCGGGCGGGGATTTCTCATGCCGGTGCGCCTCTGGCCCGGCAACGATGACCGCTTCGGCCTCTGCCGGTTGCGGGTCGTCTGCCTGCGCGGACAGTTCGGCATGAGCCTGCTTCCAGTTCCGGTCGGCTGCATCGGGCGGACATCCTTCGCGCAGCCAGATTTCATAGGCGCGTTCGCGGATCACTGCGTCGTTCGGATGTGCCATTTCCACCATCTCCCCGGACCTGCGGTGACAGGGAAACACGCCGGGGCGCAGATGGTTCCATCGCCCGGAGGGGAATTTCATGCGCGACCGACAGGTCCGACATGCCGGTCCGGGGCATTCCGGCCTTTATCGGCGGTGCAACAGGACCGGGCGAGCGCCCCGTCGCACACATGCCGCCTGTATGGACCCCCTGTCTGGACCCCTCTTTCGGCCGGGGGCTGACGGGGTGACATGTCCGGCCTTCATATGCGGATCTGATTGCGCAACCTGCCTTCGGTCAACAGAAGGCGCACCGTATGGGCGGCATTGCTGCGCATCTCGACCGCCGCATGGTCTGAATAAAAGGCGTTATGCGGCGTGATGATCAGCCGCCCGGCCAGCCAGTCCTCGCGCTGTCGCCATGCATCGAGCAGCGGATGGGGGCCGGGGGGTTCCTGGGGCAGGGTGTCTATCGCGGCGGCCGCCAGATGGCGGCTGCGCAGGGCCGCCTCCAGCGCGTCGAGATCGTCGGTCAATTCCCCCCGCGCGGTGTTGACGAGGATCGCGCCCCGCTTCATCCGCGCCAGCCCCTGGGCGCGCAACAGGCCACGGCTGTCCTGCGTCGCCGGGCAATGCAGCGTCACGACATCCGACCGCGCCAGCAGATCGTCCAGCCGTTCGACCCTTTCATACCCCACCGCCTTTTCATGGCCGGGCGGCTGAAAGGGATCATGGCCAAGGATGCGAAAGCCAAAGGGTTTCAGCCGGTTCACAACCGCCGTCCCGATCCGCCCCACACCGACCACGCCGACCGTCGCGCGGTTCGACCGCGACAGAGGTGTCAGGCTGTGGACCTGCCAGCCGCTGGAATGGCCCCGCGCCCGCGCGTCGTGTTCCCAAAGCCTGCGGTGCAGCGACAGGATCATCGCCAGCGCATGATCCGCCACCTCTTCGGTGCCGTAATCGGGGTTGTTGGCAAAGGGAATGCCCGCAGCCGTCAGCGCGGGCAGGTCGATCTTTTCGTAACCGACGCCGTAACGCACCACCCCGCGACAGCGCGCCAGATGACGGATGCTGGCGGGGCCAAGCCGGGCGCCCCAGACCATCAGCGCATCGACCCGCGCCAGCCGCGCCGGGTCCAGCCGCGCCTCGTCCACCGTGTCGAAAAAGTCGATCTCGATCCCGTCGCCCAGGATTTCCGCCTCGAGATCCGGCTGACCGATCATGTGATCGGTGATGCCCACCACGAACTTTCGGGGATTGCCCATCCTGCCGACTGCCTTTTTGCATCCGGCGGCAGAGTGACCGGGCGGGGGAAGAATCGCAATGAAACAGGGCTTTCGCAGTTTCGGCGGCGGGAGAAGAATTTCGTCCCTGCGTCTAGGTGGCCCAGAATATCCTTCTTGCTCCCCGGCCCGGGTCGTGGAGGTGCGGCGGAAATTCTTCTTCCTATCCGTGAGAAGACAGGTCTGTTCTTTTCCCGGCGCACGGACCTTTGGAATGGCCACGCCCCCGGCATCGGGGCTAGACCTCGGGGCGATCCTTTCAATGGAAATACCCCATGCCCCTTCAGATCGTCGGCTTTGCCGGAAGTTCCGGCCGCACTTCAAAGACCCGTGCGCTGGTGGCCGTGGCGGCCAAGCGTGCGGCGGAACGCCATGGCGGGCAGGCGCGGGTGTTCGACCTGGGCGATCTGCAACCCGGTCTGGGCGGGGCGGGGCGTCTGGACGATCTGGCGCCCGAGGCGCGGCAGATCGTCGATGCGATCATCGGCGCCGATGTGCTGGTGGTGGGCAGTCCGGTCTACAAGGGCAGCTATTCGGGCCTGTTCAAGCATCTGTTCGACCTGATCGAACCCGCAGACCTGGCCGGCAAGCCGGTGCTGTTGACCGCGACGGGGGGTGGCGACCGTCATGCGCTGGTGATCGAACATCAGCTGCGCCCGCTGTTCGCGTTCTTCGAGGCGGCGGTTCTGCCGACCGGGGTTTACGCCGGTCCTGCGGATTTCGCCGATGGCATTCCGGCCTCGGCCCCGCTGCTGGCGCGGCTGGAACGTAGTATCGGCCAACTGGCCGCCCTGCTGGCACGCGCCGACAAGGCCGCCTGAGCCAAACGCAAATCCCCTGACGCACGCGCCCCTGTTGCGGGCGCCGATCCCGGCCGGGTTCCGGCCGGGATCGTGTTTGTCCGGCCCCCCCCGGAGGGCGTCATCGTCCCCACGGCCGGAATCATCTGCCCGCAGCGCGCCGGGTTTCGCAGTGCGGAAGGAGAAACTCGGTTGTTTGCAGCGGCGCAGCCGGAAAATGCTTCCCCATCCGCAACAACCTAGAAAATGGACGTGAAGGACAGGTCGGTCTATCACCTGTCCTATCGGTCCGCATCAGGCGGGCCACGGTTTTCGAAGCAGGTCGGGCCAGCCGAAGAGGCCCCGCCGCCGCGAAGACGCAACCGAAACGAGCAACGCCCCCCGGCATGGCAGAGACCGCTCTGTATGCCAATGGAACCCCTATGCCTTTCGCCGGGACCCCCGGCAGGGCCGAACAGATCACCGCCGCCGGGCCGCTACAACGCGCACCGGGGCAAGGCAAACCTTACCCTTCAGGACCAATTCCCATGACCCACAGAACCCCTTCGCTGCGCCTGTCGCGCCGCAACCTCCTGCTCGGATCGGCCGCGCTGAGCGCCGCCTCGCTGACCGGGTTTTCCGCCTTTGCCGCCGGACAGGCCAAGGCGGGCGGCGACATCGTGTTCCTGATCGACTCGCTGGGGCCGACCTGGATTCCGAACAACAGCGCCATTTCCAGCTTTCAGGGCCATATCTGGGGCCATGTGACCGACAAGCTGGTCTATGTCGACGCCGATGGCGCCGTCAGCCCCTGGGTGGCGGAAAGCTGGACGCAGAACGACACGGCGACCGAATTCACGCTGAAGCTGAAACAGGGCGTGACCTTCTCGGACGGCAGCGCGCTGGATGCGGCGGCGGTGGTCGCGAACCTGGACATCTGGTATGCCGGGCGGACCGAGGACGGGATCAACCCCATCGGCCTGTTCCCGAAAACCTACGACCATTCCGAGGCGGTCGATCCGCTGACGGTAAAGGTGGTGTTCAAGGCCCCGACCCTGGGCTTCATCCCGACGCTGGGCTATCACGGCTCGATCCTGATCTCGCCCAAGACCATCGCCTCGCCCGCGACGGAACAGGCCGATCTGGGCAAGACCATCGCCAGCGGCCCCTTCCTGGTGGACAGCTGGAAAGAGGGCGATCACGTCACCCTGGTCAAGCGGCCCGACTATAACTGGGGTCCGGCGGCGGTGGGGCATACCGGCCCGGCCTTCCTTGACTCGATCACCTACAAGCTGGTGGCGGAACAATCGCTGCGGGTGGCGGCGGTGCAGTCGGGGCAGGCCGACATCGCCTATAACGCCTCGCCGCAGGAGCTGGAGCTGCTGAAGGGCGAGGGGTTCACGGTTGCGACGCCGCGCTATCTGGGGTTCGTGAACGGCTGGGCGATCAACACCAAGCTGGCGCCCTATCACGACGTGAAGGTGCGGCAGGCGTTGCAGGCCGCGATCAACCGGCAGGAAATCATCGACACGGTCTACACCCCCGACTGGCTGCTGGCGAAGTCGTTCATTCAAAGCAACGTCCCCGGCGCGACCGACCATGGCGCCCTGCTGGCGCATGACCCGGCCAGGGCCGAGGCGCTGCTGGATGAGGCGGGATGGGTCAAGGGTGCCGACGGCATCCGCGCCAAGGACGGCAAGCCGCTGGAACTGGTGCTGTATCCAAACCCCTACCTCGCCACGGCCAAGGCGGTGGACGAGCTGATTGCGCAGCAGTTGGGGCGCGTCGGCTGGAAGGTGGTGATCCGCAACTATGACGTGGCGACCTTTGGCGAAAAGGTCCGCTTCAACGGCGAGGCCGTGCCCGCCTATGAAGTGACGCGCAGCTTCATCGACGCAGGCACCGTCGCCAGCATCCTGACCGATGCGAAAAAGGGCGAGAACTGGTTCAACCTGGGCGAGAGCGATCCGCGCATCAACGATCTGCGCGACAAGATCGCCAGTGCCGCCTCGCACGAGGTGCGCAACCCGCTGCTGGACGAGTTGCAGGCCTATGTGCTGGAGCAGGGCTATTTCATCCCGCGCACCCAGATCGTGCAGCGCATCTATGTGCAGTCGCCGGATGTGCAGGGGGTTGTCTACAACGGCGTCGCCTATGCCAGTTACTACACCGCCACCAAGGGCGCGGTCTGACGGGCGTTGTGCCCGGCCCCGCCCCCGGAGGGGTTTTGCACCCCTCCGGACCACCCCGCAGGATATTTGGGTCCAGAAAGAGGGGGGCAGGGGGATGAAGCTCGGAAAGGAAAAGGGATGCAAGGCGCCTATCTGAACTATGCGGGCAAGCGGCTGTTGCAGGCCGTGGTGGTGGTCTTTCTGACCTATGTGTTCACCTTTGTCGTGGTCAGCGTTCTGCCGGGCGATCCGATCACCACTATCCTGCACGACCCGCAAAACGGGTTCACCATGGACGAGATCCAGGCGATCATCGCGGCGCAGGGGCTCGACAAGCCGATCCCGGTGCAGTTGTGGCATTCGCTGAGCAGCTTCGTCACCGGTGATCTGGGGCTTTCGCTGCGGTCGAGCCGCCCGGTGGCGACGCTGATCGCCGAGGTGCTGCCCTCGACCCTGATCCTGGCGGCGGCCTCGCTGGCGGTGGCGCTTGTTCTGGCCATTGGCATTGCCTATGGCACGCGGTTCCTGCCGCGCCGGTTCGGGCAGGGGGTGCTGCGCGGCTTTCCCTCGCTGTTCCTGTCGGTGCCGAGTTTCGTGATCGGGCTGGTGCTAATCCATGTCTTTGGCTTTCAACTGGGGCTGTTCCGGGTGATCCAGCCCGACAGCTTCTGGGCCACGTTCTTTGCCGCCGTGGCGCTTGGCATCCCGATTTCGGCGCAGATCGCCGAGGTGCTGATCGCGAACCTCGACCATGAGGCGGGGCAAGAATATGCCGCCGTCGCCCGGGCGCGGGGGTTGCGGCAGGGGCGGCTGTTCTTTCTCCACCTGCTGAAGCCCTCGTCCCTGCCGGTGGTGACGGTGATCGCGCTGATGGTGGGCGAGGTTCTGGGCAATACGCTGATCACCGAGACGGTGTTCGGGCGCACCGGCGTCGGCAGTCTGGTGCAAAGGTCGGTGGTGACGCAGGACCTGCCGGTGTTGCAGGCCATCGTCTCGCTGGCGGCGCTGGTTTTCGTGGTGATCAACCTGATCGCCGACCTGATCTATCCGCTGCTGGACCCGCGGGTGAAGCTGCTGGGCGCCGCGCCCCGGCGTGCGACGGCGGCGGATGAAACCCCTGACCTGACGGTGAGCGCATGACGATTTCCTTTACCACGCCCTTGGCTCGCGCGCGGTTGCGCCGCCCGCTGGCTGGGTTGCCTGTGCCGGTTTCGGTGCTGCTGTCGCTGGTCGTGCTGGCGGTGATCATCGGCTGGTCGGTCGCGCCGCAATTGTTCACCGGCTTTGATCCGGCCATCGGCGTGCCGGCCGAGAAGCTGAAAGGGCCGAGTGCCGCGCACTGGTTCGGCACCGACCATCTGGGCCGCGACCTGCTGGGCCGGGTGATCCATGGCACGGCCTCGTCCGTGTCCAGCGCCTTGATCGCGGTGCTGATCGCGCTGGTCGTCGGGGGGCTGATCGGGCTGCTGGCCGGGTTTCTGGGCGGCTGGGTCGACATCGTTTTGGCGCGGCTGGTCGATGTGCTGCTGGCGATCCCGAACTTTCTGCTGGCGGTGATCGTCGTCACCGCCCTTGGGTTCAGCACCACGAATGCCGCCATCGCCACGGGGATTTCCGCCGTCGCGGTCTTTGCCCGCGTCATGCGGTCCGAGGTGCTGAAGACCCGCGCGGCCACCTTTGTCGAGGCGTCGTTCCTGTCAGGCGGGTCGCGCTGGCATATCCTGACGCGGCATGTGTTGCCCAATGCCTCGCGCTCGGTCCTGCCCTTGGCGGTGCTGCGGTTCGGGCTGTCGATCCTGGTGATCGCGGGGCTGGCGTTTCTGGGCTATGGCGACCCGCCGCCCGCATCCGACTGGGGCCTGCTGATCGCGACCGGCAAGGATTACCTGAAATGGCCGTGGCTGGTCTATGCCCCCGCCTTTGTCACCATCATCACCGTTCTTTCGCTCAACAGGATCAGCAGATGGCTTCGCAAGACGGATTGAACCTGCCGCTGCTGCGGGTGGAGGGGCTGCGCGTATCCTATGGCCCGAACGAGGTGGTGCATGACGTGGGCTTCCGGCTGGACCGGGGGCGCAGTCTGGCGCTGATCGGGGAATCCGGGTCGGGGAAATCCACCATCGCCCGCGCCGTGCTGCGGCTGTTGGCGGGGCAGGGCCATGCCACCGGCCGGGTGGAGTTTCAGGGGCAGGAGGTGCTGTCCCTGCCGGAACGCCGCTTTCGCCCGCTGCGGGGCCGGGCCATGGGTTTCGTGCCGCAGGATCCGGGCCATGCGCTGAACCCGGTGCGCACCATCGGCGCCCAGGCCGAGGAGGCGGCGGCCCTGACCGACGAGCGCGACGCCAGAGTGCGCCGGGCGCTGATCCTGGAGACCTTTGCGCAGGTCGGGCTGGACAATCCGCAGCGGGTTTACGACTCCTACCCCCATCAACTTTCGGGGGGGATGCTGCAACGGGTGCTGATCGGGCTGGCCGTGCTGCCGCGCCCGGCGCTGCTGGTGGCGGACGAGCCGACGAGCGCGCTGGACGTGACCATCCAGAAGCGCATTCTCGACCTGCTTTCGCGGCTGCAACAGGATCTGAACATCAGCCTGCTGCTGATCACCCACGACCTTGCCATCGCGGCCGAGCGGACCGATGCGCTGCTGGTCCTGAAAGGCGGCGTGGTGCAGGAAGGCGGGCCGACGGCCGGGGTCTTCGCCGCCCCCGCCTCGACCTATACCCGCAAGCTGCACGCCGATGTGCCGGCGCTGAACCCCGACCGCTATGCCGCGTTGCGCGATCCGGGGTTCGGCCGGCTGGCGGGTGGTGCCGCGCCCAAGATCGAGGTGGCGGGCGTGACCAAGACCTTTGCCGTCGACGGGCGCATCCTGACGGCGGTGGACGATGTGTCATTCGCGGTGCCCGCGGGCACCACCCATGCGCTGGTCGGCGAATCCGGCTCGGGCAAGACCACGGCGATCCGCCTGCTGCTGGGGCTGGAGCAGCCCGACGCGGGCGGCATCTCGGTCGCCGGGCAGCCGGTTTCAGGCCGCGGCCCGGCGGCGCTGCGCGAGGCGTGGCGGCATCTGCAACTGGTCTACCAGAACCCTTTCACCTCGCTGGACCCGACGTGGAAGGTGGAAAACCTGATCCGCGAGCCGCTGGACCGTTACCGCATAGGCACCCCGCAGGACCGCCAGACCCGGGTGCGCGAGGTGCTGGCGAATGTGGGCCTGGGCGAACATCTGTTGTCGCGCAAGCCCGCCGCCCTGTCCGGCGGGCAGCGGCAGCGCGTCGCCATCGCCCGCGCGCTGGTGCTGAAACCCGATGTGATCGTGCTGGACGAGCCGACATCGGCGCTGGACGTGTCGGTGCAGGCCGACATCGTGCAGGTGCTGCTGGAATTGCAGGCGCGGCTGGGGCTGACCTATGTCTTCGTCTCGCACGATCTGGCGCTGGTGCGGCAGCTGGCGCATTCGGTTTCGGTCATGCACCGCGGCCGGATCGTCGAACATGGCCCGGTGGCGCAAATCTTCGACCATCCGCAACAGGATTATACCCGCGCCCTGCTGGACGCGATCCCGAAGGGCATCGCAACCGCCCCGCCAAAGGAACTGACCGCATGACCATCGCCCAGACCATCCCCGCCCCGCAGGCCGGGTTCCGCCCCAAGCTGCGGCTTGGCTTCAACACCCGCGTGTCGTTCAACAGCATCGACGGCCCGGAGCGCGGCCTGCGCGACGGGGTGGACCTTTACAAGGCCGCCGAACGGCTGGGCTATCAATCCGGCTGGTCCTATCAGCGGCATTTCGACAATTACCTGTCCTCGCCCCTGCCGTTCTTTGCCGCCGTGGGCCAGCTGACCCGCCGCATCACGCTGGGGTCGGCGGTGATCCCGATGCGGTATCAGGACCCGATCCTGCTGGCCGAGGCGGCGGGCGTGACCGATCTGCTGATCGGCGGGCGGCTGGAACTGGCGATTTCCACCGGCGCGAATGCCGCCTTCGACGCGGTGTTCGGCACGGTCGATACCGATGCGCGGACCGAGGCGAAGCGGCGGCAGGCGCGGTTTCTGGCCGCCGTGCGGGGCGAGGTGCTGCACCGTGTCGACGGGCCGGGGCAGGGCGCACCCGAGGGGTCGGAGTTGCGGGTGACGCCGCACAGCCCCGGTCTGGCGGGCCGCATCCGGCAGGGGGTGTCCAGCATTCCGTCGGCCATTCAGGCGGCTGAACTGGGCATCGGCCTGATCACCGGCACCGTCCAGCACGGGCAGGAGCCGGGCGAGAGTTTCAGCGCCTATCAGGCCCGGATCATCGCCGCCTATCGTGAAACATGGCGGCTGCTGCACGGGGACGAGCCGCCTTCGGTGGCGGTTGCGGCCTCGATCCTGCCCGGCACCACGGCGGAGCTGCGCGAGACCTATGCCGCCTATGACCACGAACGCCGGACCGTGGGCATCGCCGCCTCGCGGCCCAAGGGCGCGCTGGAACCCACGGCGCGCACCAATGCGCCCGAGGGCAGCCAGATTTCCCCGGTGTTCCATGGTACGCCCGATCAGGTGGCGGCGGCGGTGCTGGCCGACCCCGGCCTTGCCCTGGCGGACGAGGTGGTGCTGTTCCTGCCGCCGGGCTTCGATCTGGCGCAGAACGTCCGGTTGCTGGCCGATCTGGCCGAAACCGTTGCCCCTTCGCTGGGCTGGTCCCCGGCAGGCTGAAGAACAACCTCGCGCCCGCGACCTTGCACGGCCCTCCGGCAGACCGGGGGGCCGTTTCGCATCTGGCGTTTCCCTTCGCACCGGCTGGACGAGTCGCAGGACGCGCGGGCGACAACGGGCCGGAAAACGCCGCCGGAAATCTTTCTCCCCCAACCCCGGCGAATAGAGATCGCGCCTGTCGTCCCGCCGCCGAATAGAGAGAGACAGATCGTTCTTGTCGGCGGTCCGCGGTGATAGCCTGCCCGCAGATCATCCGTTCACACAGAGGCAGCCATGACCGCCGAATTCATCTCGATCACCTTTCCCAATGCCTCGACCGACATCGCCCCGATCCCAGAGGCGCCGGTCGATCCGGCCTATCTGGTGCGCTATGCCCGCACGCTGGACGATTACGGGTTCAACTATACGCTGATCCCCTATCATTCGTCCTCGTTCGACAATTTCACCATTGCCGCGACCATTCTGGCGGTGACGAAGAATATCAGCGTGATCGTCGCGCTGCGGCCGAACACGGTTTACCCGACCGTCGCCGCCAAGGCGCTGGCCACGCTCAGCCAGTTGGGCGGGGGGCGGGTCGTCGTCCATTTCATCGCCGGGGGCGATCCGGCCGAACAGGCGCGCGAGGGCGACTTCCTGAACAAGGAAGAACGCTATGAACGGCAGGCGGAATACATCCGCATCCTGCGCCGGGCGTGGGAGTCCTCGGACCCCTTTGACCACAACGGAAAATACTATCAGTTCAAAGACTTCTCGTCCAAAGTTAAACCTGTTGGCAAGATCCCCGTCTCGGTCGGCGGGTCGTCGGATGACGCCTATCGCGTGGGGGGCGAGCTTGCCGACATCTTCGGCCTGTGGGGCGAACCCCTGAAGGAAACGCGCGAGCAGATCGAAAAGGTCAACGCTGCCGCCGCCGCCGCCGGGCGCAAGGATCGCCCGCGCATCTGGGTGACGTTCCGCCCGATCATCGCGCAGACCGACGAACTGGCCTGGGAAAAGGCCCATGCCGTGCTCGACAAACTGACCGCCGCCCGCGACAAGGGGCTGGCGCGCAACAAGATCAACGCCAACCCGCCCTTGAACGTCGGTTCGCAGCGCCTGCTGGACATTGCGAAACGCGGCGACGTGCAGGACCGGGCGCTGTGGTATCCGACCGTTACGGCCACCAATGCCTCGGGCGCCTCGACCGCGCTGGTGGGCTCGCCCGAAACCATCGCCGCCTCGCTGCTGGATTACGTCGATCTGGGAGCCGACCTGATCTCGATCCGCGGATACGACAATTACAACGATGTGGTGGATTACGGCCGCTATGTCCTGCCTCTGGTCCGCAAGGGTCTGGCCGAGCGCGAGGCGGCGAAGGCCCCGGTGGCCGAGCCGGTCTGATGCCCCCCGCCGGAACCGGATGCTCCCCCGGTTCCGGCCCGTTTCCCGCTGACAGAAAGACCCTCCCGTGAGCCTTGAGACCGACCGACACCAGCCCGTGACCGTGGCCCCCGAAACGCTGGCCCGGATCGCCGCGGCGGGCATCGCCGCCGACCGCAGCGGCAGCTTTCCGACCGAAGGGATTCAGGCGGTGCAGGACGCCGGGCTGTTGCAGGCCACCGTCGCGCGCCGTTACGGCGGCCCCGGCGGGGGCATGGAGGCGCTGGTCCAGATCATCAGCCAGATCGGCCGGGCCGACCCTTCGGTCGCGCTGATCGTGACCATGACGCTGGCCAACCATCTGGCGCAGGCCGAACGTGGCCACTGGCCCGACGACTATTACCGCCAGATCGTCGCCGAAGGGCGCAGCCGCCCGATCCTGCTGAACGCCGCGCGGGTGGAACCCGACCTTGGCTCGCCCTCGCGCGGGGGGCTGCCGCAGACGCAGGCGCGCCGCACGGCGACCGGCTGGGCGATCAGCGGGGCGAAACGCTTCGTCACCGGGTCCGAAGGGCTGACCCATCACCTCGTCTGGGCGACTACCGACGAAACCCCGGCGCGGGTCGGCACCTTCATCGTGCCCGGCGACAGCCCCGGCCTTTCCATCGTGCGCAACTGGGACAGTCTGGGGATGCGCGCCACCTCGTCCCACGATGTGGTCTATGACAATGTGGCGGTGCCCGAGGCGCATGTCCTCGATCTGGTCGATGCGGGCAAGGGCCATCAGGACAATCTGGGCCATGCGGTGCTGACGCTGGCGCTGACCTCGATCTATCTTGGCGCGGGCGAGGCGGCGGCCGAGGCCTTCGCCCGCTTTGCCCACGACCGCGTGCCCGCCAACCTGGGCCGCCCGATCGCCGAGACCGAGCGGATCATCAATGCCGCGGGCGAGATCGACCTGCTGGTGGGGTCGGCGCGGACCATCCTGTTCGACGCGCTGGCCCATCACCGGCAGGATGCGCTGCATCTGATGCGGGCGCGGCTGATCGTCGGGCGCCACCTGCAAGAGGCGGTGGGGCTGGCCGTGCGCACGCTGGGCAACCCCGGCCTTGCCGCCGATCTGGGGCTGGAGCGGCATTTCCGCGACATTCAGGCGGTGCTTGTCCACGCCCCGCAAGAGGATACGGTGCTGACCATCCTTGGCCGCAGCGCATTCGCCCGGTTCAAGGCCGGGCACGAGGGCGCGGCGCCGGTGCCGCTGCGGCAGGCGGTCTGAGGGGAAGGGGCGGGACGCATGAGCTATGTCATTCTGGGGGCCGGTGCGGTCGGCACCAGCCTTGCCGCGCAACTGACCGAGGCGGGGATCGACACCGTTCTGGTCGGGCGCGGCGCGCAGCTGGCGCATCTGCGCGACCACGGGCTGCTGTATCAGCGCCCGCAGGGGAACAGCCGCATCGCTCTGAGCGTGACCGATCTGGAGGGGTTGCGGCTGCGGCGGGGCGATGTGCTGCTGCTGGCGGTCAAGGGGCAGGATGTCGAGGAACTGACCGCGCGCCTTGCCCTGCTGCCGGTGGACGGGGGCGGGACCGCCGCCGATCTGCCCATCGTCACCTTGCAGAACGGGATCGAGGCCGAACGCATCGTCGCGCGCCGGTTTTCGCGCATCTATGCCGCCGTGGTGCGGGTGCCCGCGCAGTATACCCGTCTGGGCGAGGTGCGGGTTCTGGCCGGGCCGCAGTTCGCCAGCATCATGCTGGGCCGCTTTCCCCATGGCACCGATGCGCTGACCGCGCGGCTGACCGCCGATCTGGCCCGCGCGCAGGTGCTGGTCGAGGAACGCGCCGACATCGCCCGGTGGAAGGTGCAAAAGCTGATCTACAACGTGCGCAACGTGGTGGAGCTTTTTGCCGGTTCCTCCCAGCAGGCGGCACAGGTGGGCGAGGCCCTGTCGGCCGAGGCCGAGGCGGTGCTGAAGGCCGCAGGCTTCGACCCCGCGACCGAGGCCGAGCGTCGGGTCAGCCTGTCGGGCTGGACCGTCACGCGCGACCCCGACGATCCGGGCGGGCAATCGACCTGGCAAAGCTTTACCCGTGGCGCCCGCAGCGAGGTGGATTTCCTGAACGGCGAGATCGCGCTTCAGGCCCGGCTGCTGGGGATCGGGGCGCCATGGAACATCGCCGCCCAGCATCTGGCCGCCGAACTGGCGGCGGAGGGCGGCAAGCCGGGCGTGATCGGGCTGGACAGACTGGTCTCGCTGGTGCACTCCGGCAAAGCGGCCGCTGCCGCAAGTTGACGCGCAAGCCGCATCCGGGGAGGGGTGCCGATGACCATAGCCAGCAGATCCCCCGTCGCCAGTCATATCCTGGACGTGGCCGGGGGTCTTTTCTACCGCGAGGGGATACGCGCCGTCGGCATCGACCGCATCATCCTTGAGGCCGACATCGCCAAGGCGACGCTCTACCGCCATTATCGGTCGAAAGAGGATCTGGTGCTGGCCTATCTGCAAGGGCGGCACGATGCGGTGATGCAGGGACTGGACGAGGTTATGGCCCAGCACACCGACCCGCGCGACCAGATCGCCGAGATCTTCGACCGGCTGTATCAAAAGGCGGGTGCGCCGGAATTTCGCGGCTGCGCCTTTGCGCTGGCCGTGGCCGAACACAGCGAAAGCGCCCGCATCGTCGGCATGGCGCGGATGCACAAGAGTGCCGTGGCCGATGTGCTGGATGGCATCGCGCAGCGCGCCGGGCTGGTGGATGCGGACCGGATCGGCCGCCATCTGGCGCTGCTTTATGACGGCGCACTGGCGCGGCGCGCCGTCTATGGCACGCCCGATCCGATGCGCGACGCGAGGGAATGCGCGCTGGCCCTGTTCGACGGGGCAACGCGAGAGACGCAGACCAGAAAGACCGGAACATGACGCAGAAGATCGACTACTTTTTCGGCCTCGGCTCGCCCTGGGCCTATATCGGGCTGGAGCCGTTCGTGGCCCTGGCGGCGGCACAGGGCGCGCAGATCGTGCCGCATGTGATTCCCCTGATCGAGGAAAACGGCGGGATCTATTCGCGCAACCGTCCGCCCGCGCGCCGGGCCTATTGGTTCACCGACCTGAAACGCTGGGCCGCGCGGCGCGGCGTGACGCTGGAATTTGCGGGACGCGAGGGGCTATCGGACATCACCCCCGCCGGCGATCTGGTGGTGGCCGCATGGCTGCGGGGGGACGACTGGCTGGCGCTGGCCCGCGCCTTTCATCAGGCATTCTGGGGCCGGGCGGAAGACATCGGCGCACCCGATGTGCGCGCCCGGATCACCGCCGCCGCCGGTCTGGACAGCGCCGCGCTGGAGGCATTCGCCAAGGGGCCACAGGTCGCCGCACGCAAGGCCGAAAGCCTGGA
>JASGFG010000012.1:0-58675 GCA_047605605.1 Paracoccaceae bacterium | reverse complement strand
GGCAATCGCGCGCCCTTGCCGGTCTTGCCCGCCGCGGCTAGCTTGGATTGCCCGTAACCGGAGGTTTTGCCCGTGCCCGATGTTCCCCCCTCGCTTTCGCCGCAGGATGCGCTGGTCGCGACGATGATCGCGACATCCGCCTCGGACGAACAGATGCGCACGGCCGAACTGGTGGCGATCACCCGCACGGTAAATCACATGCCGATCTTTGCGACCTATGACGCCGACCGCATCCGCACCATCGCCCAGATCGTCTTTGACCTGTTCGAGGAGGAGGACGGGCTGGATGCCCTGTTTGGCCTGCTGCGCGATGCCCTGCCCGAAGGGTTGAACGAGACCGCCTATGCGCTGGCCTGCGACGTGGCCGCCGCCGACGGCCGCCTGCGCGAGGCCGAGATGCGGATGCTGGAGGAGATCCGTCACGAGTTGAGCGTCGACCGCCTGCACGCCGCCGCGATCGAATGGAGCGCGCGGGTCCGCCATCGCCTGCCGCCCCCGGCTCAGGCGGTGTAAAGCCCCGCCCAGCGGGTGATCAGCCGGCCCTGCAACCCGCGTGCCCGGCCCAGCCAGGGGTGAAGGCCCGCCGGCTGTTCGCGCTCCTGGGGCGGGACCGCCTCGCGTCGCGGAACGTCGGCCGAAAAGATCGCAAAGACCAGATCGCGCCCGTTCGGCGGGCAGATGAACCCGGCCAGCCCCGAACAGAAATTCAGCGTTCCGGTCTTGGCCAACACGCGAACGGGGCTGTCCTCGACCGGCTTGCCCTTTTCGTCGCGCATCCCGATCTCTCGCAGGATGCCGCGCAGGCCAGCCCCCGCCCGGTCGGCCGCCAGAAGGGCGCGGGCCATGTCGGTGGCGCTGCTGCGCGACCGGCCATCCAGCCCGGAATGGCCATGGAACTGCGATGCCATGCCAAAGCGCGCGCCAGCCCAGTCGGTCATTGCCTGTCCCGATCCGTCCAGCGTGCCGCCGCCCGAGGAGGACAGCCCCACGCATTCCGCCGTCAGATTGGTCGAGAACTTGAGCATGTCGCGCAGGATGCCGTCCAGCGGGTCCGACGTGGTCAGGGCCAGTTCGGTCTGCGCGGCGGCGGGCAGGCTGGTAATCAGCGTTGCGGGGGGCAGGCGGATGCCCTGCGCCGCGGCCAGGGTGCGAAACACCTCGGCGGTGTAGATCGCGGGGTGGCGCACCGGCAACCAGCGGCTGCCGCCTTTGCCGAGCGCCTTTGAGGCGACCGTCCAGCCATCGCTCGACGCGCCGTCTTCATAGGTGAAAAGCGGCGTGTCACGCTGCACGATGCGGACCGAGGACATGGCCACCGGCGGCACGAACCGCTCGGCGCGGGCATCCATGCTCAGCGCCCAGTCGGTCCCGGCCCGCTTCCATTCGAAATGGACGCGGTTGAAGTTCAGGTTCAGCCCGGAAAGACCGGGGTTGTAGCCGACATGCTCGGGCTGGTCGGCGCTCAGCCGGCTGAGGGCGGGCAAGGCCCCGGCATGGGCCAGAAAGCCCCCGGTCACGCCCTTGACCCCGGCGGCCGACAGCCGGGCCGCCAGATCGCCCAGCTGGTCCGTTGTCAGCGAGGGGTCGCCGCTGCCCGAAAGGATCAGGTCGCCCTGCACCACGCCCTGCACCACCGGGCCGGTGGCCAGGACCCGGGTGCGAAAGCGATGGTCCGCCCCCAGCTTTTCCAGCGCGTAAAGCGAGGTGATGGTCTTGGCGACGCTGGCGGGGGGCAGGCTGGCGTCGGGGCTGACGGCCTCGAGCACGCGGCCGCTGGCGGCCTCGATCACCACAAAGCCGGTGACGCCGCCCAACCTGGCGGCCTGGACGATCTGTTCGGGCGGCTCCACCACCCTGGCGGTGGCGGGCACCGGCGTCGCCTCGGCCTGCGACCGGGGCCGCGGGCGAAGCGAGCGCGCCAGCGGATCGGCCAGGGCGGGCGAGGCGATGGCGGCCGTCAGCCCGGCCAGCATCATGCGTCTGGAGAACGGAATCGTCATGGCGCGGAGGCTATCCGCTGGCAGGCCGTTCCCGCAAGACATGCGCCGCGCCGTTCACGCGGGCGTCAACGGGCCTTGGTGCAGGGATGCCGCGCGGCCGGTCTGGAGGAAATCGCGCGCCCTGTCCGGCGCCCCGGCTCGCCCTCGCCTGCGACGATGGGCAACAGCCACGGGCCGATCCCCTTGCGACCCTGAGCGCGCACGACCCTGCGGGTGCCCGCCGTTACAGCAGAGGGGCGGCGTGCCTGGCGCCCGTGCGAGACGCCGCCGTTTCAGGCATCGTGCCGACCGCTGCCTTTGACGCACCCGTCGCGGCAAGGGCGCCTCTGCCCCCCCCTCAGCCTTTCCCGGCCTTCCACTCTCCCCGCGCGCGGATCGCGCTGGAGGAGGCCTTGTTCAGCGGCAGGTTCACGAAAACCCAGGCGGGCGGGTTGCGGTTGCCAAGCCATTCGCCCCGCCCGACCCTTTTGCCGCGAAAGGTCCGCGCCGCGACCGAGGTGCGGGCGGCGACGCCAGATCCGGGGCGCGCCAGCACCCCCACCGGCACCATGCGCATGATGTCGCGCCAATGGTCCCATTTGTGGAACTGCACCAGATTGTCGGCCCCCATCAGCCAGACGAAGCGCACGCCCGGATAGATCGCCTTCAGCCGCCGGATGGTCTGCGCGGTATATCGCGTGCCCAGACGCGCCTCCAGATCGGTGATCCTGACGCGGGGGTCGCGCATCAGGGTGCGGGCGCGGGCGATGCGTTCGGCCATGGGCGCGGGCTGGCGCGC
Organism: Paracoccaceae bacterium; assembly: GCA_047605605.1. Lineage (GTDB taxonomy): Bacteria > Pseudomonadota > Alphaproteobacteria > Rhodobacterales > Rhodobacteraceae > JAATGA01. Next base: position 55,897 of record JASGFG010000012.1, on the reverse strand, counting down.
CTTCAGCGGATTGCCGGGCGTGACCAGCCACCAGACCTGATCCAGCCCCATCCGGGCCAGCGCCTGTTCGGTGATGTGGACATGGCCCTGATGCGCCGGATCGAAGGATCCGCCCAGAAGGCCGATCACCATGCCCCGTTCGGCGGGCGGAAAACCGGCGCGCATCTTTTCCGTTCCCTGTTCCGGCTGGATCGGCGTCGATCCAGTCAATGCTTTTGCGGCCCATCTTGTGCGGCCTGTCGTCCTGCCCCGGCATGGCTTCCCCTGGGGCAATACTGATACACTCAGTGTAGTATCTATGCAGCCTGCGGGGCCGGGCTTGTCAACCAGCCTGCGGCGGGGATCGTCGTGCCAGTGTCATAACCGCCGCAGCGCCGCCGCCGAGGGGGCTTGCCGCAGCGCGCCGACGGGTCCAGACAAGGGCGATGGACCGCGACTTCACCATCCGCCCTGCCGATGCCGCCTCGCCCCCGGCGCGCGCCTGCATGGGCGCCTATTTCGACGAGCTGGCGCGGATCTTTCCGGGCGGCTTCGACCCCGGCCCGCCGGGCGACCCGGCCGAGCTTTCGCCGCCGCAGGGGGTGTTCCTGCTGGCTTGGCAGGGCGATGCGGCGATGGGATGCGTGGCCTTGCGCCGCCTTGGCCCCGCTGTGGGCGAGGTCAAGCGGCTGTGGGTCGCGCCCGCGGCGCGGGGGCGGGGGCTTGCGCAGACGCTGATGGCGGCGGTCGAGGATCGGGCGCGGGGCTTTGGATTTTCCCGGCTGTGCCTTGACACCAGCCGCCATCTGCCCGCCGCCGTCGCCTTTTACCGCCGCGCGGGTTGGGCCGAAATCCCGCGCTATAACGACAACCCCTATGCCCATCACTGGTTTTCCCGGGCGTTGTAAGCCGGGGCCAGCAATCAGCCCGACCCCGGAGCCTTCAAAGGCTCCGCCGCGGAGTTTTTGAAAACTCCGCGCGCCCCGCGCCCAGGCTTTGTTGCCCTTTGCCGCCGCATTCGCTACATGCACGGCAACCCGTGACATGGAGCATTCCCGATGGCCTCGTATCAATACGTCTACCACATGGATGGCGTGTCCAAGACCTATCCCGGCGGCAAGAAGGTGTTCGAGAACATCCGCCTGAACTTCCTGCCCGGCGTCAAGATTGGCGTGGTGGGCGTGAACGGCGCGGGGAAATCGACGCTGCTGAAGGTCATGGCCGGCATCGACAAGGATTTCCAGGGCGAGGCCTGGGCCGCCAAGGGCGCCAAGGTCGGCTATCTGCCGCAGGAACCCTGGCTGGACCCGCAGCTGAACGTGCGCGGCAACGTGATGGAGGGGGTGAAGGCCAAACAGGCCAAGCTCGACCGTTACAACGAACTGGCGATGAACTACTCTGACGACACCGCCGAGGAGATGGCGCGCCTGCAAGACGAGATCGACGCCGAAAACCTGTGGGATCTGGACAGCCAGGTCGATGTCGCGCTGGAGGCCTTGCGCTGCCCTCCGGATGACGCCGATGTCGAAACCCTGTCGGGGGGCGAGCGTCGCCGCGTGGCGCTGTGCAAGCTGCTGCTCGAAGCGCCGGACATGCTGCTCTTGGACGAACCGACCAACCACCTGGACGCCGAAACCATCGCCTGGCTGCAAAAGCACCTGATCGACTACAAGGGCACGATCCTGACCGTGACCCACGACCGTTATTTCCTGGACGACATCACGACCTGGATCCTGGAACTGGAACGCGGCCGCGGCATCCCGCATGAGGGGAACTATTCCTCCTGGCTGGAGGCCAAGGCCAAGCGCATGGCCCAGGAGGCGCGCGAGGACAAGGCCAAGCAGAAGGTCATGGAAAAGGAACTGGAATGGATCCGCGCCGGGGCCAAGGCCCGTCAGGCGAAATCCAAGGCCCGTATTTCCGCCTATAACAAGATGGCCGATGAATCGGTCAAGGAGCTGGTCGGCAAGGCCCAGATCGTCATCCCGCACGGGCCCCGCCTTGGCGGCAAGGTGATCGAGGTCGAGGGCCTGAAGAAGCACATGGGCGACAAGCTGTTGATCGAGAACCTGTCGTTCAGCCTGCCGCCCGGCGGCATCATCGGTGTGATCGGCCCGAACGGCGCGGGGAAATCGACGCTGTTCAAGATGATCACCGGCAACGAACAGCCCGACGAAGGCACGATCACCATCGGCGACACGGTGAAGATGTCCTATGTCGACCAGTCGCGCGACAGCCTCGACCCCGAAAAGAACGTGTGGGAAGAAATCTCGGGCGGGGCGGAACTGATCGAACTGGGCGATGCGCAGATCAACAGCCGCAACTATGTGGGGTCGTTCAACTTCAAGGGTGCCGACCAGCAGAAAAAGGTCGGCCTGCTGTCGGGCGGGGAACGCAACCGCGTCCACATGGCAAAACTGCTGAAATCCGGCGGGAACGTCCTGCTGCTGGACGAACCGACCAACGATCTGGACGTGGAAACGCTTCAGGCGCTCGAGGCGGCGATCGAGAATTTCGCCGGCTGCGCGATCATCATTTCGCACGACCGCTTTTTCCTCGACCGGCTGTGCACGCACATCCTCGCGTTCGAGGGCGATGCGCATGTCGAGTTCTTCGAGGGCAACTTCGGGGATTACGAGGCCGACAAGATCCGCCGCCTTGGGCCGGATTCGGTGGAACCGAAGCGGGTGAAATACAAGAAATTCACCCGGTGACATGACACGGGCGGGGCAAGACCCCGCCCGTTTCCATTTTTGCCCTTGGTCGACTCGCCCCGCGCCCTAGATGATGCCGCATCGTCATCGACAGGAGCCGATCATGGTCGACAAAACCGCCTTTTCCCCCGACGAATGGAACCTTGTCCTGGCCAGCCCGATGCTGGTCAGCACCGCGATCACGCTGGCCGATCCCTCGGGTCTGTGGGGCACGATCAAGGAAAGCATGGCGGGCGCGACCAGCCTTGCCGGGCTGAAGAAAGACCCCGGCGCCAATGCCATCGCGCAGGCGATTCTGGCGGATTTCGAAACGTCCGAGGGGCGGTCGGCGGCGCGCGATGCCCTCAAGGCCGATCTGTCGGGCAAATCGACGGCCGAGATGAAGACCGCCGTTCTGGCGAAACTCGCCGCGCTGAACTCGGTTCTGGCGGCCAAGGCCCCGGCCGAGGCGGCGGCCTTCAAGGACTGGCTGAAGGGCATCGCGCAGAAAACCGCCGAAGCCTCGTCCGAGGGCGGCTTTCTGGGCTTTGGCGGGGTCAAGGTCAGCGAGGCCGAAAAGGCGACACTGGCGGAAATCACCGCCGCTCTGGGCTGACGGGCGGCCTGTCCCGCGGGCGGAAACGGTGGGCGGCGACCGTTTCACGATCATTTGCCCCGCCGCCCGCGATTGCCATTTGTGCCGGGACGCGGGATTTGCTTGGATAAGGGCGAAACCCGCGAAGGAGCTTGATCCATGGCCGACACCGCAACCGCCGACCTCGTGGCCGGGATCGAGGCGCTTGGCGACAAGCTGGGCCGGGCGCGCGAATCCATCAACCGCCGCTTCATCGGGCAGGAACGGGTGGTGGAACTGGTCCTGTCGTCGATGCTGTGCGGCGGGCACGCGCTGCTGGTCGGCCTGCCGGGTCTGGGCAAGACGCGGCTGGTCGATACCTTGTCGACGGTCATGGGCCTGAAGGGCAACCGCATCCAGTTCACCCCCGATTTGATGCCTGCCGACATCCTTGGCTCCGAGGTGCTGGAGACGGCGGCGGATGGCAGCCGCGCCTTCCGCTTCATCGAAGGGCCGGTGTTCTGCCAGCTGCTGATGGCGGACGAGATCAACCGCGCATCCCCCCGCACGCAATCGGCGCTGTTGCAGGCCATGCAGGAGCGGGAGGTGACGATTGCCGGCGAACACCGCCCGCTGGGCCGCCCGTTCCATGTGCTGGCGACGCAGAACCCCATCGAACAAGAGGGCACCTATCCGCTGCCCGAGGCGCAACTGGACCGTTTCCTCGTGCAGGTGGATGTGGAATACCCGACCCGCGCGACGGAACGCGACATCCTGCTGGCCACCACCGGGGCCGAGGAGGCCGAGGCGCATCAGGTCTTTACCGATGCCGAACTGATCGCGGCGCAGCACCTCGTCCGCCGGATGCCGGTGGGCGACAAGGTGGTCGAGGCGATTCTGGATCTGGTCCGCGCCTGCCGTCCGGGTGAACCCGAGGGGCGCGATCTGGCCGATGTGCTGAGCTGGGGTCCGGGGCCGCGCGCGGCGCAGGCCCTGATGCTGACGGTGCGGGCGCGGGCGTTGCTGGATGGGCGTCTGGCGCCTTCGGTCGCCGATGTGGGTGCGCTGGCGCGGGCAGTGCTGACGCATCGGATGGCCTTGTCGTTTGCGGCACGGGCACGGGGGGAATCGCTGGCCGGGGTCATCGACCGCGTGACCACCCGCACGCTGGGTCTTGAGGCCGCTGCGTGACCGAGACCGCCGATCTTCGCGCCCGCGCGGAAACGCTGGGGCAGGCGCTGCCCCCCCTGCTGGCCGAGGCCGAGATGCTGGCCGCGACCGTCATGCTGGGCGAACACGGACGCAGGCGCGCGGGGATGGGCGACGAGTTCTGGCAATATCGCCCCGCGCATGGCGGTGACAGCGCGCGGATGATCGACTGGCGCCGGTCGGCGCGGTCGGACGCCACATTCGTGCGCGAACGCGAATGGCAGGCGGCCCAATCGGTCAGCCTGTGGGTCGATCCGTCCAAGTCGATGAGTTTTACCGGCGACCGGAACCGCGCCCCAAAAGCGGACCGCGCGCGGCTGCTGGGGCTGGCGATTGCCATTCTGCTGCTGCGCGGCGGGGAACGGGTGGGGCTGGCCGACGGGTCGATGCCCCCGCGGCCCGGCCGGCACCAGTTGCTGCCGCTGGCCGCCACGATGATGGCCGAGGGCGAGGCGCCGGATTACGGCGCGCCGCAGGTGGCGGGACTGGTCAGCCATGGCCGGGCGGTGTTCCTGTCGGATTTTCTGGGCGATCCCGCGGCGCTGGAGGCGGCGATGGGGCAGGCATCGGACCGGGGCGTGCGCGGCGTGCTGATCCAGATCCTGGACCCGGCGGAAGAGGATTTTCCCTTTGACGGCCGCACCATATTCGATTCCATGGGCGGCAGCCTGAGCCACGAGACCCTGCGCGCGGGCCATCTGCGGGCGCGCTATCTGGACCGTCTGGCCGAACGCAAGGCGCGGTTGGCGACGGTCGCCCGCGCGGTCGGCTGGCACTATCATTGCCACCACACCGGGCAGGGGGCGCAGCCCGCCCTGCTTTGGGCCTGGCGGGCCTTGGCGGGGGGGCGCTAGATGTTCATGCTCGGCCCGCTGGGGTTTACGGCGCCGTGGCTCTTGCTGGGGCTGGTCGCGCTGCCGGTGCTGTGGATCCTGCTGCGGGCCGTGCCGCCCGCGCCGATCCGGCGGCGGTTTCCGGGCGTGGCGCTGCTGCTGGGGCTGACCGACGACGATGCGGAAACCGACCGGACGCCCTGGTGGCTGCTGCTGATGCGGATGGCGGCGGTGGGGGCGGCGATCGTGGCCTTTGCCGGGCCGGTGCTGAACCCCGCCAAGCGCCAGCCGGGCGATGGCCCGCTGCTGATCCTGCTGGATGGCACCTGGGCCGATGCCCGCGACTGGCCCCGCCGGATCGAGCGGGCCACCGACCTGATCGAGGCGGCATGGCGCGACGGCCGCCCGGTTTCGGTCGCGCGGCTGACCGATATGCCGGATGTGCCTGCCTTTCAGAACGCCGATGCGTGGAAGGGGCGTCTGGGGGCGATGCAGCCGCAGCCCTGGGTGCCCGCCGATCTGGCGGCGTGGAAGGGCGCGCTGCCGGACGGGGCCTTTGACACCTACTGGCTGTCGGACGGGCTGGACCATCCGGGCCGCGCTGACCTTTTGGCCGAATTGCAGGGGCGCGGCGCGGTGACGGTGTTCCAGACGCCCCGTCCCTTGCTGGCCCTGCGCCCGCCGCGGTTCCAGGATGGCAAGGTTCAGGTGGCGGTCAGCCGTCTGCCCGCCGGGGCCGCGACCCAGGTGGAGGTCATCGCCCGCGGCCCCGACCCGTCGGGGATCGACCGGGAACTGGCGCGTGTGGCTGTGCCCTTTGCCGCTGGCAGCCGGGACGGCGAGGCGGCGATGGACCTGCCGCCCGAATTGCGCAACCGCATCACCCGGTTCGAGATTGCGGGCATCCGCTCCGCCGCCGCCGTCAGCCTGACCGACGACAGCCTGAAGCGGCGCAAGATCGCCCTGCTGGCCGGGCGCGAGGATCGAGAGGGGCTGCAACTTCTGTCGCCCACGCACTATTTGCGGCAGGCGGTGGAACCCGTGGCCGATCTGGTCGAGGGCAGTCTGGACGACGTGCTGAAAGCCTCGCCCGATGTGATCGTGCTGGCCGATGTGGCGCGGCTGACGCAGACGGAAACGGATGGCCTGCTGGACTGGCTGGACAAGGGCGGGTTGCTCTTGCGCTTTGCCGGGCCGCAGATGGCGGCCAGCGATCTGGCCCGCCTGTCCGAAGACCCGCTGTTGCCGGTGCGCCTGCGCGAAGGCGGCCGCACCGTGGGCGGCGCGATGAGCTGGGGCGACCCGCGCACGCTGGCGCCCTTTGCCGAAAGGTCGCCCTTTCATGGGCTGGTCATCCCCGATGACGTCACCGTTTCCGAACAGGTGCTGGCCCAGCCCGATCCCGATCTGGCCGGGCGCACCATCGCCGCGCTGGCCGACGGCACGCCGCTGGTCACGCGCAAGGCGGTGGGGCAGGGGCAGGTGGTGCTGTTCCACGTCACCGCCAATGCCGAATGGTCCACCCTGCCGCTGTCGGGCCTGTTCGTGCAGATGCTGGAACGGCTGGCGGTTTCCACCCGGCCCGCCATGCCCGACCGGGGCGATCTTGCGGGGGAAACCTGGGTGCCGCAGGTGACGCTCGACGCCTGGGGGCAAGAGGGCAAGGCGGGTGAGCTGGCCGGTGTGGCGGGCGATGCGCTGGAGGGTGCCATCGCCGCCGGTCCCGCGCCCAAGATCCCGCCGGGGCTTTACGCGGGCGACGACCGGCGCATCGCGCTGAATGTCATCAGCGACGATACCCGGCTGGAGCCGATGATGTGGCCCGTCAACGTTCCCGTCGAGGGGGTGGAGGCGCCGCGCGAACAATCGCTGAAAGGCGGGTTCCTGATTGCGGGGCTGGCGCTGCTGCTGGCCGACATTCTGGCGGCGCTGTGGCTGTCGGGGCGTCTGGGCGGGATGGCGCGGCGGCGCGGCGGTGCGGCGGCGATCCTGCTGGCGCTGGTCCTTGCAGTGCCGGGCGGTGGCGCGCGGGCGCAGGATGCGCCCGATCCCGCCGCCGACGCCCGCGCGATCGAGGCGACGCGGGGCGTGGTGCTGGCCCATGTGCTGACTGGCGACAAGGCGGTGGACGATGTGGCGCAGGCCGGGCTTGCCGGTCTGGGCGAACGGCTGTGGGAACGCACCTCGGTCGAACCCGAGGCGCCCATGGGCGTCGACATCGAAAAGGACGAACTGGCATTTTTCCCGTTCCTCTACTGGCCGGTTTCCACCAGCCAGCCGCTGCCTTCGGCCGCGGCCTATGCGAAACTGAACCGCTATCTGCGCACCGGGGGGCTGATCCTGTTCGACACCCGCGACGGCGATGTGGCGGGGATGGGCGTCGCCACGCCCGAGGCGCAGCAGCTGCAACGGCTGGCCGCCGGGCTGGACGTGCCGCCGCTGGAGCAGATCCCGGCGGATCATGTGCTGACCCGCACCTTCTATCTGCTTCAGGATTTTCCGGGGCGGTTCAACAATCCGATGCTGTGGGTCGAGGCCGCGCCCCCCGATGCCGAACAGGCCGAGGGGATGCCGTTCCGCAACCTGAACGACGGGGTGACGCCGGTGGTGATCGGCGGCAACGACTGGGCCAGTGCCTGGGCGGTTGACGCCTCGGGCGGGCCGATGTTCCCGGTGGGGCGCGGCGCCGCGGGGGATCGCCAGCGCGAGATCGCCTATCGTTTCGGCATCAACGTCATCATGCATGTGCTGACCGGCAACTACAAATCCGACCAGGTGCATGTGCCCGCGCTTCTGGAAAGGCTGGGGCAATGAACGGCACGCTGGTTTTCGATCCGCTGGTGGGCTGGCCGGTCATCTGGACGCTGGCCGCCGTGGCGGCGGTGCTGGTCGCGCTGGCGCTGTGGCGGGGGCTGTCGGGCTGGTGGCTGCGCGCGCTTGGCGCGGCGGTGGTGCTGGCGGCGCTGGCCAACCCCGCGATCCAGCACGAGGATCGGGCACCCCTGTCCGACATCGTGATCCTGGCGGTGGACGAAAGCGCCAGCCAGAAGCTGGGCGACCGCCCGGAACAGGCCGCGCGCGCCGTGGCCGAGGTGCAGGCCGAGGTGGCGGCGATCCCCAACACCGAACTGCGCATCGTGCGGTTCGGCGACGGGGCCGACAATGCCGGGACGCTGGCCATGACCGCCCTGGCCGAGGCCTTGGCCGAAGAGCCCCGCGCCCGCGTGGCCGGGGCGATCCTGATTTCCGACGGGCAGGTGCATGACCTGCAACTGGCCCCCAACATGCCCGCGCCGCTGCATCTGCTGATGACCGGCCATGCCGCCGACTGGGACCGGCGGCTGATCGTCAAGAACGCCCCCGCCTTTGCGATACTGGGCGAGCCGGTGACGCTGACCCTGCGGATCGAGGATCAGGGCCGGGTGCCCGCGGGTCAGGGCGGCATGGCCGAACTGACCATAGCCGTCGATGCCGATGCGCCGCAGACCTATCAGGTGCCGGTGGGTCAGGATCTGGACCTGCCCGTCACCCTGCCGCATGGCGGGCAGAACGTGCTGCAATTCACCGTGGCCACCGCCGCGGGCGAAATCACCGACCGCAACAACTCTGCCATCGTGCAGATGAACGGCGTGCGCGACCGGCTGCGGGTGCTGCTGGTTTCGGGCGAGCCACATGCGGGCGAACGGGTCTGGCGCAATCTGCTGAAGTCCGACCCTTCGGTCGATCTGGTGCATTTCACCATCCTGCGCCCGCCGGAAAAGCAGGACGGCGTGCCGGTGGACGAGCTGTCGCTGATCGCTTTCCCCACGCGCGAGCTGTTCATCGAAAAGATTGACGAATTCGACCTGATCATCTTTGACCGCTATCGGATGCGGGGCATCCTGCCGATGTCCTACCTGCAGAACGTCGCCGATTACGTCCGCCGGGGCGGCACGGTGCTGGTGGCCGCTGGTCCGGAATTCGGCGCGGTCGACAGCCTGTGGCGGTCGCCCCTGGCCGAGGTTCTGCCGGTCGATCCCACCACGCGCGTGGTCGAGGGCGGGTTCCGCCCCGAACTGACCGACCTGGGGCGCCGTCACCCTGTGACCGAGGGGCTGGACAAGCTGGCGCCCGAAGGCGGCTGGGGCCGCTGGTTCCGCATCATGGAGGTGGTGCCGAAATCCGGTCAGGTGGTGATGCAGGGGCCGGGGAACCGCCCGCTGCTGGTGCTGGACCGCGTGGGCGAGGGGCGGGTGGCGGTGCTGGCCTCGGACCAGGCCTGGCTCTGGGGCCGCGGGTTCGAGGGCGGCGGGCCGCAACTGGAACTGCTGCGCCGGCTGGCGCACTGGATGCTGAAGGAACCCGAGCTGGAAGAGGAATCGCTGACCGCCACCGTCAAGGGCCAGGTGCTGACCATTACCCGCCGCACCGTGGCCGAAGACCCCCCCGGCCCGGTCACGATCACCGCGCCCGACGGCACCACGACCGCGCTGGATCTGGTGCAGGGCGATCCGGGCAAATGGCAGGCCGACTGGCAGGCGCCGAGCATCGGGCTTTACCGGCTGGAGCAGGGCAAGCTGACCCGCGTGGTGGCCGTCGGCCCGCAGGCCCCGAAAGAGTTCGCAGAGACCATCGCAACCCCCGCCCATCTGGCGCCGATCCTTGCCGCCACCAACGGCGGCAGCCTGCGGGCCGAGGAGGGCGCCCCTGACATCCGCACCGTGCGCGAAGGCCGCCCCGCTGCGGGGCGCGGCTGGCTGGGCATCACCCCGCGCGGAGCCTATGTGACGCAGGATGTCAGCATCGCGGCCCTGTTGCCGGGCTGGCTTTACCTGCTGCTGGCGGCGGCTCTGGCGGTGGCGGCCTGGCTGATCGAGGGGCGCCGGGGCAGCCGCCGGGTCGCATAGTTGCCGCAATCATGGCTTTACCCTGCTGTCTTGCCGGATCAATCCAAGGTGCTGGCACCGTCTGGGTCGGTCGCGGGGCGGAAAAGAGAGTAATGTCATGAAAAAGAGTTTCAGGTTCTGCGCTGCTCTGGCCCTGTCCGGGGTTGCGTGCGGCGCACAGGCCGCGCCTGTCCAATGGACAGCCGCCTCGGGCGGCAATGATCACTGGTATGAGGTGATCGCCGCCACGACCTTTTCGTCCTGATATGACGCGGCGGCCTATGCGGCCTCGCAGACCTATGATGGCATGACCGGCTATCTGGCGACGGTGAACACCGCCGACGAACAGGCGTTCATGGATTCGCTCGGCATCACCTCCACCCTCTGGCTGGGCGGTTCGGATGCGGCGGTCGAAGGCGACTGGCAGTGGGTGACAGAGCCGGGCGGTCCGGTCGCGATGACCTATGCCAACTGGGCACCGGGCGAGCCGAACAACTCGGGCGACGAGGATTTCGTGCATGGCTGGTGGTCGGGCGATGCGTGGAACGACATCTACAACGGCTATGGCTCTTACGGAGTGCTGGTGGAATACACCCCGGCGGCCGCGGTGCCGGTTCCGGCGGCGGGACTGCTGCTGGCGGCGGGCCTGGGCGGTCTGGCCGCGCTGCGCCGCAAGCGCGCGGCCTGAGACGGCGAAGGCATCATACACGCCGCGGTCCCCTTGGGCCGCGGCTTTTCAATGGTGCTTCTGGTCCAGCAGGATCCGGCGCGAGGCCGAGGCGAATTCCCGCCGCGCCAGCGTGGCGGTGGTGATGATGCTGGTGACGACCATCCCCCATGGCCCCAGCAGCCAGCCCAGCGAGCCGAGCGCGAAGTGGATCGACCGCAGCCCGCGGTTGAAGCTTTTCGCCGCGGTGACGTTGATCGCCGCCGCCTGCGCCGCACGGTGAAAGGCGATCGGATCGGCCGGATCGTTCGGGACCGAGCCCATCAGGATCTCGCAATAGCCGAACAGTCGGTGCGACCAGATGAATTTCAGCAGAGCATTGGCCAGAAAGATCACCGGCAGCACCATCTTGGCCTCGATCAGCGGCGCGCCGGCCAGCGGCGACAGGCCCGAGGCGAGGTCTTCGATCTGGGGCGCATTGCGGATCATCGCCAGGCCGCCGCCGATGGCGATCATGCTGGCCGAGGCCAGGAAGGCCGTCGCCTGCCGGTGCGAGGCCATGAAGGCCGCATCCATGATCCGCGGGCTGCGGGTCACGAACTGGCGCAGCCATTCCCGCCGGTAATGCGCCATCAGCACCGAAACCGAGGGGCGGGATTTCGGCGGATGTTCGGTCAGATGGCCGATGACCAGCCAGCAGGCCACGCAGAAGGCGGCGGCGGCAAGATCGGCGGCGGACAGCTGGGCGGGCAGGGCAAAGGACATGGCGCAAATCCTAGCCCGACCGCTTGGCGCTTGCCAGCGGCGGAATGTGGTTATATTTTCTTACCAATTATACCGGGGAGGAAGCGATGCTAATGCCACCGCCCGATGCCGCGATCCTGTCGCGCAAGGACCGCATCGTCGCGGGGCTGCGGGCGATCCTGCCCGATGACGCGGTGATTTCCGACCCGGCGGAAACGCGGGCCTATGAATGCGATGCGCTGACCGCCTATCGCTGCCCGCCCTTGGCTGCCGCCCTGCCCCGCACGACGGATCAGGTGGCGGCGGTGCTGCGATACCTGTCGGCGGAAGGCGTGCCGGTGGTGCCGCGCGGGTCCGGCACCTCGCTGGCCGGGGGGGCCTTGCCGACCGCCGACAGCGTGATCCTTGGCGTCGCGCGGATGAATGCGGTGCTGGAGGTCGACTACCCCAACCGCTTCATCCGGGTGCAGGCGGGGCGGACGAACCTGTCGGTGACCGGCGCCATCGAGGGCGACGGATTCTTTTACGCCCCCGATCCGTCCAGCCAGCTGGCCTGTGCCATTGCGGGGAATGTCGGCATGAACTCGGGCGGGGCGCATTGCCTGAAATACGGGGTGACGACCAACAACCTGCTGGGGGTCACGCTGGTGACGATGGACGGTCAGGTGGTGGAACTGGGCGGCGCGCATATGGATGCCGGGGGCCTGGACCTGCTGGGGGTGGTTTGCGGGTCGGAAGGGCAATTGGGCGTCGTGACCGAGGCGACCTTGCGCATCCTGCCAAAGCCCGAGGGCGCGCGCCCGATCCTGATGGGGTTCGACGGGAACGAGGTGGCGGGCGAATGCGTGTCCGACATCATCCGCGCCGGGGTGCTGCCCGTCGCCATCGAGTTCATGGACCGCCCCTGCATCCGCGCGACCGAGGATTTCGCCCATGCCGGATACCCCGACTGCGAGGCGCTGCTGATCGTCGAGGTCGAGGGCAGCCCGGCAGAGATCGACGACCAACTGGCGCGGATCAAGGAAATCGCCCTGCGCCACAACCCTGTGGAATTGCGCGAAAGCCGGTCCGAGGAGGAATCCCGCCGCATCTGGCTGGGCCGGAAGTCGGCCTTTGGCGCCATGGGGCAGATCGGCGACTACATGTGTCTGGACGGAACGATCCCGGTGTCCTCGCTGCCCCTCGTGCTGCGCCGCATTGGCGAGCTGAGCGACGAATACGGGCTGCGGGTCGGCAATGTGTTCCACGCGGGCGACGGCAACATGCACCCCTTGATCCTGTTCGACGCCAACAAGCCCGGCGATCTGGAGTTGTGCGAGCGGATGGGGGCCGAGATCCTGAAGCTGTGCGTTCAGGTCGGCGGCTGTCTGACCGGCGAGCATGGCGTGGGCGTGGAAAAACGCGACCTGATGGCGGTGCAGTTCGCCCCCGACGACATGGAGGCGCAGATGCGGGTCAAGGATGTGTTCGATCCCGGCTGGCTGCTGAACGCCGCCAAGGTGTTTCCGCTGGATCTGACCGCCGGGCGGCGTGCCGGTTGAACGCCCGGGGGCTGTCTGCCCCCGGACCCCCGAGGATATCTATGCAAAGAGGATGAACAGGAGCATGAAGCCCGCAAGCGAGGCCGAGTTGGCCGAGATGATCCGGGGGGCCAATGGGCCTTTGCGGATTGTCGGTGGCGGCACGCGCGGGATCGGCGACGTTTCGGGTGAGATGCTGGAAACCGGCGGGCTGGCGGGGATTTTGATGTATGAACCCGGGGCGCTGACGCTGGTCGCGGGGGCGGGCACGCCCTTGGCCGAGATAGAGACGGCGCTGGCGGCCGAGGGGCAGCGGCTGGCCTTTGAGGTGCCGGACCTGCGCGGGCTGCTGGGCCGCGCGGGGGCCTCGACCCTGGGCGGCGTGGTGGCGGCCAATGCCTCGGGGCCGCGGCGGGTGCAGGCGGGGGCCTGCCGCGACAGCCTGCTGGGGGTGCGGTTCGTGGACGGCTCGGGCATGGTCGTCAAGAACGGCGGGCGGGTGATGAAGAACGTCACCGGCTATGATCTGGTCAAGCTGATGGCGGGCAGTCATGGCACCTTGGGCGTGCTGACCGAGGTGGCCTTTCGCGTGTTGCCGGTGCCTGAGGTGGCGGCGACGCTGGCCCTGCGCGGGCTGGAGGACGGGCGCGCGGTGGCGGCGATGGCGGCGGCCCTGGGCGGGCCGTTCGACGTGACCGGGGCCGCGCATTGGCCGGGGCAGGGGACGTTCCTGCGGATCGAGGGGTTTGCGGACTCCGTCGCCTATCGCGCCGACCGGTTGGCGGCGGTTCTGGCGCCCTTTGGCGGGGCTGAGCGGGTGGAGGATGATCCCTGGCCCGCGATCCGCGATGTGGCGGCGTTTCACGGGCGTGAGGGCGATGTCTGGCGGGTGTCGGCCAAGCCATCCGATGCGCCCGGCATCGTGGCGCGGGCGGGGGCAGGGGCTGCGCTTTACGACTGGGGCGGGGGGCTGGTCTGGCTGCTGGTGGAACCGGGCACGGACCTACGTGCCCGGATCGCGCCGTTTGCGGGCCATGCGACGCGGGTGCGGGGCACAGGGGGCGGCATTCCGGCGTTTCAACCCGAAACGGCCCCGGTGGCCGCCCTGTCGCGGGGACTGCGGGCGAAATTCGATCCGCGCGGCATCCTGAATACCGGTCTGATGGGGGATTGAGATGCAGACGAACTTCACCCCCGAACAGCTGCGCGACCCCGGCACGGCCACGGTCAACAAGATCCTGCGATCCTGCGTGCATTGCGGATTCTGCACCGCGACCTGCCCGACCTATCAGGTGCTGGGCGATGAGTTGGACAGCCCGCGGGGGCGGATCTACCTGATCAAGGACATGCTGGAATCCGGCCGCCCGGCCGACGCGCGGACGGTGAAACATCTGGACCGCTGCCTGTCCTGTCTGTCCTGCATGACCACCTGCCCCAGTGGCGTGCATTACATGCACCTGATCGACCACGCCCGCGCGCATGTGGAGCGGACCTATCGCCGCCCGGTCGTAGACCGCGCCTTGCGGGCGGTGCTGGCCCGCGTGCTGCCCTATCCGGGGCGGTTCCGGCTGGCGCTGCTGGGGGCGCGGGCGATGCGCCCTTTCGCGCGGTTCCTGCCGGATGCACGGCTGCGGGCGATGCTGGACATGGCGCCGCGCCGCATTCCGCCGGTGTCGCGCAACGACGATCCGCAGGTATTTCCCGCCGTGGGTGAGCGCCGCCTGCGGGTAGCGCTGCTGACGGGGTGTGCGCAAAAGGCGCTGAACACCGACATCAACGATGCCACCATCCGCCTGCTGCGGCGGCTGGGGTGCGAGGTGGTGGTGCCGCGGGGCCTGGGCTGTTGCGGGGCGCTGACGCATCACATGGGGAAAGAGGATCTGTCCCATACCGCCGCCGCCGCCGCCATCCGCTCGGTGATGGCGGAAAAGCGGGCGGGGGGGCTGGATGCGCTGGTCATCAACACCAGCGGCTGCGGCACCACAGTCAAGGATTATGGGCACATGTTCCGCCACAGCCCTCTGGCCGCCGAGGCGGCCGAGGTCGCGGCGATGGCGGCCGACATCAGCGAGCTTGTCACCCGCATCGGCCTGCCCGAGGGCGCGCCGCAGAACCTGCGCGTCGCCTATCACGCCGCCTGTTCGCTGCAACACGGCCAGCAGGTGAAAACCGCGCCCAAGGATCTGCTGCGCCGCGCCGGGTTTCAGGTGGTGGAACCCGCCGACAGCCATCTGTGCTGCGGATCGGCCGGGACCTACAACCTGCTGCAACCCGCGATTTCGGCGCAGCTGAAGGCGCGCAAGGTCGCCACGCTGGAGGCGAAGGCCCCGCAGGTCATTGCCGCCGGAAACATCGGCTGCATGATGCAGATCGGGTCGGGCACCGCCATTCCGGTGGTCCATACGGTCGAATTGCTGGACTGGGCGACGGGCGGGCCGGTGCCACCGGCCCTGACCGATGCCGCAACGGTGCAAGGTTGTGTTGCATCGCGGAAAGGTTCCGACAATATGCCATAAATCGGCCGGATTGCCTGCCTATCCCCAAGGCCGTTCCGCCAACGGAGATTTCCTTGCGCCGCCTTGCCCTTGCCGCGACGATCGCCGCCAGCCTGACGCCGCCGCCCGCGATGGCGCAGCCCGCAAGCCCGCTGGTCGCGCTGAAAACCGCGGACGAGGCGCGGGGCTGGGATGCAGTCGGACGGCTGAACCTTGGCAATCGCGGCTTTTGCACCGGGGCGCTGATTGCCCCCGATCTGGTGCTGACCGCCGCCCATTGCCTGTTCGACAAGGAGACGGGCGCGCGGATCGACGCGACGACCATCGAGTTTCTGGCCGGATGGCGCGATGGCCGGGCCGCGGCCTATCGCCATGTAAAGCGGGGTGTCGTCCACCCCGATTACGTCTATGCGGGCACCGACGATCTGGGCCGCGTCTCGCTGGACCTTGCCCTGCTGGAACTGGATCAACCGATCCGCCTGCCGTCGCTGCACCCCTTTGCCACGGCCCCGGCCCCGCAGCAGGGCGATCATGTCGCCATCGTCTCTTACGCGATGGACAGGTCCGAGGCGCCGTCCCTGCAACAATCCTGCGATGTGCTGGATCGCCGCGGCGGCGTTCTGGTCATGTCCTGCAGTGTGGAGTTCGGATCGTCCGGCGCGCCGGTCTTCACCATGACGCCGGAAGGGGCGCAGATCGTCTCGGTCGTTTCGGCCAAGGCGCAGGTCGACGGGCAGGCCGTCGCCCTTGGCACGCCGCTGGCCGATCCGCTGGCGCGACTGATGGCCGAGATGAGTTCGGCGCGCAACGGCTTTCGCAAGCCGGGCGTGCGGTCGATGACGGGGGGCGCGAAATTCGTCTCCGCCCCATCGGCGGTCGAGACCGGCACTACCCCTTGAATCCCGCGCGACCGCTTCCCAGATGAAATTCGTCCCCGGTGCCTGGAACGGGCCGGGGCATGAACCGCCTGGCCCCGCAGGGGGCGGGCATCTGGACCATCGCTCGCTGGAGGATGAACATGCGCAGCCTTGACTTCGCACCGCTTTACCGCGCCACCGTCGGTTTCGACCGCATCGCCGATCTTATGGACCGCGTGCTGACGACCGACGTGCCGCAGCCGACCTATCCGCCCTACAACATCGAAAAGACCGCCGATGACGCCTATCGCATCTCGATCGCGGTCGCCGGTTTCTCGCCCGAGGAACTGGGGGTGGAGGTGAAGGACGGCGCACTTCTGGTTTCCGCCCGCAAGACCGCCGAGGAGGGTGAGCGCACCTTCCTGCATCGCGGCATCGCGACTCGCGCGTTCGAGCGCCGCTTTGCCTTGGCCGATCATGTCCGCGTGACCGGCGCCACGCATGAGAACGGGATGCTGCACATCGACCTGGTGCGCGAAACCCCCGAGGCGCTGAAGCCCCGCCGGATCGAAATCGCCCGCACCGGGCAGACCCCGGTGATCGAGGGCAAGGGCGAGACGCTGAACACCTGATCCCCCCGTCCCCATGAATGGGACGGCAAGGCCCGGCACCCTGTTTGCCGGGCCTTTGCATGTCCGGCGCCTGCCGGGGGCTACAGCACCAGCACGCCCGAATGTTTCGCCTTGTTTTCCGGCTCCACATGGATGGTGATCTGCCCACCGGACAATCTGGCCTTCAGCGCCTGTTCGATCCGGTCGCAGATGTCATGCGCATCGGCAACGGTGGTCTGGCCGTCGACGACAAGGTGAAAATCGACAAAGGTGATCGCGCCCGCATGGCGGGTGCGCAGGTCGTGCGCCTCGATCGCGCCGACAGCGGCATCGGAAATCGTGTTGCGGATGTCTTTCAGCGTCTGTTCGTCGACCGCCTCGTCCATCAGACCGGACAGCGAGCGTGCCGTGACCTTCCACCCCTGCCACAGGATGTTCAGCGCGACCAGACCGGCCAGCAAGGGGTCCAGCACCGGCCAGTCAGTCAGGACGGCCAGCCCGATCCCCAGAATGACACCGATCGAGGAGACCACATCGGTCATCAGATGATGGCCGTCCGCCTCCAGCGCGGGGGATTTCTGCTTGCGGCCCTGCGTGATCAGAAGTGTCGCCCAGCCCGCGTTCAACAGGCTGGCCAGTCCGTTGATCATCAGGCCCGCCGCGGGGGCATCCAGCATCCGCGGCGACTGAAAGCCGTGCCAGGCTTCGCGCAGGATCAGCAGGGCAGCGACGATAATCATCACCCCTTCCAGCACGGCGCTGAAGAATTCCGCCTTGTGGTGGCCATAGGGGTGGCCATGGTCCGCCGGGCGCGCGGCGATGCGGATCGCGATCAGCGCGGCTATGGCCGTCGCGACGTTCACGGTGCTTTCCAGCGCATCGGACAAAAGCGCGACCGAGCCGGTGATCCACCAGGCCAGCGCCTTCAGCCCCAGCACCAGCACCCCGACAAGGATGCTGCCCGCAGCGATCTTTTCGGTCCCGGTCATCATCCTTCCCCTGCCCGCGGCGCGAGGGTGCGAAGTGGCAGATCGCTGGCGACATTTCAACGAGAGAACGATTCGCAACGGGTTGGCGGGCGCCTAGCCGGGCAAAAGCGCCAGCAGGCTGCCGGTGTCGATGCGGTCGGCCGCTATCGCGCCGGGCAGGTGGCCGCCTTCGTCCAGCCGGGTCGCGACAAAGGCATCGGCCACCGCCGCCGCCGCCCGCCGCAACAGGACCGAGGCCGTCAGCAGCAGCGCCGTCCTTTCCGCGAACCAGCGGGCCTCGCCCTCGGCCGGCAGTGCGGGCCAGCGCGACAGATGCGCCGCCAATGCCGCGTCGAAACGGCGATCCGCGCCCTTGGCCGCCGCGATCTCGTCGCGCAGCGCGGCCGCGGCGGCAGGGTCGCGCCCCAGAGTGCGCAGGATGTCGAGGCAGATGACGTTTCCCGACCCTTCCCATATGCCGTTCAGCGGCGCTTCACGGTAAAGCAGCGTCAGCGGCGTCTCCTCGACATAGCCCATGCCGCCCAGCACCTCCATCGCCTCGGCCACGACCACGGGACAGCGCTTGTTCGACAGGAACTTGGCCAGCGCGACGCCGATCCGGGCAAAGGCCCGCCCGGCCTCGTCCTGCGAATCGAAGGACTGGGCCACCCGCAGACCCAGGGTCAGCGCGCCGATCCAGTCCAGCACCAGATCGGCCAGGACCGCGCGCATCAGCGGCTGGTCGATCAGCCGCCGCTGAAAGGCGCTGCGGTGGCGCGTCCAGTGCAGCGCCTCGTCCAGCGCGGCCTTCATCAGCCCCGCGGGCGCCATGGCCGTATCCAGCCGGGTGTGATGGACCATGCCCAGGATGGTGCGGATGCCGTCGCCCTCGTCGCCCAGCTGAAGGGCCAGCGCATCCTCGTATTCGATTTCGGCCGAGGCATTTGCGCGGTTGCCCAGCTTGTCCTTCAGCCGCATCAGGCGGATCGGGTTGCGCGCGCCCTCCAGCCAGCGGGGCACCAGAAAGCAGGTCGGCCCGCCGGGCGCCTGCGCCAGCGTCAGAAAGGCGTCCGACATGGGGGCGGAACAGAACCACTTGTGGCCCCGCAACCGCCAGTCGCCCCCGTCGCGCATCGCCCGCGTGGTGTTGGCGCGCACGTCGGACCCGCCCTGCTTTTCGGTCATGGCCATGCCGATGGTCACGCCTGCCTTGGCCGCCATGGGCGCGACCGAGGGGTCATAGGCGCGCGACAGGGCCCTTGCCCGCCAGTCCCCCATCCCCCCTGATCCCCCCTGCGCCGCCAGAACCGGGACGGCGGCATAGGTCATGGTCAGCGGGCAGCAATGTCCCGGCTCCACCTGGCTGGCCAGATAGACCATCGCGGCATGTGACGCATGTCCGCCCGGCGCCGCCTCCCAGGCGATGGCGGAATAGCCCGCGCCCAGGCTGGCGGACATGAAGCGGTGCCAGGCGGGGTGAAAATGCACCTCGTCCAGGCGTCGGCCACCCCGGTCGAACTGCCGCAGTTCCGGCGCAAGGCGGTTGGCCTCGCGGGCGGCCTCGCGCGCTTCGGCCCGGCCAAGCGCCGCGCCATAATCGGCCAGCGGCCCGGCCTGCCCGCCGGCCCGGCGGATCGCATCGCGCAGGACCGGATCGTTCGCCCAAAGGTCCACATCCCCCCGAAGGGGCGGCTGGTTCGTCACCTCATGCGTGGTCAGGTGCGAGTCGGGCTCCATCCGTCTTCCCCCCTCTTTCTGGATACAAATATCCCACGGGGGTGTGGGGGTGTGAAACCCCCACTGCGACATTGGCCGCGGGCCGCATGGCTTATCGGCTCAGCGCCTGCGCCAGCCGCATCAGCCCCACCGCCTCGGCCCGATAGCCGAAGGGATCGTCGCCTTTCGCGCCCGATGCCAGTGCGATGGCCTGATCCCAGCCCCAGTCGCCCAGATAGACCGAATGGCGCAGCAACTGGCCAAAGCCTGCTATGGCGACGCCAAAGCGCACCGCGTCCGGGGCGGCGGCGGTCTCTTGCGGGATCGGCTGTTCGCGCAATACCGAGGTCTTTGTCCCCGGCGCCTTCCAGCGCAGGCGCAAGAGGCCCAGTTCCCCCGCATCGGTCGCTGCCGCATCGCCCCGCGCATAGCGCAGCGGGTCGTTCAGCAGCGCAGGGCTGCCCGGCGCCGTGACCTCGTAGATCGCCGTCACCGCCGTGCCCGCGCCGATCTCGCCGGCATCGACCTTGTCGTTGTTGAAATCCTCGCGCCGCAGGGCACGGGTTTCATAGCCGATCAGCCGGTATTCCGCGACCGTCGCCGGATTCCATTCGATCTGGATCTTCACGTCGTCGGCGATGGGAAACAGCGCGCCGGACATCTGGTCGACCAGAACCTTGCGCGCCTCGCCCAGCGTATCGATATAGCTGGCCGTGCCGTTGCCGTTCTGCGCCAGCGCCTGCATGGTTGCATCGTCCAGATTGCCGCGGCCAAAGCCCAGGACGGAAAGATAGATGCCCGAGCTGCGCTGTGCGGCGATGAAATCCTTCAGCTTTTCGGGATCGTCGATCCCTATGTTGAAATCGCCGTCCGTCGCCAGCAGCACCCGCCCGATGGCGCCGTCGCGGGCCATGCCGCGCGCGACCTGATAGGCCAGTGCGATCCCTTCGGCCCCGGCGGTCGACCCGCCCGCATCCAGCCGGTCCAGCGCGGCCATGATCGCGGCGCGGTCGCTGGCCGGGGTGGGGGGCAGAACCTCGCCCGCCGATCCGGCATAGGCGACGATAGCCACCCGATCCTCGGGCCGCAGGTCGGGCAGCATCAGCGCCAGCGACTGTTTCAGCAAGGGAAGCTTGTTGGCATCCTGCATCGACCCCGACGTGTCGATCAGGAACACGAGGTTCAGCGGCGGCCGGGCCGCAACCTCGGGCAGGGCGCCCTGTATGGCGACATGCACCAGCCGCGTTCCCGCATTCCACGGCGTCGGCATCACGGTGATCGTGGGGCGGAACACCTGACCCGCCTCGGGTGCGGGATAGGAATAGGGAAAGTAGTTCACCATCTCCTCGACCCGGACCTGATCGGGGTCGGGAAGGATACCGGCGTTCAGGGAAGAGCGCACCACCGCATAAGAGGCGGTATCGACGTCGATGGAAAAGGTCGAGACGGGTTCCTCGGCGGTGATCTTCACCGGGCTGGCATCGGCATTGGCAAACGCCTCTGTCTCCGGCTGCGGCTGGATCATGACGACTTCGGGTTCCATCATCGGCTCGGCATAGGATTCGGCGGCTGGCGCAGGGGCGGGTGGCGCCGCGGTCGCGGGCGCGGCCTTGCGCGCGGCAGGTGGGGCCGCGGCACCGGTCAGACCGTCATCCTGCGCGATTTCCGTCTTCTGTCCCGAAGCCGCACCTGCCGCGCCTTCGGGACTGGCCAAAGGCACCGTCTGCGCGGGGGGCGGCAATCCGGCCTGCATATCCGCAACGGCGCCCCCCAGGGCTTTGCCCAACTCTGACAGTCTGTCGGGTGCCAGCGGTTGCGACAGCGGACCCTGCGGGGCGGAAAGCGGACCCTGCCATTGCGGCAGCACCGCCACCAGCCCCAGACAAAGCGCCGCCGCCGAGGCGGTGCCGGCCAGCACGGGGCGCGAGGAAACGGATTTCAGCATCTGAAGAACTCCCGTCAGCAAAGCCGCCCGACGCGGGCGGTCCTGACTGGGACGGATGCTGTCCGCCGTTCCTTGGCGGCGGTCGAAATTTTCCATCGCCTGCATCATCGCCCGCGATTTCGCCGCGGGATCGGCCAGGGGAGAGGATTTCAGCGCGGCGCGCAGGGCGTCAAGATCGTCGTCGGTCATCTCGCCTCCTCCTCGGCCATGGCGCGCAGCCGCTTCTTCACCTGCGCCATACGCCAGGCGACCGTTCCCTCGGACAGTCCCAGAACCACGGCGGCCTCTGCCTGGGTCAGCTCCTCGCCCAGAACCAGCGCCACGGTGTCGCGCAGGTCTGGCGAAAGGCGGGTCATCGCCGCGGAAAGCCAGTCGCCGCGGGCGCGATCCTCGGCCATGGCCTCCTGCCGGGCGATTTCCCAATCGCCCCAGCCCGCCGCCGCCCGGGCCCGCGTCGCCTGCCGCCGGCGACGGTCATGGGCGGCATTCACCGCCACACGGTAAAGCCAGGTGGCGAACCGCGCCTCGCCCCGCCAGCCCGACAGCCGGGCGGGCAGGGCGGCGCAGATGTCCTGCGCCAGATCCTCGGCCTCGGCCCGGCTGCCGGTCAGCCGCCAGCACAGGCCATGCAGGCGGTCGTAATGGCGTTCCAGCAAAAGGCCAAAGGCCGCGCGGTCGCCCGCGGCGGCGGCAGAGGCAAGGGTTTCGTCCGGCGTATCCATCAGCATGACGATAGGTTGGACGCGGATGCGGGGGCAATCCTTGGCGTGCGGCGAAAAAAGTTCCGGGCCGGGGCGGGGCGCGATCAGGGCGCCGGACAGCCCCTGATTTCCACCGCGCGATCCGGGGCGATCACCGTCACGACCAGGTTCGAACGGTCGAGCGCAAAGGGCGCGCGGCTGTCGGCGACCATATCGGCCTCAGCGACCAGATGACCGCCAGTGCGGGTGGTCTGCGCCTCGTCCACCCAGATATCCGGCCCGGCCTCGAAGACCACGGTTTCATCGCCGCCAAGGCGGGGCATCGCCATCTGCGCCGTGATGCGCAGCCCGTTGGCCGAGGGCGAGACCGAGCAGGCGATGGCCGAGAGCCCGGCCTCGCGCGCGGTCGAGGGCCGGGCGGCAAGGGCGCCGCGGATCGCCGCATCGGGGGCACCCGCGCCTTCCAGCCGGGCCTGAACCTCAAGCGAGGCGGGCATACAGATCTCGTTGCAGATCCCCAGATCCACCCGCCCGCGCAGCACCACGGGCTGCGACGGATCGCGCGGCGTGATCTGAAGCGGCAGGACCAGTTCGTCGTGATAGCCGATGGTCTGCATCCCGTTGGTATGGAACACCACGGGCCGCGGCCACAGATAGCGGACCGATCCCAGGTTTTCCGACCCCGACCAGTCAAAGCTGGGCGGAATGCCCGCATCCCCCGGTGCCCGCCAGTAGGTCTTCCATGCGGGGGCCAGCTTCAGGCGCAGCGCCGCCATGCGCGATCCGTCCTGCGCCTGCCATCCGGGCAGGACCGTGGCCTGAAGCACCTCGTCCTGGGTGGCGGCAAGGGCGGGCGGGGCCAGCGACAGGGCAAGAACAAGGGCGCGGATCATGGCCGCGAAGATAGGCAGCCCCGGCGCGGATGGAAATCACTTTCCGGCGAAGCGCCGCGCGCGACGCGATTGGGGGTTGAGGCGCGCGCCGCCAGCGCACATCTTTGACAGGGGAAAAAGGGGGAAAGATGGACCTTGGCGGCAAGCTTCTGGTGGCGATGCCCGGCATGGGCGACCCGCGCTTTGAACGCAGCGTGATCCTGATCTGCGCCCATTCGGACGAAGGCGCCATGGGCCTGATCATCAACAAGCCGGTGCCGGATGTCAGCTTTTCGGGCCTGCTGGACCAGCTGGAGATTCCGCGCGCCCCGGCCGGGCGCGACATCCGCGTGCATTTCGGCGGCCCGGTCGAACGGGGTCGCGGCTTTGTCCTGCATTCGGTCGATTACAGCGGCAGCCCGGCCACGATGCGGATCGACGGCGGATTCGCGATGACCGCCACGCTCGACATCCTGGAGGCGCTGGCCCAGGGGCAGGGGCCGGGGACCGCGCTTCTGGCGCTTGGCTATTCGGGCTGGGGGCCGGGGCAGCTTGAGGCCGAGATCCTGCGCAACGACTGGCTGACGGCCGAGGCGCCGGCGGATCTGGTGTTTTCCCCCGATGACGGCGGAAAGTGGACAGGCGCGTTGCGCCGGATCGGCATCGACCCGCTGGGCCTGTCGGCGACGGCCGGCCGGGCGTGATCACCCCTCGCGGTCCAGCGTGGCCCAGGGCCGCTGGCCCGAGGGCGGAAGGTCGGGGCGGGCCAGGTGGATCTGTGCCTTGGCGATGAAATTGGCGGTGATCGGCGCGGTCAGCAGCAGGAAAAGGGTGACGATCAGTTCCTGCCACGAAAACCGGCCCATGACGGCGGCGTTCAGCATCGAGGCGATCAGCGTCGCGCCCAACCCGACGGTCGTGGCCTTGGTCGGCGCATGAAGCCGCTGCATCGTGTCGCGCAGGCGCAGCAGGCCATAGCTGCCCAGCAGGCCGAACAGCCCCCCGACGACCAGCAGCGCCGTGATCAGGATATCGGCCAGGATCATTCGATCACCTTTCCGCGCAACAGGAACCGGCAGAAGGCGACCGTGCCGACAAAGCCGGTCATGGCGAACAGCATCGCCGCCTCGAAATTCACGCCACGTCCGGTGGCGATGCCGTAAAGCACGATCAGCGCGATCACGTCGATCACCATCGTGTCCAGCGCCAGAACCTTGTCCGGCACGCCGGGCGCCGTGACCAGCCGCCACAGGTTCATCGCGGCGGCAAGGGCAAAGCAGATCATCGCGAAAGCGGTGGCACAGGCGATCATTCGTCGAATATCCTTTTCAGCCGGGCCTCGTATCGGGACTTGATCTCGTCGCGCACCGCATCGGGGTCGGGCGCGTGCAGGGAATGGATCAGCAGCACGCGGCCGTCCGCGGTCATGTCGGCGGTGACGGTGCCCGGCGTCATGGTGATCGTGCCGGCCAGAAGGGTGATCGCCTCGGCGCTGCGCAGATCGACCGGAACGGCGATCCAGGCCGAACGGATGCGGTCGCGCGGCATGAACAGGATGATGCGCGCCACCTGGATATTCGCGACCACGATGTCGCGCAGCACCAGCACCACATAGGCCGCCAGCAGCGGCAGATGGCGCACCGGCGCGGGGTTGGGCCACCACCGCCCGGCCAGATGCGGCAGGACCAGCGCAAGCAGGCCCGCCATCAGCAGGCTGCCCGGCGCAAGGCCGTTGACCAGCAGCAGCCACAGCAGGAACAGCGCCAGGCTCAGCACCGGATGGGGGATCAACCGCTTCATCCGGCCCCCGGCAACTGGTTGGCGGCGATATAGGCCGCGGGGGCGTGCAATGCCCGGGCCACCGGGATCAGCCAGTCGATGACCTTTCCGGCACCCAGCGTCAGGGCGGCCAGCGCCCCGATCAGCAGGGCGGGGGCCAGCAGCGCCCGTGTGGGGGCAGGCGCACCGGCGGGGGCCTTCCAGAAGCTGTCGCTGCCCTGCCGGGCAAAGCCGAGCAGCATCAGGAAGGTTCCGCCCAGCACCACCCACCACGCACCGGGCGGCAGCGATTGCAGCACCATCAGCTTGCCCGGAAAACCCGACAGGGGCGGCAGCCCCGCCATCGCGACGGCCGCCGCCATGAACAGGGCGGCCGCGTGTCCGCCCGGCGCCTGCCCGTCCCGCGCCTGCCCGCCCCGCGCCTGATCGGCGATCAGGAACAGCGCGGCGGTCGCAAGCGTCGAATGGACCATGTAGAACAGCCCCGCCGCTGTTCCCTGCGGGGTAAAGACCGACAGCGCCGCAAAGACCGTGCCCATCGAGGCGATGGCCGCAAAGGCAGCCTGCCGCATCGCATTCTTCGCGCCCAGCACACCGATGGAACCGACCGCCAGCGTGACCAGTGCCGCAGGCAGGACCAGATCGCCCGTCAGCCCGCCGATGGGCGCCGCGCCCGGCGGAAAGATCAGCGTGGCGCAGCGCAGAAAGGCATAGGCCCCCACCTTGGTCATCACCGCAAACAGCGCCGCCACCGCGCCCGGCGCATTGGGATAGGCGACCGGCAGCCAGAACTGGAACGGCACCAGCGCGCCCTTGATCGCAAAGACCGCCAGCATCATCACCGCCGCCACGCGGATCAGCGCATGATCCCCCGGCGGCAGCGCCGCGACCTTGACCGCCAGATCGGCCATGTTCAGCGTCCCCGTCACCGCGTAGATCGTGGCCAGCGCGAACAGGAACAGGGCAGACCCGAACAGGTTTACCGCCACATACTGCACCCCCGCGCGCAGCCGGTCGCGCCCGCCGCCATGGATCAGCAGCCCATAGCTCGCGATCAGCAGAACCTCGAAGAACACGAACAGGTTGAAGGCATCCGCCGTCAGATAGGCGCCGTTCAGCCCCATCAGCTGGAACTGGAACAGCGTGTGGAAATGCCGCCCGCGCCGATCGGTTCCCGTCGCCAGCACATGGATCAGCACCACCAGCGCCAGCCCGGCGGTCAGCGCGACCATCATCGCCGACAGCGGGTCCAGCATCAGCGCGATGCCGAAGGGCAGTGGCCAGTCGCCCAGCCGGTAGACCTGCGGCGCCTCGGGCGCGGTTGCGGACAAAAGCCCCGCGGCCAGCAGGCACAGACCCCCCGTCGCCGCCAGCGAGGCCATCCGCTGCATGGCCAGCGAATTGCGCAGCGCCAGCAGGATCAGCGCGCCGCTCAGCGCCGGCAGCAGGACGGGGGCGATGATCCAGGGGCTCATTCGCCCTTCTCCATGTCGACGCCGTCATCGCCGCCTTCCAGCCAGGCGCCCACGGCCATGACGGCGATCACCGCGCTCATCGCGAAGGAGATGACGATGGCGGTCAGGACCAGGGCCTGCGGCAGCGGGTCGGCATAGGGGGGGCCGCCTTCGCCGATGATGGCGGGATGGTCCAGGACCAGCCTGCCGCTGGCAAAGATGAACAGGTTCACCGCATAGGACAGCAGCGTCAGCCCCAGCATCACCGGAAAGCTGCGCATCCGCAGCATCAGGTACAGGCCGCAGGCGGTCAGCCAGCCGATGGCGATTGCGAAAAGCGCCTCCATCTAGGCCCCCGTTCCGGCGCCGCGGGTCAGGCGGGCGATGGCGGCAAGGGTCAGCATCACCCCGCCCAGCACGGCGAAGAAAACCCCCAGGTCGAACAGGGCCGCGGTGGCCAGCTCGACCTCTCCCGCCAGGGGCCAGTGGAAATGGTCATAGCCCGAGGTGAGGAAGGGCTTGCCGCCAAGGAGCGGACCGATCCCCGTCGCCCCGGCGATCAACAGGCCGACGGCGATCATCGCCTGCCCGCCCATGCGCACCCGCGCCTCGGCCCAGTCAAGGCCCGAGGCGACGAAATGCGCGACAAAGCCGATGGCAAAGATCAGCCCTGCGACAAAGCCCCCGCCCGGCTGGTTGTGGCCGCGCAGATAGATGTAGATGCCCACCGTCATCGCCAGCGGCAGCAGCACCCGGCTGGCCGTCACCAGCATCAGCGGGTTGGCGTCGCCGGCGGGCGCGGGCAGCGGCAGGCGGGCCAGCGCCTGCATGGCGGGACGGTGGCCGCGCAACGTCTCGACCAGGGCAAGGATCACCAGCGCGGCGATGCCCAGCACCGTGATCTCGCCGTAGGTGTCATAGCCGCGGAAATCGACGATGATCGTGTTGACCGCATTGGTCCCCCCCGCGCCGGGCAACGACTGCGCCAGGTGAAAGCCGGAAATCGGCGGAAAGGCAAAGTCGCGCCGCATCAGCGCATAGGCCAGCGCGCCGATCCCCACCCCCGCCGCCCCGGCGATACCGGCATCGCGCAGGCGGCGCGAGGGGCGGCTTTCCGGCGGGCTGGTGCGCGGCAGGACCGAAAGGGTCATCAGCATCAGGATCACCGTCACCACCTCGACCGTGATCTGGGTCAGCGCCAGATCGGGTGCGGAAAACAGCGCGAAGGCGGCCGATACCATCAGCCCGACCACCCCCGTCAGGATCAGCGCCGGCAACCGGTCGCGATGGCGCAGCGCCACCATGCCCGCCGCGATCATCAGGCAGGTCCAGCCGATCAGCACCGCCGGCGGCACCGGCAGCATGGCCCGCCCGCCCGGCGCATGGGGCGCTGTGGCAAAGGCCCAGGCCGAGGCCGCCCCGACCGCCGCCACCGCGGCAAACAGCGCCAGCGACAGCCGCCCGTCGTGGATCGCCCCGCTGATCGCCCGGCAGCCGCGGGCCAGCAGATCCAGCCCGCGGCTGGCCAGCACGAATGCGTCGGGCGGCGATGCCGCGGCCCAGCCTTTGGCCAGCCGCGGCCACAGCCCCCACAGGGCCAGCCCCGCCCCAAGTGCCATGACCGACAGCCACAATGCGGGAACCGGCCCGTGCCACAGCGCCAGATGCAGATGGACCGGAACGCCCGTCATCGCCCCGGCTGCGGCATCGACCAGCGGGCCAGCCAGCGTCATCGGCATCAGCCCGATCAGCACCACCGCCGCCGCCAGCACCGCAGGCGGCAGCCACAGGCCCGGGCCGGGGTCATGCGGATGCAGCGCGGCGGGGGCCGGGCCAAGGAAGATCGCCCCGACCAGCCGAAAGCTGTAGGCCGCCGACAGCGCCGCCGACAGCGCGACCAGCGCCGTCAGGGTCGGCGGCGGCAGGGCCATCACCTGGGTCAGCATCATCTCTTTCGACAGAAAGCCGTTCAAGGGCGGCACCCCCGCCATCGACAGGGCCGCAAGTCCCGTCAGCGCAAAGGTCACGGGCATCGCGCGGCCAAGGCCGCGCAGCAGCGCCATGTCGCGGCTATGGGTCGCGTGTTCGACGATGCCCCCCGCCATGAACAGCGCGGCCTTGAATGTCGCATGGTTCAGGATGTGGAACGCCGCCGCCGCAGCAGCAGCCGGGGTGCCGATGCCCAGAAGCATCGCGATCAGCCCCAGTTGCGAGACGGTGGAACAGGCCAGCAGCGCCTTCAGGTCGCGCTGGAACAGCGCCGAGACCGCCCCGACCAGCATCGTCGCCAGCCCGATGGTGGTGACAACCGCCACCCATTCCGGCGCGGGCGCGAACAGCGGCCACAGCCGGGCCATCAGGAACAGCCCCGCCTTCACCATCGTCGCCGAATGCAGATAGGCCGAAACGGGCGTCGGTGCCGCCATCGCGCGCGGCAGCCAGAAATGCAGCGGCACCTGCGCCGATTTCGCAAAGGCCCCGGCCAGGACCAGCGCCATCGCCGGCAGGAACAGCGGCGATTGCCGGATCTGCCCGGCGCGCGCCAGAATCCCCGCAATCTCGAACGTGCCGGCCAGATTGCCAAGGATCAGCGCCCCGGCGATCAGCGCCAGCCCGCCGCCGCCCGTCACGGCCAGCGCCATGCGCGCGCCCGCCCGCGCCTCGGCCCGCGCGGACCAGAAGCCGATCAGCAGAAAGGAGGCGAGCGATGTCATCTCCCAGAACACCAGCAGCAGCAGCAGGTTGCCGGACAGGACGATTCCCAGCATCGCCCCCTGGAACAGCATCATCTGGCAGATGAAGCGGCCCATCGGATCGGCCGCATCCAGATAGAAGCGCGTCCAGACCAGGATCAGCGCCCCGATGCCCAGGATCAGCACCGCGAACAACAGGCCCAGCCCGTCCAGCCGCAAGGACAGGTCCAGCCCCAGGGCGGGGATCCACGGGTGATGCCATTCGACCGCCCCCGCCATCGCCCGCGGGGCCAGCCCCAGCACCAGCGCAAGACCGGCCAGCGTGCAGGCCAGCGCGGCGGCCATCGGCAGGCTGCGCCCATGCCGCCCCGCCATCCCGGCCAGAAGCGCGCCCGCAAAGGGCAAAAGGGCGATCAGCGGCAGGGTCATGCGGCATCCGGTCGTGTCATGCCGGTCTTTTTGTCCGACAAGCGAACGGCGGGTCAACCCGTGGTTTCATCCCTGCGGCGTCATCGACTTGCGCGCCCGTGCCTGCACCAGGCCCAGCTGGCGTTCGCGCAGGATGATCGCCACCCCCGCCGCGATGACCAGCGCCGCCCCCGCCAGCATGGTCGGCGTCGGGGCATCGCCAAAGACGAACCAGCCCAGAAGCAGCGCGAACAACATCGAGGAATAGTCGAAGGGCGCCACCAGCGAGGCATCCGCCTCGCGGTAGGAGGATGTCAGCAGGATCTGCCCCACGCCGCCCAGAAGCCCCGCGCCGACCAGCAGCACCGCCTCGCCCCCCGTCGGCACCACCCAGCCGAAGGGCAGCGTGATCAGCGACAGGCAGGTCGCGGTGACGGAAAACCAGAAGACGATCGAGGATGTGGTTTCCGTCGCCACCAGCCGCCGCACCGTCACCTGCGCCAGCGCGGAAAACACCGCGCCTGTCAGCACGATCGTGGCGCCCAGGGCCTGCGCATGGCCCGCGCCGCCCTGCAACATGGTCAGCCGCGGCGACAGCACGAGCAGCACGCCGCAAAGGCCCAGGGCCACGGCGGTCAGGCGAAAGGCCCGCACCTCCTCACCCAGGAACATCGCGGCGAAGATCACGGTCAGCAGCGGCCCGGCATAGCCAAGCGCCGTCACCTCGGGCAGCGGCAGCCAGATCAGCCCCGCAAAGCCCGAGGCCATTGCCCCCGTCCCCATCACCCCGCGCCAGAGGTGGCCGAAGGGGTTCGTCACCTTCAGGCCCGACCCCAGTTCCCGCCTCGTGGCCAGCCATGCGACGATGACCGGCAACGCGAAGAACGACCGGAAAAACGTCGCCTCGCCCGGCGGAACGGTCTGCGTGGTCGCCTTGATCATCGCATACATCACGATGAAGGCGATGACCGATCCGACCTTCAGCGAGATGCCCTTCAGCGGGCGGTTGTAAAGGCGCGGCGCGCTTTCCTGCGACATGGGGTCTTTCAGCATGGCCCCGGCGCGGCGGCAAGGCAGATTCGGCGCTGGACGCCCGTTCGCCGCTGCGGTTCACTGGCGAAAACCCCGGAGGCAGACATGTCAGAACTTCACGCGCGGATCGACCAGGGGCGGGGCTTGGTGCCCGCCGATCTGGTGCTGAAGGGCGGCAGGGTCTTCGACCTGATCACCGGCGATCTGGTGGAAACCGATGTGGCGATCTGCGGCGACACGATCGTGGGGGTCTTCGACCGCTATTCCGGCCGGCGGGAAATCGACGTGTCGGGGCAGGTGCTGGTGCCGGGCTTCATCGACACGCATCTGCACATCGAAAGCTCGCTGGTCACGCCGTTCGAGTTCGACCGCTGCGTGACGCCGCTTGGCGTGACCACCGCCATCTGCGACCCGCACGAGATTGCCAATGTCTGCGGGCTGACCGGCATCCGCTATTTCCTCGACGCCTCGGACTGCACGCTGATGGACATCCGGGTGCAGCTGTCGTCCTGCGTGCCGTCCACCCATATGGAAACCACCGGCGCGCGGCTTTCGGCGGCGGATCTGATCCCGCTGAGGGATCATCCGCGCACCCTGGGGCTGGCCGAGTTCATGAACTATCCCGGCGTGTTGATGAAGGATGCGGGCTGCATGGACAAGCTGGCCGCCTGGCAGGGGCGCCACATCGACGGCCACGCACCGCTTTTGCGCGGGCGCGACCTGAACGGCTATCTGTCCGCCGGCATCCGCACCGAGCATGAGGCGACCAGTGCCGAGGAAGGCTTGGAGAAGCTGCGCAAGGGGATGCGGCTGCTGATCCGCGAGGGGTCGGTGTCCAAGGACCTGCACGCGCTTGCCCCGCTGATCACCGAGCGGTTTTCGCCCTATATCTGCTTTTGCACCGACGACCGGAACCCGCTGGACATCGGCGAGCATGGGCATCTCGACTACATGATCCGCACTGCCATCGGACTGGGGGCCGAGCCGCTGGCCGTCTATCGCGCCGCCAGCCTTTCGGCGGCCGAGGCCTTCGGGTTGAAGGACCGCGGGTTGATCGCGCCGGGCAAGCGGGCGGACATCGCGGTGATCGACTCGCTGGAGGGGTGCCATGCCGCGCGAGTCTTTGCCGGCGGGGTCGAGGTGACGGCGGCGGCCTTCGCCGCGCGTCGGCAGGTCGCGCCAGTGGCGCGCCACTCGGTCAAGGCGCGGCCGGTGACTGCCTCCGATTTCCGCGCCGGGGGCAACCGGGTGGAAACGCCGGTGATCGGCATCCTGCCCGGCAAGATCATCACCGAACACCTGACCTTCGACATCGCCCCGCAGGACGGCGACAAGCGCCCCGACCTGTCGCGCGACCTGATCCGCATCGCGGTGATCGAACGGCACGGCGTGAACGGCAACCGGGCGACGGGATTCGTCCGCGGTTTCGGCCTGAAGCGCGGGGCCATCGCCTCGACCGTCTGCCACGACCATCACAACATCGCCGTCGTGGGGGCCGACTATGACGACATGGCACTGGCCGCCAACCGCCTGGGCCAGATCGAGGGCGGGTTTGTCGTGGCCGAGGGCGGGCGGATCCTGGCCGAACTGGCCCTGCCAGTGGCCGGGCTGATGAGCCTGAACCCGTTCGAGACGGTGCGCGATGACCTGATCGCGCTGCGGTCGGCTGCGCGCTCGCTGGGCGTGGTGCTGGAGGAGCCTTTCCTGCAACTGGCCTTCCTGGCCCTGCCGGTGATCCCGCATCTGAAGATCACCGATCATGGCATGGTCGATGTGGACAGGTTCGAGATCATTCCCTGATCGGCTGGGCAGAAGAAACAGAAAGGGGGCTGTCTGCCCCCTCTTGGCCGTTCCGGCCAATTCACCCCCGAGGATATTTATACAGAGAGGATGAACATGGAAGAGAAGGGTTCAAGCACCCCGACGGGAGATCAGATCAAGCCGCGGGGTGCCATCCCCTCTGACGGTCATCGGCGTCCCCGCCTGTTCCGCAGAATGAGGATCGCACGGAAAAGGTAAATACGACCTTAATGCCCCCATCCTCTCTGTGAAAATATCCTCGGGGGGTGAATTGGGCGCAGCCCAAGAGGGGGGCAGACAGCCCCCTTTCCCGAGGTCAGTCGATGATGATCGGCGTCAGGACCTGCGGCTCGATCACCTCGACCCCCGGCAGCGCCTCGCGCAGCAGATGCGCGTCCTGCGCCAGCAGTCCGAAGGTGCGGTAGTGGCTGGGGATGATGCTGCGGAAGTTGAAATAGCGTTTCGCCGCATAGGCGGCTCGCGTCATGTCCATGGTGAAATGCCCGCCCGCGCAAAGGATGCCGATGTCCGGCTTGTGCAGGTCGCCCATCCAGTCCATGTCGGCCATGATGTCGGTATCGCCGGTGATATAGAGCGTGTGCCCCTCGCCCGACAGCATGTAGCCCGCCTCGCCCCCGCCATAGATCGGCCCCTCGCGTCCCGCGACGGAGGAGGAATGGGTGGCGTTCACCATGGTCAGTTTCGCACCGCCCAGGTCGATGGTGCCGCCCTTGTTGAAGCCGACCCCCTCGATCTGGTATTCCGCCGTCAGCCAGGTCACGAGGTCGTAGATGCCGACGACCGGCACGCCCGTCTCGCGGCAGATCGCCACCGCATCGCCCGCGTGGTCTGAATGGGCATGGGTCAACACCACATGCGTGGCGCCCGCCAGCGCCTCGACCCGGCGGTCGGCGGGGAACATCGGGTTGCCGTCCAGCCAGGGGTCGACCAGCAGCACCGCCCCCTCGATCTGGATGCGAAAGCCGGAATGGCCAAGCCAGGTGATCTGCATTGCCGTATCCCTCCGATGGTGGCGTCGTGGGCAGATTAGCGCGGCGGGGCGGAAAGGGAATGCCCGGTTGCATCCCGCCCGCGGCCCGGCCAGAGTGCGAGGGGCCAAGGGGGATGCCATGACCGACCTGTTCCTGAGCCAGCTGATCGACCCGTTCCGCATCGGGCTGATCATTGCGCTGGTGGCGACGATGCGGCGCACGCAAGGCGTCTCGGGCACGCTGGTGCCACTGGCGGCGGGGGTGGTCTTCGTCGCGGCGATCATTCCCATCGCCATGCAGGGCGGGTTCGATCCCATCCGCGTCGGCATCGGCATCCTGTCCAATCTGGTCATCCTGGCGGTGGTGATGGCGATCTGGGCCGCATTCCTGCGGCTTCGCGGCTAGGGCGGTCTTGCAGCGCGGGGGATCGGGCATTAAACCCGCCTCCGAACGCCCGAGAGGTAGCCCATGGCCATCGACATCGACACCGCCCGCAAGGTCGCGCATCTGGCGCGCATCGCCGTGCCGCCGGAAAACCTGCCCAAGCTGGCCGAACAGCTGTCCGGCATCCTGGACATGATGGAGCAGCTGAACGAAGTCGATGTGACGGGCGTGGAGCCGATGGTGTCCGTCACCCCCATGCGGCTGAAGCGGCGCAAGGACGTTGTGACCGATGGCAATATCCAGGCGCAGATCCTGGCCAATGCGCCCGATGCGCGCGAGGGGTTCTTTGCCGTGCCGAAGGTGGTGGAATGATGAACGCCAACGAACTGACCATCGCCGCCGCGCGCGACAGCTTGCGCAAGGGCGAGATCACCGCCGTTGACCTGACCATGGCCTGCCTGACCGCGATCGACGCGGGCGACGGGCTGAACGCATTCGTCCACAAGACCCCCGACATCGCGCTGGATCAGGCGCGGGCGGCAGATGCGCGGATCGCGGGCGGCGATGCGCCCTCGATGTGCGGCATCCCGCTGGGGATCAAGGATCTGTTCTGCACCAAGGGTGTTCCGTCGCAGGCGGCGTCGAACATCCTGCGCGGGTTCCGGCCCGAATACGAATCGACCGTGACGGCCAAGCTGTTCGGCGCGGGCGCGGTGATGCTGGGCAAGCTGAACATGGACGAATTCGCCATGGGGTCCAGTAATGAGACCTCGTGCTATGGCGCGGCGGTCAACCCCTGGCGGCGCGGCAATGACGAAACGCCGCTGACGGCGGGCGGGTCGTCGGGCGGTTCGGCCTCGGCCGTGGCGGCGGACCTGTGCCTGGCCGCGACCGGCACCGATACCGGCGGGTCGATCCGCCAGCCCGCGGCCTTTACCGGCATCGTGGGGATCAAGCCTACCTATGGGCGCGTGTCCCGCTGGGGTATCGTGGCCTTTGCCTCGTCGCTGGATCAGGCCGGGCCGATGACCAAGACCGTGCGCGATGCGGCAATCATGCTTGGCGCGATGGCCGGGCATGACGAAAAGGATTCGACCAGCGCCGACATTCCTGTGCCGGCCTTCGAGGCCGCGCTGACCGGCGACATCCGGGGCAAGAAGATCGGCATTCCCCGCGAATACCGCATGGATGGAATGCCTGCCGAGATCGAAAAGCTGTGGGCCGACGGCACGGCGATGTTGCGGGATGCGGGTGCGCAGATCGTGGACATCTCGCTACCGCATACGAAATACGCGCTGCCCGCGTATTACGTCGTGGCCCCGGCCGAGGCGTCGTCGAACCTCGCCCGCTATGACGGGGTGCGCTATGGCCACCGCGCGAAGCTGGCGCAGGGCGACGGCATCGTGGAAATGTATGAGAAAACCCGCGCCGAGGGGTTCGGGCCAGAGGTGCAGCGCCGGGTGATGGTCGGCACCTATGTGCTGTCGGCGGGCTATTACGACGCCTATTACAACCGCGCCCGCAAGGTCCGCACCCTGATCAAGCGCGACTTCGAGACGGTCTTTGCCGATGGCATCGACGCGATCCTGACGCCCGCCACGCCGTCGTCGGCCTTTGGTCTGGGCGAGATGGCCGATGCCTCGCCGGTGGAAATGTATCTGAACGACGTGTTCACCGTGACGGTCAACCTGGCCGGTCTGCCCGGCGTTTCGGTGCCGGTGGGGCTGGATGCGAAAGGCTTGCCGCTGGGGCTGCAACTGATCGGGCGCCCGTGGGAAGAGGGCGATCTGCTCAATCACGCGCATGTGCTGGAACGCGCCGCCGGATTTGTGGCCAAGCCACAAAAATGGTGGTAAGGGCCGCGAAATCATAAAACCGTCAGAGGCAGTGAAGATGCGTGCGCCTGTCGCCATCCTGTTCGTTCTTGGTGTTGCCGCCTGCACGCCCGAAGTGCCGGAATCCGGTCCCGGCTTCCAGGACTACAACAGCTATATGAGAGAGCGGACCTCGGGCGCGGCCGCGGCGCCGGCGCAATCGCAGGCCCCGGCACCCGACGGCTTTTCCGCGGCAGGGGCGACCGCCGCGCTGGACCGTGCGCAGGGCGTGCAGGCGCCGCCGCCGGTGGACAATTCGCAAGGTGCGATGATCGGCGGATCGGCTTCTGGCGGAACCGGCTCGGACGGGGCGCGGCCGCGGGGCAACGAATTCGCCGGCATCCAGCAGGAAAACGGCGAGATGGCGCGCGTCAATGCCATCAACGGCAATGCGGGCATGTCGGACGAGAACGACTTCAAGGCCGTCTCCTCGCGCGAGACGATCCAGTCCGACAAGGAACGGATCGAACGCAACCGCGCCCAGTATCAGATCGTCCAGCCCGGCGCCCTGCCGCAACGCACCGGCGACGAGGGGCCGAACATCGTGCAATTCGCCCTGTCGACCAGCCACCCGGTCGGCACGCAGATGTATTCGCGGTCTTCCTTCGGGGTCAGAAGCCAGGCCTCGGCCTGCGCGAAATTCGCCTCGCCCGATCTGGCGCAGGAATGGTTCCTGTCGAATGGCGGGCCGGAAAAGGACAAGCGCGGGCTTGACCCGGACGGCGACGGCTATGCCTGTTCGTGGGACCCGACGCCCTTCCGCGGCTGATGGCTTTCCCCTCGCCCAACCATGGCGAGCGGCGCGGGGGGCTGCGGCCCGAACTGGTCGTCCTGCATTACACCGCCATGCCCACCTGTGCCGAGGCGCATCGGCGGCTGTGCGATCCAGCGGCCGAGGTTTCGGCGCATTGGCTGATCGACCGGGACGGGACGGTTCATGCGCTGGTCCCCGAAGAGGCGCGCGCCTGGCACGCGGGCGCGGGCGAATGGCGGGGCCGGGGGGATGTGAACTCGCGCTCCATCGGGATCGAACTGGTCAACACCGGGGCCGAGCCTTTCCCCGAGCCGCAGATGGCCGCGCTGGAGGATCTGCTGTGCTCGATCCTGGCGCGCTGGTCGATCCCGCCCGAAGGGGTGATCGCGCATTCCGACATGGCGCCGGACCGCAAGTCCGATCCGGGGCCGCGGTTCGACTGGCGGCGGCTGGCGATGCAGGGGCTTTCGGTCTGGCCCGACGTTGCCGATCCGGGCGATTTCACCGCGAATGCCCGTGCTTTCGGCTATCCCGACTCCCCCTGTCTGCTGACGGCATTCCGCCTGCGCTTTCGCCCCTGGGCCGAGGGGCCGCTGGACCGTGCCGATGCGGCGCTTGCCGCGGGGCTGGCAAAGCGCCGTTGACGCCGGTTCCACCTGACGCTAAGCCCTGCTCCGCGCGGATGGCCGGATGACCGCGGGGCGACCCGAGGAAAGTCCGGACTCCATGAGGCAAGGGTGCCGGGTAATGCCCGGCGGGGGCAACCCCAGGGAAAGCGCCACAGAGAACAGACCGCCGCGGTCGCCGGGAAAAGCCTCGGCATCCGGCCGCGGTCAGGGTGAAACGGTGGGGTAAGAGCCCACCGCGGACCGGGCAACCGGGACGGCACGGCAAGCCCCACCCGGAGCAATGCCGAATAGGGACCCCGCGTCCGTAAGGTCCGCGACCGCCGCAAGGCGACGGCGGAGACCACGGACAGGGACGCCTTCAGCCCAGGGGTCCGGGTTGGCAGCTTGACGGCCGCGGCAACGCGGTTCGCAGAGGAATGGTCATCCAGCGGGGAAACCCGTGGACAGAATCCGGCTTACAGGCCATCCGCGCATCTTTTCCCGCCCTTTCCGGGCCGCGGCCGCGGGGCTGCGCCGAAAATCTCGCCCGCCTTGCAAAGCGTCGTTTGCCTGTCGCCAAATCCGTCCTATCCTTTGGCCCGGCATTGGGCCTTCACCGGGGAGACGCATCATGAGCTTCGTTCGCACGCTGGCCACGCTGGCCGTCGGTTTCGCCGCCGCCAAGGGCGTGGACAAATACCGCCAGATGGGGGGCATGGCCGGGGTGCAGAAGGCCATCAAGGACAACCCCTCGCTGGCGCCGCTGGAACAGATGATGGAAAAGATGACCGCCGGCATGGGGGGCGCGGGCGGCGCCTCGGGGTTGGGCGGGTTGATGAGCGCGCTTGGCGGCATGGCCGCGCAGGGCACCGAACAGATGACCGGCTTCTGGGACCAGCTGACCGGCACCAAGACCGCCACCGCCGCGTCCGAGGCGAATGCCAAGCTGATGATCCGCGCGATGATTCAGGCCGCCAAGGCCGATGGCGCGATCAGCGACGACGAGCGCGCCGCGCTGGAGCCCTATCTTGCCAATCTGTCCGAGGAGGAGCGGGCTTTTGTCGATGCCGAACTGGCCGCGCCCGTCGATCCGATGGCGCTTGCCCGCGACGCGGGCGAAGGGGCCAAGGCGCAGATCTATGCCGCCGCCGCCACGATCAGCAAGGGCGACAGCGCCGCCGAAAAGCAGTTCCTGACCTCGCTGGCGCAGGGGCTTGCACTGGGGCCGGAGGAGCGGGCGCAGATCCATTCGGCCATCGGCATCGCCGCCCCCTGAGCGCAGAGCATCCGCAGGAAAAGCGCCGTTTCGGCGGCCTTTTCCCTGTTGACTCTGCCGGGATCGCGCGTAAAAGGCGGGCTTCAAGGATTTGACGGGGTTGGCACGGCCGTTTCCCCGATTCAGGAGAGACGACCATGGCGAAACCGGTGACGATCAAGATCCGTCTGAACTCGACCGCGGGCACCGGGCACTTCTACGTGACCAAGAAGAACGCCCGTTCGATGACCGAGAAGATGACGGTTCGCAAATACGACCCCGTGAAGCGGGAGCATGTGGAATACAAGGAAGGCAAGATCAAGTAAGATCCTGCCGTCATTTCCACAGAGCAGACCGCGCCCTTCGGCGCGGTTTTTCATTTGGAGCCTGCGATGGCCAGATCGCGCCAAGCCGAAGACCATTATGTCACCCGCATCGGCTGGCTTCGGGCAGCCGTTCTGGGCGCGAATGACGGGATCGTTTCGACCGCCTCGCTGATCGTGGGCGTCGCTTCGGCGGCAGAACGGGCGGATGTGCTTTTGGCCGGGGCGGCGGGGCTGGTCGCGGGCGCCATGTCGATGGCGGCGGGCGAATTCGTCTCGGTCAGTTCGCAGGCCGATACCGAGCGCGCCGACATCGCCCGCGAGCGGGTGGAGATCGCGGACGACCCGCAGGGCGAGATGCGCGAACTGGCCGCGATCTATGAAGGGCGCGGGTTGTCGCCCGATCTTGCCCGCGAGGTTGCGCGGGAATTGACTGCGCGCGACCCGCTGGCCGCCCATATGCGGGACGAGCTGGGCCTGTCGGATATCGCGCAGGCGCGGCCGCTGACGGCGGCGATGGCATCGGCCACATCTTTCGTCACGGGTGCGGCCTTGCCCCTGGCCACGGCGGCGCTGGCCCCGGCCGCGCAGATCGTGCCCTGGGTGATGGCGCTTTCGCTGGTGTTTCTGGGCGGGCTGGGCGCGATGGGGGCGCGGACGGGCGGGGCGCGTGTCCTGCCGGCGGTGCTGCGCGTGGCGTTCTGGGGGGCTGTGGCGATGGCGATCACGGCGGCGGTCGGCCGGCTGTTCGGCGCGGCGGGCTGAAGGCGGGCGTCCCTGTCACCGCGAAGCCGCGGCAAGGCGCAAATTGTCGTGCGCCGCTGAAATCTTCGTTCCGTCGTGCCGACCGACCGCATATAGCTGCGCCGCGATTCCACTCCATACAGGTGCATCCCCAGATGTCGTTGAGCCGTCGTTCGCTGTTGCGCAATGGCGCCCTTGCCGCGGGCCTTGCCGCGCTGCCGGTTTCCTTCCGTCAGGCGCTGGCCCAGGGGGCGAAACCCCAGCCGTTTTCCTATGAGGCGCTGGTCGAACGCGCGCGTGCAGCCGCCGCGCAGGATTATGTGCCGCCCTATCAGCCCCTGCCCGAGGTCGTTCAGCAGATCGACTATGACGCGCATGGCAAGATCCGCTTCCGCACCGATGCCGCCCCCTTTTCTGGCGCGGGCGAGACGCCCGGCGTGCCCGGCTATCCGATGGAATGCTTTCATCTGGGCAAGTATTTCACCAAGCGGGTGAAGATGCATATCGTCGAGGGCGGGCAGGCCGTGGAGTTTGCCTATAGCCCCGCGCTGTTCGACATGCCTGCCGACAGCGTGGCGAAACGCCTGCCGCCGGATTCCGGCTTTGCCGGTTTCCGCCTTCAGGAATGGCACACCGCCGAGGACTGGAAGAAGCAGGACTGGATTGCGTTTCTGGGCGCCTCGTATTTCCGCGCCATCGGTGCGGCGGGGCAATACGGACTTTCGGCGCGCGGCGCCGTTGTCGATGCGGCGCTGCCCGACCGGCCCGAGGAATTTCCCGATTTCATCGAGTTCTATATCGAACAGCAGCCCGATCCGAACGCGCCGGTCGTCGTCTGTGCGCTGCTGGACGGGCCGTCGATCACCGGCGCCTATCGTTTCCGGCTGGTTCGGGGGCTGGAGCGCAGCCGCGGCGTCCAGACCGAGGTGGAATGCGACCTGTTCCTGCGCCGCGACGTGGCGCGGCTGGGGCTGATCCCGCTGACCTCGATGTTCTGGTATGGCGAATACGGCCGCGACCGGATGCGCGACTGGCGCCCCGAGGTGCATGATTCCGATGGTCTGGCCATGTGGACAGGGGCGGGAGAACGCATCTGGCGGCCGCTGAACAACCCGGCGGGCACCCGCGTTTCGGCCTTCATCGACGAAAACCCCCGCGGGTTCGGCCTGTTGCAACGCGACCGGAATTTCGACCACTATCAGGACGGGGTGATGTATGACCGCCGCCCCAGCCTGTGGGTGGAGCCGATCGAACCGCTGGGCAAGGGGGCGGTGCAGCTTCTGGAAATTCCGACCGACGACGAGATTCATGACAATATCGGCGCCTTCTGGGTGCCCGAGGCCCCGGCGGTCAAGGGCAACAGCTATCGCCTGCACTATCGGCTTTACTGGCAGAACACCGAACCTTTCCCGGCCGAAAACATCGCGCAGACCGTCGCCTCGCGCATGGGGTTCGGCGGAGAGCCGGGCAAGCCGCGTCCGGCCGACCAGTATCGTTTCGGGGTGGAGTTCGACCGCCCCTCGGTCATGACGCAGATCCCCTATGGCGTCTTTCCCAAGGTCGATATCTCCGTTCCGGGCGCAAGGGTGATCCGCAGCTTTGCCGAGCCGGTGCCGAACGGCAACGTCTGGCGCGCGGTCTTCGATCTGGAGATCCCGGCCGGACAGACCGCCGACATGCGCGTCTATCTGGACCTTGACGGCAAGCCGCTGACGGAAACCTGGATCTACCAGTTCAGCGCCGATCTGGAGCGGTTCGACTGACCGCCGCCTAGCGCAGGCCCATGTCCGCCAGGGCGCGGGCCAGGTCGGGGGGCAGGGCCTCTTCCCTTTCGCGCCCCTGGGGCAGGTCGGGCGGGCTTTCGGCGGCGGGCAGATAGCGCCAGCCCTGAAAGGGCCGGCGCGGAGTGGCGGCGGTGCGGATCACCTGCGACGACAGCACCAGCGCGCAACGGGAAATCCCGTCGCCGCCCAGCCTCTCCTCCAGCCGCAGAAGAGGTTGGCGGCACAGGATCTGGCCCTTGATCACCCAGTAGAGCGCGCCGCCGTCCAGAACCTCGGCTTCGCGCCGGGGCCACATGCGGGTTACATGTTCGGTCGTGCCCGCAGGCCAGCGGGACCGCTGACTGGTCTGCCAGTCGATCAGGTCTTCGACACTGTCGCAGCCGACGCACAGCTTGATCAGGTTCAGGGTCATCTCGGCCGTCCATTGAATGGCGAACATGTCGCACATTCCCCACAAGGTGGCCAGAGCGCGATCCTTGCGCCAACCATTCGGGTCAACGGGACCGGAGGCCGGAACGGGCATTTCCATCGTCTGCGGCCTGTTTAGGATCAATGGCCGTGCTGCCGCCGTGTCATTTCCGCGTTCAGCAGCCTTGCCTCGCTCATCCGCAGCAGCGGTAAGGCGGCTTCTATCTCATCACCTCCGGGCAGGTCGGGGAACAGCGCCTCCGCCTCGGCCCGTGCCATGGATCTGCGGGCTTGCGGGCCTGGCAGCAGGCTTTCCGCTGGCAGACCATTCGCCTGGAGCACCAGATGGCAATCGCAAAGGATGTGGTGGTAATCGACATGCCGGCACTGGCGATCCAGATGGCAGACATCGCCCAGAAGGCCGACCGCCGGGGAAAGCACCCGCGATGCGCCGAACAGCAGTTCGGCCTCGGCGCCCTCGATCATCACCCGATGCTGTTGCGACAGCCGCAATTCCCGCCAGGGCAGGCCCTCACCCAGGGCGTTGGCCGGAATGACGACGGGAAGCCAGCGCGCCGCATCCGGTATCAGCGCCAGGGGCAGATCCCGCGCGGCATGGCCCGACCAGATCACGCGATGCGGTTGGCCATCGCAATCCAGCACCTCGTCCCCGGCCCGGATGTCCTGCACCGGCCTTTCCCCCAGAGGGGTCGCAATCAGGGTATCGGCGGCAAAGCAGACCGGG
This sequence comes from Paracoccaceae bacterium, assembly GCA_047605605.1. Taxonomy (GTDB): domain Bacteria; phylum Pseudomonadota; class Alphaproteobacteria; order Rhodobacterales; family Rhodobacteraceae; genus JAATGA01. The sequence goes on along the minus strand of JASGFG010000012.1, from coordinate 13,611 downwards.
CTGAACAAGTGATAGGCCGCCGGGGTCACATTCACGACCAGCGCAACCGCGCCGGTGATGCTGGGCGGCCCTTCCGGGTAGACGAAATAGATCTGCCCGCCGACCGAAAACAGCACCACATCGACCGGCGTGCCCAGCGGCACGGTCAGCATCCCGACCCGGACGCCGGGCTGCACGGTGCCGCTGCCGATATAGGTGACGGCCTGGCCCTCGAAGGTGCTGACGCCGCTGTCGCCGGTATCCAATGTGCCGTCATCATCGGCAAGCGTGCCGGTGATCGTGCTGCCAAAGGAGCTTAGAACCAATGTCTGCTGCCCGCTGAGCAGGTTCGCGGCCAGCAACGAACCGTTGTAAGGTGTAACCGTAAGTTCCACTTCCGCCATGGCTTCCTCCCTGAAAGCAGGGCGAGGCGAAAACTCGCCCGGCAGAAAAACGATGAAATACAGAAGTTGACAGAACCTTGATTGAAACAATCACAGCGTGATTCGGCGGCAAAAACATGTTTTTGAAATGTCGGTTTCGGGACTTGTCAGTATGCTTTGGCATACCTGCCAACTGCACGGGTGGCCGGCTGCCGGTTGCCCGAACTGGCGCCAGGACCTATGTTGTGTGATCCACGGCAGTTTTCTCCAAGACTCTGAGGTTCGCGCCATGACCCGTTTCGCCGCCCCCATCGCCGAGCAGATCTGGGACATGAAATACCGGCTGAAGGCCGGGGATGGCACGATCATCGACGCCACGGTCGAGGATACCTGGCGTCGCATCGCCCGTGCCCTGGCCGCCGTGGAGAAAGATCCCCCCCGGTGGGAGGCGAAGTTCTACGCCGCGCTTGAGGATTTCCGTTTTCTTCCCGCCGGGCGCATCACCGCGGGCGCCGGAACGGACCGCAGTGTCACCCTGTTCAACTGCTTTGTCATGGGCACAATCCCCGACAGCATGGGCGGCATCTTCGAGATGCTGAAAGAGGCCGCGCTGACCATGCAGCAGGGCGGCGGCATCGGCTATGACTTTTCCACCATTCGCCCCCGCGGGGCCGAGGTGAAGGGCGTGGCCGCCGATGCCTCGGGGCCCTTGTCCTTCATGGATGTGTGGGATGCCATGTGCCGCACCATCATGTCGGCCGGGTCGCGGCGCGGCGCGATGATGGCGACGATGCGCTGCGACCATCCCGACATCGAGGCTTTCATCGAGGCGAAGAAGGATCCCGCCCGGCTGCGGATGTTCAACCTTTCCGTGCTGGTCACCGATGCCTTCATGGCCGCCGTCAAGGCGGATGGCCCGTGGGAGCTGGTCTTTGCCGGCAAGGTCTACAAGACGGTTCAGGCGCGCGATCTGTGGAACCGGATCATGCGCAACACCTTTGACTTCGCAGAGCCGGGGGTGATCTTCATCGACCGGATCAATGCGATGAACAACCTGAACTACGTCGAAACCATCGCGGCGACCAACCCCTGCGGGGAACAGCCGCTGCCGCCCTATGGCGCCTGCCTGCTGGGGTCGGTCAATCTGGCGCGGCTGGTCAGCGATCCGTTCGCGGCCAAGGCCCGGCTGGATCTGGCGGCGCTGGACGATCTGGTGCGCACCGCCGTGCGGATGATGGACAATACCGTCGATGCCTCGAACTTTCCCCTGCCGCAGCAGGCGGCCGAGGCGCAGGCGAAACGCCGGATCGGACTGGGCGTCACCGGGCTGGCCGATGCGCTGCTGATGGTCGGGCTGCGCTATGGCTCGCCCGAGGCGGCGGCGCAGACGCGCGACTGGATGCACGCCATCGCGCGGTCGGCCTATCTGGCCTCGGTCGATCTGGCGAAAGAAAAAGGGGCCTTCCCTCTGTTCCAGGCCGGGCCCTATCTGGCCTCGGGCACTATGCAGAAGATGGACCCCGATGTGCGCGAGGCGATCCGCGCCCACGGCATCCGCAATGCGCTGCTGACCTCGGTGGCGCCGACGGGGACGATCTCGCTGCTGGCGGGGAACGTGTCGTCGGGGATCGAGCCGGTCTTCGCCTATTCCTATACGCGCAAGGTGCTGCAACCCGACGGGTCGCGGACCGAGGAGGAGGTGGTCGATTACGCCGTGCAGATGTGGCGCGACCTGAAGGGCGACGCCCCCCTGCCCGACTGGTTCGTCGATGCCCAGACCCTGCCGCCGCTGGACCATGTGCGGATGCAGGCCGCGGCGCAGGAGTGGGTGGATTCGTCGATCTCGAAAACCATCAACTGCCCCGAAGACATCAGTTTCGAGGATTTCGCGCAGGTCTATATGGCCGCGTGGGATCAGGGCTGCAAAGGCTGCACCACCTATCGTCCCAATGATGTGACGGGTTCGGTGCTGACGGTTTCCGAAACCTCCGAGAAAACCCCGGCCGAGGCGCCGCAACAGGCCCATGGCGGCGAGGTCGTCTATCTGTCCGAACCGCTGGACCGGCCCGGCGCGCTGGAGGGCGCGACCTACAAGCTGAAATGGCCGGGGTCGGAACATGCGCTTTACATCACGGTGAATGACATCGTCATCGCCGGACACCGCCGCCCGTTCGAGGTCTTCATCAACTCCAAGAACATGGAGCATTTCGCCTGGACCGTGGCGCTGACCCGGATGATTTCCGCGGTGTTCCGGCGCGGGGGCGACATTTCCTTTGTGGTGGAGGAGTTGAAGGCCGTGTTCGACCCGCGCGGCGGCGCCTGGATGGAGGGGCGCTATATCCCCTCGATCTTGGCCGCCATCGGTGGGGTGATCGAACGCCACCTGATCGAGATCGGGTTCATCGAGGGCGAGGGGCTGGGCCTGAAATCCGATCCCAAGGCCGCTGTCGTCGCCATCGGCAGCAAGGCGCGCGCCTGTTCGTCCTGCGGCAGCTATGACCTGCGCATGGTCGAGGGCTGCATGACCTGCGCGTCCTGCGGATATTCCAGATGCGGATAAGGCGGGCAGGATTGCGCCGGGCCTGACAGGGCGCGGGTTCGTCCGGATTCCGGCTGATCGCGGGCGCGGGGCCGAGCCGACGGAGCTTCGGTGGCTGACGTGAACCGCCAAAGCAGGCCCCGGCAGGCCTGAGCGGCATCGGCGGCCCGGTGCGGGCGACCATAGCGGCCTGTCCGGTCCCCGATAAATTTGTATCCAGATAGATCATGATATGTATAATATGTGCGCTGATCCGCACATGTGACCTCAAGCTCGCGTGCAAGCCAGGGAGGAAAAGATGAAGATGGCGATCCTGACACCCACCATGATATCCAGCCGGCACTCACCCGCCTTCGACCGCCGGTGGCTGCAATGAGCGAGACAATCGACGATCTGGATCACATCAGCCTGCTGGACCCCGCGACCCAGAGCGACCCCTTTGCCGCCTACGAGGCGATCCAGGCCTTTCCCGGCATCTACCGTATGCCGGAAACGGGGTTCTACATCGTCACGCGCTATGCCGATCTGCGCGCCGTGCTGACCGACCCCGTGACCTATTCAAACGAGGTCGATCGCGCCTCGCTTCAGGGACCGGAAAATGCGGCCTGGCTGCATGACTATCTGGACGAACACGGCTGGCCCCATATTCCGACCCTGCAACGGACGGATGCGCCGGACCACACGCGCTATCGCAAGCTTCTGGATCGGGTGTTCACCGTCAAGACGGTGCGGGACCTTACTCCGCACATCCAGGATGTCGCACATCGCCTGATCGACGCTTTCGCCGACCGCGGCGACTGCGAATATATCGAGGATTTCGCCGTCCAGCTTCCCGGCATCATCCTGGCCGAGCAGATGGGTCTGGACGCAAGCGATGTGAAGACCTTTCGCAAATGGGCGGATTCCATGCTGGCGCCGGCCTCGCGGGTGATGACGCGCGACGAATTGCGCGCCAATGCCGATATCGAACTGGAAGCGCAGAAATTCCTGAAAGACGTATTCGAGGATCGGCGCGCCGCGCCCCGCGACGACCTGATTTCGCGGCTTGTCCATTCCCATCAAGGCGATGAAGAGCCGCTGACCATGGCCGAGCTTCAGTCGATCATGAGCCAGCTGATCGGCGGTGGTTTTGAATCCACCACGACCACGCTGGGCCATGCGCTGCGCCAGTTGATCGAGAATCCCGAGCAGGAACGCGCGCTGCGTCAGGACGAAACCCTGATCCGCGGCTTTGTGGACGAGGTGATCCGTTTTGAAAGCCCGACCCAGGGCCTGCGCCGCCGCACCACGCGCGACGTGGAACTGGCCGGCACGCTGATCCCGAAGGATTCGGTGGTGGTCGTGCGCTATGGCGCGGCAAACCGGGATGCCGCGAAATTCGAATGTCCCCATGCCTTTGACATGCAGCGCAAGAACGCGGCCCAGCACCTCGCCTTTGGCGCCGGCCCGCATTTCTGTATCGGTGCCATCCTTGCCAAGGCCGAGATCACCGAGGGCACGTTGGCCATGTTGCGGCGGCTGGACGACATCCGGCTGGCGCGGCCGCTGGAAAAGCCGATCCACCATCCGAACTTCCTGACCTTGCCGCTGCGCGAACTGCCCATCGTGTTCAACAAGAAGCCCGCCGCCTAGGGCGGGCGCCCTCGACCATACGAAAATCAGGGCGGGCCATCCGTGGCCTGCCTTTTTGTCTTGGGCCCTCCGGCCGAATGCCGTCACAAGTAAAATACAATTTAGCAATGAAATGTGTTATAGTGATATAAAATTGCATATTGATACCTGCTGAAAGTTGCGCCAGTATCTTCCTTGGTGCATCCCCGGTTCGACAATGGGGGCGTGGGCAAGACGACCGGCCTAGACCCGGCATCCCGCTGCGCCTGTTGGAAGGGGAGGTCCGATATCACATGTCGATGCAACTGACATTTGCGTTGGTGAATGGCCTGACCGTCGGGATGTCGCTGTTCCTGGTGGCGGCGGGCCTGACGCTGGTTTTCGGAATCCTGCGCATCCTGAACTTTGCGCATGGCGGCTTTTTCATGATCGGCGCCTATCTGACCTTTTCGCTGATCCAGCTGCTGGGCAACGGGCTGGTGCCGTTCCTGCTGTCCTGCATCATCGCGGGGCTGGCGGTCGGCGTGCTGGGCGTGCTGACCGACCGCATCATCCTGCGCCGCCTGCACGGGCTGGACGAGGCCTATATGCTGATCGGCACCTTCGGCCTGCTGATGGTCTGCGTCGGCGCGGTCAAGCTGATCTGGGGTCTGGACTATTTCAGTGTCTCGGCCCCGCCCGAGATCTCGGGCATCCTGAAGTTCGGCAAGCTCATCATCTCGAAATATTCGCTGTTCATCATCGTGATGGGGCTGATCGTCTTTTTCGCGCTGGAATATGCGATCCATCGGCTGTGGATCGGCAAGCTGGTGCAGGCCGTGGCCAATGACGGCTGGATGACCAGCCTTCTGGGGCTGAACGTGCCGCTGCTGTTCACCGGGGTGGTGATCGTGGCCTTTGCGCTGGCGGGGCTGGCGGGGGGGCTGCTCCTTCCGAACCAGAGCCTGTCGCCCGAACTGGGCCATGCCTACACGCTGAACGCCTTCATCGCCGTCATCATCGGGGGCCTGGGCAATATCCGCGGGGCGCTGTTTGCCTCGCTGATCCTAGGGCTGACAGAAAGCATGGGGTCGTTCCTGATCCCGGCCATGCCGTCGCTGGCGATCTATGTGGTCATGATCCTTCTTCTGTTCGTGCGGCCGAACGGATTGTTCCATCGCGGGGTGTCGTGATGCAGGCTTCGCGCAACGCTGTCATCCTGGGCTCGCTGGCGGGCATCGCCCTGCTGGCCTCGGTTCCGCTCTGGGCCAATCCGGGGTGGGTGTTCATTCTGGGCTTCGTGCTGATCGAGGCGCTGTTCTGCCTGTCGTGGAACCTGCTGTTCGGCTTTGCGGGGGTCGCGACCTTCGGGCACGCGGCCTTCTTCGCGATGGGGGCCTATCTGGTGGGCTGGGGCCTGCGCGACGGGCAGTCCTTCCTTCTGCTGCTGGCGGGCGCGGGGGTTCTGGGGGCCGTCGCCTCGGCGGCGGTCGGGCTGCTGGCGCTGCGGCGGATGGGCGGGATCCATCTGGCCGTGCTGACGCTCGCGCTCAGCGAGGTGCTGTATATCGTCATCGGCAACAGCCACGCCCTGGGCGGCGTCGACGGCATGGCCAGCATTCCGCGCCCGACGCTGCATCTGGGCCCTGCCACGATCAGCCTTGAAAGCAGCCAGTCGCTTTACTGGTTCGTGCTGCTGGTCTGCACGGTGCTGGCCTATGCGATGTGGTGGCTGGTTCACAGCCGCTTTGGCCGGGTGCTGCGCTGCATCAAGCAGGATGCCGAACGCGCGGGCTTCATCGGCGTCAACGTCCACCGCTATCGCCTTGCCGCCTTTGTGGTGGCGGGCGGGATCGCGGCCGTCGCCGGCGGGTTGAGCGCGCCCTGGGTCCAGATCGTGACGCCCGCGACCGGCTATTGGGTGCATTCGATCCAGGCGGTGCTGAACGCGCTGCTGGGCGGCGCCGGGTTCTTCTGGGGGCCAGTGCTGGGCACGGTGATCTTTGCCGGGATCGACTTCCTGACCCGCACTTTTGCCGGCCTGTCCGAGGTGGTGGTGGGCGGCATCCTTCTGGTCATCGTCCTGGCCTTTCCGGGCGGCATCCTGGGCTTTGCGGCAAAGCTGCGCGAACGCAGGCAGCGTGCCCGCTCGGTCGTGGCGAATGTGACGGGGGAGCCTGCGGAATGACCATGATCCTCGAGGCGCGCAACATCCGCAAATCCTATGGCGCGGTGCCGATCCTGAAGGGGCTGGATTTCGATCTGGTCAAGGGCGGCACCCATGCGCTGATCGGTCCGAACGGCGCGGGCAAGACCACGCTGTTCAAGGTGCTGACGGGCGAGACAAGCGCCACCGACGGCAGCATCCGCCTTGCGGGAGAGGAGATCGTGCGCGCCCCGGCCTTCCGCCGCGTGCAAAAGGGGATCGGGCGCACGTTTCAGGTCGCCCGGATCTTCCTGGACATGTCGGCGCTGGAAAACCTGATGGTCACGGTCGAACGCCGCCTGCGCATGACCGGCCGGCCGACCGGCCCCTGGTATGACTTTCGCCCAAGCGCCGATGTGCGGCGCGAGGCGATGGCCCGGCTGGCCGAGGTCGGCCTCGACAGCCGGGCGGAAACGCCGTCGCGCTATCTGTCGCATGGCGACAAGAAGCGGCTGGAACTGGCGCTCGCCCTGGCGCTGGAGCCCGAGATCCTGATGCTGGACGAGCCGACGGCGGGCATGTCGCCCCCCGAACGGCACCGCACGGTCGACCTGCTGAAGCGGCTGAAGGCCGAACGCGGGTTTACCATGCTGATGACCGAGCATGATGTGGACGTGATCTTCGGCCTGGCCGATGCGGCGATGGTCCTGAACTACGGCGAGATCATCGCCCGCGGCACGCCCGAGGCGGTGCGGCAAGACCCGATGGTGCGCGAGGTCTATCTGGGGCAGGAGGATGCGAATGCTTGAGGTTCAGGGCATCGACGCCTTCTATGGCGACAGCCACATCCTTCAGGAACTGAGCCTGTCCGTGGGGCAGGGCGTCCGCATGGCGGTGCTGGGCCGGAACGGCGCGGGAAAGTCCACGCTGCTGAAAAGCATCATGAATGCCGGGCCGGATGTGCGGGGCCGCATCTCTTTTGCGGGGGCCGAGCTTGGCGCGTCGCCCGGCCATGCCCGCAGCCGCATGGGGCTGTGCCTTGTGCCCGAGGATCGGCGCATCTTCCCGCATCTGACCGTGCGCGAGAATATCGAGATGGCGCGCTATGCCCTGCCGCGCGGGGTGGCGCCGCTGAACGTGGACGAGGTCATCGGCCGCTTTCCCATCCTGATCCCGCTGGCGAAACGCTATGGCGACCAGCTTTCCGGCGGGCAGCAGCAGCTTGTCGCCTTTGCGCGGGCGCTGATGGCGCGGCCGCGGCTGATGCTTCTGGACGAACCGACCGAGGGGCTGGCCCCGATCATCGTCGAGGAACTGGTCAAGGACGTGGTTTCCGCCTGCGAGGCGGATGGCATCGGCCTGCTGCTGTGCGAACAGAACATCTGGTTCTCGCGGCAATGCACGCACAGGGTGGCGGTGATCGACAGCGGCGCAATCGTCTTTTCCGGCGATTGGGCCGAGTTCGACGCCCGCCCCGACATCAAGAACAGATACCTCGCGATGTAGCCCGCCAGGGTCGCCGCGGATCAGGGGAGGGAAGCGGTTGCAGGACTTTGAGGGACAGGTGGCCATCGTCACCGGCGCCGGAAACGGCATCGGCGCCGCCACGGCGCGCAGGCTTGCCCAAAGGGGCGCGCGCGTCGTCGTGGCCGATATCGACGCCGAGGCCGGCGGGCGGATCGCCGCGGAAATCGGCGCGGACCGGGCGCTGTTCGTGCAATGCGACATCGGCGACGCGGCCGCGGTCGAGGCCATGGCCGCCACGGCCGAGGCGCAGTTCGGCGGCATCGACATTCTGGTGAACAATGCCGCGATCTTTCGCGGCATGGGGCTGGAAACCCCGGACCTGCCGCTGGACGCCTGGGAAAAGGCGATCCACATCATCCTGACCGGCACCTTCTATTGCTGCCGGTCCGTCATCCCGCGGATGCGGCAGCGGGGGCGGGGGGCCATCGTCAACGTCGCCTCGGTTTCCGGGCTGGGCGGCGACAACGGGTTCAGCGCCTATAACGCCGCCAAGGGCGCGGTGGTGAACTATACCCGCACGCTTGCCATCGACCATGGCAAGGACGGCATCCGCGTCAACGCCGTCTGCCCCGGCCCGGTCGTCACCAGCCGCGCCCTTGTTACCACCCCCGAGGTTCAGGCGGTGTTCCTGCCGCGCATTCCGCTGCGCCGCTATGGCGGGCCAGAGGATATCGCCAGCGTCATCGCCTTTCTGGCCAGCGACGATGCGGGGTGGATGACAGGCGCGATCCTGCCGGTCGACGGCGGCATCACCGCCCACAACGGCCAGCCTGACCTGACCCCCTTCCTGAGCCAGAGCAAGGCCCACCAGACGGCAGGAGGCTGAATTGAGCCGGTTTTTCGATGACATACGGCAGGTCGGCTACGTTACCCCGGACCTGCACCGTTCGATGGCCTTCTTCATCGAAAAGGCCGGGATCGGCCCGTGGTTCGTGGCCGAGAATGTGCCGGTCGAAACCTGCACCTTTCGCGGCCGGCCCCTGAAGCTCCAGATGTCGATCGCGCTGGCCAACAGCGGCGGCGTGCAGATCGAACTGATCCAGCAGACGAGCGACGCGCCCTCGATTTATACCGAGTTTCTGGCGCGCGTGCCCGACGGGGATCTGCCGCATCACTATTCGTCGTGGTCGGAACGCTATGACGAGGTTCATGCCAAGGCCCTGTCCCTGGGGTTTCTGGCGGTGCAGGAAGGGCGGTCGGGCTATGGCCCCTTTGCCTATTACCAGCACCCCGACAATCCGGCGTTCATTTACGAAGTCACCGAATTCAGCCCGCCGCGGCGGCGGATGTTCGAGCAGATCGCGCAGGCCGCCGTCGGCTGGGACGGGTCCGATCCGGTCCGCTACGGCTGGCCGTCATGACAAGGACGAAATGATCGGGCGCCGAACCGGCGACCCGGCGATTACGGGAGGAGAGAGAGAAGAAATGCAGATCATCCAACGCCGGACCTTGCTGAAAGGCGCTGCCGCATCCGTGGCGCTGTCGGCCCTGCCGGTCCACCGCGCGCGGGCGCAGGCGCAGACCATTCGCATCGGTTTCATCGGCCCGCTGAGCGGCGCGATGCAGATCGTCGGCAACCCGATGTATTTCGGCGCCGAGGTTGCGGTGAACCAGATCAACGCCGCCGGCGGTATCGACGGGCGGATGCTGGAACTGGTCAGCCGCGATGACAAGGGCGACCCGGCCCAATCGGTCGCCGCCGCGCGCGAACTGGTGGGCAGCGGGATCAACCTGCTGGTCGGCGTGCCGCTGACCGCGACGGCGCTGGCCGTCAACGGCATTCTGGCCAGCATCGACGGCGTGCTGATGGGATCCGGCTCGGGCGAGGAATCGCTGACGCATGAACAGTTCAGCGGTCATTACTTCCCGACGGTGCCGAACAACTATACCCGCCTGTCGGCCATGGCCAAGCTGATGGCCGAAAAGTTCCCCGACGTGACCTCGTGGACCGCGATCTATCCCGATGTCACGGTGGGCAAGTCGTCCTGGGACCGGATGGCCCACAGCCTGAAACAGCACTATGCCGCCGCGGGCAAGGAAATCACCATCCTCGATCCGGTCACGCCGAAATATGGCGCGACGGATTACAAGAACCAGATCGTCGAGCTGATGTCCTCGCCCGCCGTGGGGTTGCACAACGTGCTGTTCGGCAACGATGGCGTGACCTTCTTCAAACAGGCCAAGGAATTCGGGCTGGACGAGAAATTCTCTGCCATTTCCGAACAGTCGCTGGACCTCGACCTGCCCAAGACGCTGAAAGGCGGGATGACGGCGAACACCTGGACGGCCTCGTTCTGGCAGCCCGAGGCCTTCGCGGATTCGGCGGTGTCCAGGGCGCTGTTCGACGCCTATGTGCAAAAGACGGGCGACAGGTTCCCGCACGGGTTCAACGCCAATGCCGACACCGGCATCCAAGCCTATGCGGCGGCACTGGCCGCGACCAAGGGCGATACGACGACCAAGGCCGTGATCGAGGCGCTGAAGTCGGCGAAGTTCGAATCGCCCACCGGCGCGACCTATTTCCGCCCCGAAGATCACCAGATCATCAACAATGGTGCGGCCTTCAACGCGATCCCCGATGCCGCCGATAGCAATGGCTGGAAGCTGGCCGAGGTGGTCAAGGTCGGCTACGAGGCGGTCGTAAACCCGGCGACGCCCGGCCAGGCCTTCCAGCTTTGATGTGAAAGGCCCGCGCCCTGTGCGGCGCGGGCCATCGTTTCGGGTGACGCCCCGCATCCGGCCGGATGCGGGGCGTCCCTGTTTCAGATCAGGTCGAGGCATTCGGCCGCGCTGTGCAGCGCGCTCATCAGATCGCCGCGGCCCGCGACGTTGCCGATGACATGCAGCCGCCTTCCCTGCGCCTCGATCGCCGGAACAAGCTCGCGGTTCGGCTGGTTGAAGCCGACGATGACGACGGTATCGGCCTCGATCACCCGCAGCCGTTCGGTGAACAGCACGCCGATTTCCACCCTGTCGGGGGTGATGCGCAGCAGGTGGTGCCCGCCGATAAAGTCGAAATCGCCCGCCATCAGCCTTTCGCGCGCCGCGCCCACGGTCACGGGCGGAAAGGGCAGCGTCTCGCCGATCTTTTCAAAGCGGCCGACCATCGTGACATGGAACCCCGCCGCCAGCAGCACATCCACGACCGAGATCGCCTCGAACGTGCCGGTGTCGTCGAAGACCACGGCGCGCTTGCCGGGCTTCAGCGGCCGCCCGGCGCCCAGCACGTCCCAGCTGGTATGGACATGCGGCAGGTCGTGGCCGGGGATCGCCTGGGTCGGCAGCGTCACCTGAAAATCGGTGCGCGGCGTGGTGCCGGTGGCAAGGATCACCTCATCCGCGCCCGAGGCCGCGATCATTTCGTCATCGACGACCGAGTTCAGGCGGATCTCGACGCCAAGGATCTCCAGCTCGCTGATCTGCCAGTCGACGATCTGGCCGACATCGCCGCGGTGCGGCGCCTTGCGGGCCAGCTGGATCTGCCCGCCCAGCCGGTTTCCGGCCTCGTGCAACTCGACCTCATGCCCGCGCAGGGCCGCCAGCCGCGCCGCCTCCAATCCGGCGGGGCCGCCGCCGACCACCATGATCTTTTTCGCCGCCTTGGTCTTTTGCGCCTCGTCGTCGAGGTAAAGCTCCTTCGCCGCCGCGCGGTTCACCACGCAGGTCAGCACGCCCTTGCTCATGTATTGGCCGACGCAGCCGATGTTGGTGCTGATGCAGGGCTTGATCCGATGCTCCTCGCGCCGACGGGCCTTGTTGACCAGTTCGGGGTCGGCGATCAGGGCGCGGACCATCGACACCATGTCGCCCTGGCCTTCGCGCAGGATGGCGCTGGCATGGTCCAGCGTCATGATCCGGCCCGTCACCATCGTAGGGGTTTTCAGTCCCTTGGTGACGACGTTGTTCGCGGGCATCTCGGTGCCCAGCGGATCATCCGTCGGCGCCATGAAGCGGTGGAACCGCCAGTAGGAGCTCATGTGCAGGCCGATATAGTCGACCCGCCCGTCCAGCGCCGCGGCGATGCGGGCATTTTCCTCGGGCGGCAGGCCGCCGGGGACGAAATCGTCGTTCGGTATCCGCACGCCAAGCGCGAAATCGGGGCCGACCTCGGCCCGGACGGCGGCGATCACCTCGTCCAGCAGGCGCATCCGGTTTTCAAACGATCCGCCGTATTCGTCGGTCCGGGTGTTCAGCGCGGGCGAAAGAAATTCGTGGATCAGATAGCCGGACGAGGCATGAAGCTCGATCCCGTCCAGCCCGCCGTCCCGGCACCGCCGCGCGGCCGAGGCGAATTCCCCGATCAGGTCGTGGATGCGCGTGCGGGTGATCTGCATCGGTGTGATGTTGAACAGGGGATTAGGCACCTCGCCCACGCTGAGCAGGGTCTGGAGGTTGGTGGCCACCCGCCCCGAGGCACCGCGATGATAGATCTGGAGAAGAACCTTCATCCCGTGCTTGTGCATCCGTTTCGAGATCGTCTCGTAGAAGGGCAGCACATCGTCGCTGAAGGCGGGGATATGGCTCGGCTCGGCCGCGGCGACGCTGGTGGCTTGCAGCACCGACATGCCGACGCCGCCGCGCGCCCGTGCCTCGTGATAGGCGATCAGCTCCTCGCCCCCCAGGGCGACGCTGTGGGCCGACCGCACGATGCGGTTCGGAATCTCCAGCGCGCCGATCTTCAGCGGTTCAAACAGGTTGTCGTAAAGTGCCATGTCAGGTGCGCTCCTCCCAGGCGTGCCGGCATCCGAAGGCGGGCTTCGGTCTTGGATTTATTGACGGCGATCAGCATAATCCAGAAAGCGCAGTATTGTATACATAACTTGCAAGTTTTGCACATTTATATCTGTTTCAGAAAACATTCCGGACAGGGCGGCAGACGCGCGTCAGGACGTCTTCTCCACGACGTGATCGGCCTGTTGCGACATTTGCGCGGCGCGACCTGCCATACTGATGCCGGATTCGCCTGTCTTCATGTCCGGGCGCCGGAGTGGGGCATTTCGCGGACAAACCGCGTTCGCACCGGAAAGGCGCGCGCACGCTTTGCGTTCCCGCTCAGCATTGCCGCGCGGGAGGGACGATTTTTTTGGGACCTTTGCGCCGCCGGACGGGTTCGGAGTCGGAGGGGGGCACGTTTGAAGGCGTTGAACCGGGTCGCGTCCTTCGGGACCGGGCCGGGATTGGAGGGGAAGATGCAGGATCGTATCCTCGTCATCGGGTGCGACCGCGAGACGGCCGAAGGCATTTCCGCGGTCGTGGCCGAACTGGGATGCCAGCCGATCGTCATGCGCAGGCTGCAAGACGGGTTGAGCGCGATAAACCTGGCCGATTTCCAGGTGATCGTGCTGGGCCGGACGCTGCCCGAGGCGGACGAGGCGACAGCCATCGGGCGGCTTCGCGCGGCGGCCCCCGGCGCGCTGGTGCTGCTGCTTGCCGAAGGCGGCCCGGCC
>JASGFG010000011.1:0-59574 GCA_047605605.1 Paracoccaceae bacterium | reverse complement strand
CCGCTGATGGGGCAGATCGTGGCGGGCGACCGCGACAGCTATCAGTATCTGGTCGAATCGATCCGCAAGTTTCCCGATCAGGAGACCTTCGCCACGATGATCCGGGCGGCGGGGTTTTCGCAGGTGAAATACCGCAACCTGACGATGGGCGTCGCCTGCCTGCATTCCGGCTGGAAGCTCTGAGATGCGGGGGCCGCACAACCTCTGGCGGCTGATCCGCACCGGCGCCACATTCGAGCGCACCGGCGCCATGGGCATCGCGCTGGAGGCGATGGAGGTTTCGCCCCGGCTGCGGTTCCTCGCCCGCGTGATGGGGATGCCCTTCCGCTGGCTGGGCTATCGCGGCGACCCGGCCCTGCCGCCGGTGACGCGGGCGATCACCGCGCTCGGCCCCGCCTACATCAAGTTCGGGCAGGTCCTGTCCACCCGCCCCGATGTGGTGGGGGACGAGCTGGCCGACCAGCTGCGCATGTTGCAGGACCGCCTGCCCCCCTTCCCGACCGGGATCGCGCGCGCGACCTTTGCCGAGGAAACCGGGATGAGCGTGGCCGAGGAGTTCAGCGAGTTCTCGGAACCCGTCGCCGCCGCCTCCATCGCGCAGGTCCATCGGGCGCGGCTGGCGGATACGGGCGCCGAGGTTGCGGTCAAGGTGCTGCGCCCCGGTATCGAGCGCGCCTTTCGCCGCGACATCGACGCCTTCTATTTCGCCGCCCGGATGATCGAGGTGGTCTCGCCCGCCTCGCGCCGGTTGCGACCCACGGATGTGATCGCGCATTTCGACAACACCGTGCAGGGCGAACTGGACCTCCGGCTGGAGGCGGCGTCAGCGTCGGAGTTCGCGGCGAATACCGCGAAGGATGCGGGGTTCCGCGTGCCGAAACCCCATTGGGGTCTGTCGGGCAAGCGGGTGATGACGATGGACTGGGCCGAGGGCATCCCCCTAGGCGACATCGAGGCGCTGGATGCGGCGGGGCATGACCGCGTGGCGCTTGGGGCGCGGGTGTTGCAGCTGTTCCTGAGCCATGCGCTGCGCGACGGCTATTTCCACGCCGACATGCATCAGGGCAACCTCAAGGTCGGGGCCGATGGCGCGATCATCGCCTATGATTTCGGCATCATGGGCCAGATCGACGAATACACCCGCCGCGTCTATGCCGAGATTCTGATGGGCTTCATCGCCCGCGACTATCGCCGCGTGGCCGAGGTGCATTTCGAGGCGGGCTACGTCCCCGCCGACCGCGACATCGACGATTTCGCCCGCGCCCTGCGCGCCGTGGGCGAGCCGATCTTCGGCATGGAGGCCAGTCGGGTATCCATGGCCCGCCTGCTGGCCTTTCTGTTCGAGGTGACGGAACGGTTCGGGATGGCCACGCGGACCGAGCTGATCTTGCTGCAACGCACCATGGTGGTGGTCGAGGGCGTGGCCCGCAGTCTGGATCCCCACATCAACATCTGGCAGGTCGCAAGGCCCGTGGTAGAGGGGTATATCCGCGAAAACCTTGGCCCCCGCGCGCTGGTGCGCGATCTGGGCCGCACCGCGCGCGTGCTGGCGCGGTTCGGCCCCCGCCTGCCGCGTCTGGCCGAGGCGGCGCTGATCCGCCAGTCGGAACCGCCGCCACCGCCGCCCCCTGCGCCGGCAAACCCGGTCTGGTGGTTCGTCGCCGGCGGGCTGCTGACGGGGATCGGCGTGGCAATCGGGGCCTTTCTGTGACCTCTCGGGCGAATTGCACAGGTTAAGGCCGCGTAAACCCCTCTCCGTCTATTGCTTGCGACGGGTGTGAATACGGGGTGAACGGATGGCCGGGCAGTCGAATGCCGCGCCAGTCGTCATCAAGCGGAAGAAGATTGTCGCGGGCGGGGGCCACCACGGTGGGGCGTGGAAGGTTGCCTATGCCGATTTCGTGACGGCCATGATGGCCTTCTTCATGCTGATGTGGCTGCTGAACGCGACGACGGAAAAGCAACGCAAGGGGCTGGCGGATTATTTCAATCCCGCGGTTCCGATCAGCCGGATTTCGGGCGGCGGCGAGGGCGCGATGGGGGGTGATTCCGTCCTGTCGGAACAGACGCTGGCCCAGACCGGAACCGGCGCCACGATGGAGCGTCCCGCCGAAAGCGACCGGCCGCGCGGCGACAGCGGAACGGCCGAGAGCGACAGCCCCGATCAGGCGATGCGCGCCGTCGAACAGCGCCTGACGGCGCGCGGGGGCGAAAGCATGACGATGGAACGCCTGCTGCGCCACGTCATCACCCGCGTGACGGACGAAGGGCTGGTGATCGAACTGTTCGACTTGCCCGATTCGCCGCTTTTCCAGGAGGAAACCGCGCAACCGACCGCCATCACAGCCGAAATTGCCGGGCTTCTGGCCGATGTGCTGTCGCTGGCGACGAACCGGCTGGCGGTCGAGGGCTATGTGCATTCCTATCCCATAACGCTGATCGAAAATCCGGCCTGGCCGCTTTCCGCCGCGCGGGCGCAGGCGCTGCGCGCCATGATCGAGGCCAAGGGACTGGCGCCCGACAGGTTTGCCCGCATCACCGGCCATGCCGACCGCGCGCCCGTCACGGCCGATCCGACCGTGGCGCGCAACAACCGGGTCGAGGTCGTCCTTTTGCGGCGGGACCGATAAATCCATCCGCCGTTAGGCCGATCTTAAGAGCGCGCGCGCACCTTTGCCCCGGACAATGGGGCGAAGTGCAGAAAGGCGCGACCGATGACGATTTCCTCATCGCTGAATGCGGGGGTGGCGGGGCTGAATGCCAACGCCAGCAAGCTGGCGACGATTTCCGACAATATCGCGAACTCGTCGACCTATGGCTACAAGCGGGCCGAGACGGATTTTCATTCGGTCGTCACCAGCAGCGGCAGTTCATCGACCTATTCCGCCGGGGGCGTGCGCACCACCAGCCTGCGGCTGATCGACGAACGCGGCCCGCTGATCGGCACGTCGAGTGCCACGGACATCGCCGTGAATGGCAGCGGGTTCATTCCCGTCACCACGATTTCGGCGGTCGATTCGTCCAGCGGCTCCTATCCTGTGACCCTGGCCACCACCGGGTCGTTCTATCCTGACGAGGATGGCATCCTTCGCACCGCGACGGGCGAGGTGCTTCTGGGCTGGCCCGCGGCGGCGGATGGCAGCATCGGCTCCTATCCGCGCGACAGCCTGTCCGCTCTAAAACCCGTGAATGTGACCGCGAACCAGTATGCGGCGAACCCGACCACCACGGCCTCGATCTCGGCCAACCTGCCCGCCACCTGGACGGCGGCGGGAGCGTCGAACGACCCGATCGAGATTCCGGTCGAATATTTCGACAACCTGGGCAATTCGCAGACGATGACGGTGACATTCACGCCGGACGTGCCGGCCAGCGGCTCGTCCAACGCCTGGACGATGACCGTTACGGATGGCGTCTCGGGCAGTGTCGTCGGCGAGTATACGTTGACCTTCGATGCGACGCAGGGATCGGGCGGGACGCTGGCTTCGGTCGCCACCGTATCCGGGGGCGCCTATGACGCCACGACGGGAACCATGGATATCGGCGTGGCGGGGGGCACGATCGCGCTGACCATCGGCAAGCCCGGATCGAACAGCGGTCTGACCCAGCTTTCCGACAGCTATTATCCCGGCACCGTCACCAAGAACGGCTCGGCCGTGGGCAGCCTGGTTTCGGTGGCCTTCGACGAATCGGGCAAGCTTTATGCCACCTATGATCAGGGATTCAGCCGCTGCATCTGGCAGGTCCCGGTCGTGGATGTCGCCAATACCAACGGGCTGATCGCGCTGGACAACCAGACCTATCGGATGACCCCGGCCTCGGGATCCTTCTATCTATGGGATGCGGGCACGGGGCCGACCGGCACGATTTCGGGCTATTCGCGCGAGGAATCCTCCACCGATGTGGCGACCGAACTGACCCAGCTGATCCAGACGCAACGCGCCTATTCCTCGAACGCCAAGGTCATCCAGACGGTGGACGAGATGTTGCAGGAAACCACCAACCTCAAACGATAGGGGGCTGCCATGGGCCTGACCACCACGCTGACCGGCGCGCTGACCGGCCTGACCGCCAGTTCGCGGGCGGCCGAAATCGTGTCCTCCAACATCGCCAACGCGACGACCGATGGCTATGCCGTGCGCGAACTTGTCCTGACCTCGCGCACCACAGGATCGGGGGTTCAGGTCGTGGGCGTCCAGCGCGCCACCGACCCGGCGCTGACGGCGGAACGGCGCGGGGCCGAGGCTGCGGCCGGCGGAAGCAGCCTGCGTGCCGATTTCCTGACCGGGCTGGAGGATGCCCTGGGCGCGGCCGAGGATGAAGGGGGGCTGACCGCGAAGATTGCCGCCTTTGACGCGGCGCTGGTTTCTGCCGCCGCCAGCCCGGAAAGCGATGCGCAGCTTGCCACCGTCGCCAGCACGGCGAAATCGGTGGTCGCGGCGCTGAATTCGGCCTCCGATACGGTGCAGACCGCGCGTCAGGAGGCGGATTCCAGCATCGCCTCGCAGGTGGACCGGCTGAACACGGCTCTCGACCAAGTGGCGGACCTGAACGCCAGGATCGTCCGGCTTTCGGCACAGGGACGCGACACCTCGGCACTGATGGACCAGCGCCAGCAGGTCATCGACAGTGTGTCGGACATCGTGCCGCTGCGCGAGGTGGCGCGGGACGACGGGCAGGTCACGCTTTACACCAAGGGGGGGGCGCTGCTGGTGGACGGCGCACGCGCCTCGGATCTGGGGTTTCAGGCCACGGGGACGATCACGCCCGACATGACGCTGGCCTCGGGCGCGCTGTCGGGGCTGACGCTGAACGGCAAGGCGGTTTCGGCGGCGGAAAGCGGCAGTTTCGGCGGCGGCACGCTGAGCGCCGCCTTTTCGGTGCGCGACGATCTGGCGCCCGACGCGCAGGCCCAACTGGATGCCGTGGCACGCGATCTGATGGAACGGTTTGCGGACATCGACCCGACGCTGGCCACGGGTGAGGCGGGGCTTTTCACCGATGGCGGCCTGGCCTTTTCGGCCACGGCGGAAACCGGGCTGGCGCAGCGGTTATCCCTGAACGCCGCGGTGGACACCGGGCAGGGCGGCGCGCTCTGGCGGCTGCGCGACGGGCTGGGTGCCGCGACCAGCGGCGCTTCGGGCGATGGCAGCCTGCTGACGGCGATGGACCAGGCGCTGACGGAAAGCCGGGCGACGGCTTCGGGCAGTCTGATCCCGGCCAGCCGCAGCTTTTCGGGCCTGGCCGCGGATCTGCTGTCTTCTGTCGCCTCGGATCGCTTGGCCGCGGAAAGCAGCGCCAGCCACGCCGCCGCCCGCGCCGAGGTGCTGCAATCCGAAGAGGCGGCAAAGGGCGTCGACACCGATGTGGAATTGCAGAACCTGCTGCTGATCGAACAGGCCTATGCGGCCAATGCCAAGGTCATCCAGACCGTCGATGCGATGATCCAGACCCTGTTGGAGATATAGGCCATGACCATCACCTCGCTGGGCGACATGACACAGACGCTGCTGCTGCGCCGACAGCAATCCGCGCTGAAATCCGAGATGCAGACCCTGTCGGGAGAGCTGACAACCGGCATCGCGCAGGACACCGCGGCCCATCTGGGCGGGAACGTGTCCGCGCTCGCCGGGATCGAAACCGCGCTGACGCGGATCGACGCCTTTCGCAGCGCGACGGCGCAGATGACCCTGCTGGCACAGGGGATGCAGACGGCGCTGGACACCATCGGCACGCTGGCGACCGATCTTGGCCCGCAACTGCTGACCGCCGCCTCGGGGTCGGGCGAACAGTCCGTCGATGCCCTGGGCGCCGATGCGCGCCAGCGGTTCGCCACCGCGGTTTCGGCGCTGAATGCCCGCGTCGGCGACAAAACCATCTTCGCCGGGGTGAACAGTTCCGGCGCGGCCGTTGCCGGTGCCGAGGACATCCTTGCCGCGTTGAGCGCCGCAACCGCCGGTGCCACCACCGCGGCGGATGTAGAGGCCGCGGTTTCGGCGTGGTTCGACGATCCGGCCGGATTTTCCGCCATTGCCTATCAGGGCGGTGCGGCGCGTCCGGGCGTGACGGTCGCGCCCGGAGAGACGGCGCAACTTTCGGTCACGGCCGACGATCCCGCGATCCGCGAGGTTCTGAAAGGCCTTGCCATGGCTGCCCTTCTGGACACCGGGGTTCTGGCGGGCGACACGGCCGCCCGTGCCGATCTGGCGGCCGCCGCAGGCGAAAAGCTGGCCGAGGCGGAAACGGGCCGCGCCTATCTGGCTGCCCGCATCGGCATTGTCGAGGCGCAGGTCGATACCGCCGCGACCCGCAACGAAACCGAGACGAGCGCCCTGAAGGTCGCACGATCCGACCTGGTCTCGGTCGATTCCTATGAGGCGTCGACCCGTCTGGATGAGGCAGAGACGCAGCTGAACCTGCTGTATGCCCTGACCGCGCGTCTGGGCAACCTGAGCCTGCTGGAGTATCTGTGATGCTGCGATGGCTGGCGCTTTTCCTGTTGATCCCGGCATTTGCCACGGCCGGCCCGGTCAGGATCAAGGATCTGGTCGAATTCGACGGCGTGCGCGGCAACGATCTGGTCGGATACGGGCTGGTCGTCGGGCTGAACGGCACCGGCGACGGCATTCGCAACGCGCCCTTCACCGAAGAGATCATGTCGAACATCCTGGAACGTCTGGGCGTCAATGTCGCGGGCGAGGCCTATCGTCCGAAGAACGTCGCTGCCGTCTTCGTGACCGCGACCCTGCCCGCCTTTGCCCGCGCGGGGGCGCAGATCGACGTGACGGTTTCGGCCATCGGCGATGCCGGCAGCCTGCTGGGCGGCACGCTGGTCATGACGCCGCTGAACGGCGCGGATGGCCAGATCTATGCGGTGGCGCAGGGCACGATCATCGCCGGTGGCGCCTCGGCCGAAGGCGAGGCGGCAAAGGTGGTGCGCGGGGTTCCGACCGCGGGCACCATCCCCTCGGGCGCGCGGGTGGAGCGCGAGGTGGAGTTCGACTTCTCCCAGTCGCGCGTCCTGCGCATGGCGTTGCGCGATGCGGATTTCACCACTGCGGCCCGGATCGAGGCTGCGGTGAACCGCGAACTCGGACGCGGGGCGGCGTTGATGCTGGATGCGGGAACGGTGCAGATCGACCTCGACGCCGCCGGATTGCGGTCGCCCGCCCACGCCATCGGCCGGATCGAACGCATCACGGTCGAGCCGGAAACGCGCGCGCGCGTGGTGGTGGATCAGCGGTCCGGCACCATCGTGATGGGGGCCGATGTGCGGATCAGCCGCGTGGCCGTGGCCCAGGGCGGCCTGACGCTGCGGGTCGAGGAAAGCCCGCTGGTCGTGCAGCCCAACCCGTTCAGCGAGGGGGAAACCGTCGTCGTTCCGCGCAGCAGCGCCGATCTGGCCCAGGACCCCGGAACGGGCCTTGCAGAGGTCGAGGGCGGCACCAGCCTGTCGCAGGTCGTCGCCGGGCTGAACGCGCTTGGCGTCGCGCCGAACGACATGATCGACATCCTGAAAAGCATCAATGCGGCAGGGGCGCTCCATGCCGAATTTCTGGTGAACTGATGCGCGGCGGTTCAGCCCGACAAGGCCGCGACGTGACCGGGCAGCATGGCAAAGTCGTCAAAGCTGATCCTGTGCGGCAACTGGTCGACCGGCGTGGTCCGATAGCCACGGGTGAAAAGGGCAAAGGCAATTCCTGCCGCCTGGGCGGTTTCGGCATCGACTTCGCTGTCGCCGACGTAAAGCAGCGGCGCGCCGCCAAGCGCGGCATAGGCCGCGAACAGCGGCGCGGGATCGGGCTTGCGCTGCGGAGTGGAATCGCCGCCGATCACCACGCCGAAATGCCGCGTCAGGTCCAGCGCGTCCAGAATGGCCATCGCCGGCTCCCGCAGCTTGTTGGTACAGACGCCCAGGGCAAAGCCCTGTTCACGCAGGTCCTGCAACACCTGGGGCACGGCCGGATAGGGGCGCGTCAGGTCGGCGGGATGCGCGAGATAATGGCGCAGCATGACGGATTGCATCGCCGCCTCGCGGTCCGGCGCGATGCCTCTGGCCGCCATCACCCGGCGGACCAGATTGGGAATGCCATGCCCGACGAAAGAGGTCACGGTGGCGAGGTCCAGCGGCGCAAGCCCCGCCTCGGCCAGCATGGCATTCGCCGCGACATGCAGATCCGGCACGCTGTCGACCAGCGTGCCGTCCAGATCGAAGACGATGGCGGCGCGCGCGGTCACAGCCCCGTCGCCCGGGCCGCGGCGCGGATGGCGCGGATGTTGGCGCCATAGGGGGCGGGATCGGCGACCGAGCCACCCTTGAACACCGCCGATCCCGCGACCAGCACATCGGCCCCCGCCGCCACGACCAGAGGTGCGGTTTCCGGCGTCACGCCGCCGTCGATCTCGATATGCACCGGGCGGTCGCCGATCATCGCTCGCAGGCGGCGCACCTTTTCGATCTGGGAATGGATGAACTTCTGCCCGCCGAAACCGGGGTTCACCGTCATCACGCAGATCAGGTCGGTAAGGTCCAGCAGGTGGTCCACCGCCTCGACCGGCGTGCCGGGGTTGATCGCCAGCCCGGCCTTCGCCCCCGCCGCACGGATGGCTTGCAATGTGCGGTGGATATGCGGCCCCGCCTCCAGATGGGCGGAGATGATGTCGGCCCCCGCCTCGGCGAAAGCCTCGATATAGGGATCGACCGGCGCGATCATCAGGTGCACGTCCATGACGGTCTTGATATGCGGGCGGATCGCCTTGCACATCGCCGGGCCGAAGGTGATGTTCGGCACGAAATGGCCGTCCATCACGTCGACATGCACCCAGTCCGCGCCCTGATCCTCGATCGCCCGGCATTCCGCACCGAAATTCGCGAAATCCGCAGACAGGATCGACGGCGCGATCTTGATCGAGCGGTCGAAGCTCATGCCAGACGCCCGGCAATCAGCTTCAGCAGCTTCTTGTGGTCGACCTCGAAGTTGCGGATGCCCTCGGCCAGCTTTTCGGTGGCCATCGCATCCTCGTTCAGCTGCCAGCGGAAATCTTCCTCTTCCAGCCGGATCTTCGCCATGCCGGATGCCTTGTCGGCCGACAGATGCTGCACCAGAGCCTCTTCATCGCCCTCCAGCTCGGTCAGGAGTTGCGGCGAGATGGTCAGCCGGTCGCAGCCGGCCAGCGCCTTGATCTGCCCGGTGTTGCGGAAGGACGCGCCCATCACCACAGTCCCGATCCCGTTCGACTTGTAATAGTCATAGATGCGGCGAACCGACAGGACGCCCGGATCTTCCTCGGGCGCGAATTTCTTGCCGCCCTCTTTCGCGGAATACCAGTCGGTGATCCGTCCGACAAAGGGCGAGATCAGGAACACCCCCGCATCGGCGCAGGCCACCGCCTGGGCAAAGGCGAACAGCAGCGTCAGGTTGCACTGGACCCCCTCGCCCTCCAGCACCTCGGCGGCGCGGATGCCTTCCCAGGTGGAGGCGAGCTTGATCAGGATGCGATCCTTGCCGATCCCCTGGGCCTCATACGCCGCGATCAGGGCGCGCGCCTTGGCGATGGAGGCCTGCGTGTCGAAAGACAGGTTCGCATCCACCTCGGTCGAGACGCGGCCGGGAACCAGCGTGGTCAGCACCGCGCCCACGCCTACGGTCAGCCGGTCGGCGATGGCAAGGGGGGTATCGCCCGCCTTTTTCCCGGCCTCGATTTCCCTGGCCACCAGTTCCTCGAAATCCGGGCTTTGCAGGGCCTTGAGCAGGATCGACGGATTGGTGGTGCAATCGACGGGTTTCAGGCGACGGATCGCCTCGACATCGCCGGTATCGGCGACAACTGTGGTCATCGACCGAAGCTGTTCGAGTGCGTTCGACATGGCCTGAACCTCCTGCTGGCTGCGGGCAAAGCCATACCTGCCTTGTCGCCCCGCTTCAATCAAAAGCCGGGCGAATATGGGGATCGCACCAAAGAATGAAAAGCGTCAGGCCAGCGCGGCCAGCGTGCGCGTAACGCCGGTGTCGATCACCACGCGCATCGCGCGTTCGGCCCGCCCGGCATCGCGGGCGGCGATGGCATCGGCGATGGTCAGGTGATCGCCCGCGCATTGGGCGATCCCCTCGCGGCTGAGCGCGGGCGAAGACAGCTGGAACGTCACCGCCAGCGCCGCCTCGATCAGGCTAGAGACCGAGCGCATGAACGGGTTGCGCGACATGCGCGCGACGGCCAGGTGAAACTCCAGATCGACGCGGGCGATGCTTTCGCGGGTATGGGCGGGGTTGTCCATCCGTCGGGCGATGGCGATCAGCTCGGCCGCTTCGTCCTCGGTCGCGTTGCGGGCGGCAAGGGCGGCGGTCGCGGGTTCCAGCGCCAGCCGCATCTCGGCCAGGTGGGTGACGAAATCGGGGTCCATCCCCGCGCGCATCATCCAGCCGATCACGTCCGGGTCGACAAAGTTCCAGCGGTCGCGCGCGCAGACCCGAGTGCCGACACGGGACTTGGCCTCGATCAGGCGCTTGGCGGCCAGGGTCTTCATCGCCTCGCGCAGGACGGTGCGCGAGACGTGGAACCGTTCCATCATCTCGTGATCGCCGGGTAGCAGCGTGCCTTCGGGAATGTCGCCACCGACGATGGCGCGACCCAGTTCCTCGACCACCAGCGCGTGACTGGATCGCAGGGTCGAGCCTTTCAGGCGGCTTTCCAACAGGCCCATGTCATTCCCCGGCAGGTATCGCAGCGCCCGCCTTGGCCCTGCGGCCCGGCAAAAGCAAGATGGCTTTTTGCAGCAGGATGAAGGCGAACAGCAGCAGCCCGATAACGATCTTGGTCCACCAGGACGACAGCGTGCCGTCAAAGACGATATAGGTCTGGATCAACCCCTGGATCAGCACGCCGAACAAGGTGCCAAGGATCAGCCCCGACCCGCCGGTCAACAGCGTGCCGCCGACGACCACCGCGGCGATGGCGTCAAGCTCCACCCCCACGGTGGCCAGCGAATAGCCCGCGCTGGTGTAGAGCGTATAGGCCAGCCCGGCCAGCCCGGCCAGAAACCCCGACAGCGCATAAAGCCGGATGGTGGTGGACCTGACCGGCACCCCCATCAGTTCCGCCGACTGGGCCGAGCCGCCAAGCGCATAGACATTGGCCCCGAACCGGGTGCGGTGCGCGATGAAGGCGCCCGCGGCAAAGGTCGCCAGCATCGCGATGCCCAGAAAGGTCAGCCGCGCGCCCTTGCCCGGCAGCTGGAAATACAGGCTTTTCAGCTGGCCGAGGAAGGGGTGGTCGATCGGCACGGAATCGGTCGAGATCAGAAAGGCCGCGCCCCGTGCCAGGAACATCCCCGCCAGCGTGACGACAAAGGGCGGCATTGCCAGCGCGTGGATGGTCCAGCCCATCACCGCGCCGAATGCGGTCGACAGCGCCAGCGCCAGCGTGAAGGCCAGCGCCGGATGCATCCCCCCCTGCACCAGCACCGCCACCAGAACCGAAGTGAAGGCGATCACCGCCCCCACCGACAGGTCGATCCCGCCCGACAGGATCACAAAGGTCATCCCCACCGCCGCGATGCCGACAAAGGCGTTGTCGGTCAAAAGGTTGCCCGCCACCCGCCAGGACAGGATGTTCGGGAACTGCATCGCGCAGAGCGCATAGGCCGCCACAAAGATCAGGACGGTGGCGGCAAAGGGCAGGTTGCGGGTGCGGATCATTTCGCGGGCGCCTTTTCGGCCTGGGGCTGGCGGCTTGCCCGCGCCGCGGCGCGGGCGGCGGCAAGGCGCAGGGCGACGGCGGGCGATTGCAGGGTCAGGATGACGACGATCACCACCGCCTTGACGATCAGGTTGAACTCGGGCGGCCAGCCGGACATCAGGATGCCGGTGTTCAGCGCCTGGATGATCAGCGCCCCGATCAGCGAGGCGGTGATCGAGAACCGCCCCCCCGCCAGCGAGGTGCCGCCGATCACCACGGCCAGGATCGCATCCAGCTCCAGCCAGAGGCCGGCGTTGTTGGCATCCGCCCCACGGATGTCGGCGGTGACGATCATGCCCGCCATCGCCGCGCACAGACCCGAAATGGCATAGGCCGCCAGGATCAGGAACCGCGACCGCACCCCGGCCAGCGTCGACGCCCGGCGGTTCACACCCACCGCCTCGATCAAGAGGCCAAGCGCCGTGCGGCGCACCAGCAGCCCCACGGCCAGCCCGGCCGCCGCCCAGATCAGGATCGGCATGGGAAGGCCCAGCACCGCGCCCGAGCCGATAAAGGCGAAGGCGTCGTTGTTGAAGGTCAGGATCACCCCTTCGGTGATCAGCTGGGCAATGCCGCGCCCGGCCACCATCAGGATCAGCGTGGCAATGATCGGCTGGATGTCCAGGAATGCCACCAGCACCCCGTTCCACAGCCCGCAGACCAGCCCCACCGCCAGCGAGACGGCGACGACCAGGGCCACCGGCTGGCCGTCCGCCACCAGCGTCGCGGCAATCGCCCCGGTGATCGCCATGACCGCACCGACCGATAGGTCGATCCCCTTGGTCGCGATCACCAGCGTCATGCCGATGGACAACAGCGCCACAGGGGCCACCCGCACGCCCACGTCGATCAGGCTGCCGTAAAGCCGCCCGTTCTGGAACGACACCGACAGGAACCCCGGCGCCACCGCGGCCACCAGCGCCAGCACCACGGCCAGCGCAATCAGTTGCGGGGCCAGTTGGCGGATCTTTCTCATGCCGCCTCTCCCCCTGCGGTGGCCATGGCGGCCATGATGCGCTGCGGGGTGATCTGCTCGCCCGTCAGTTCCGCGACATGGTGGCGGTCGGACAGCACGACGACACGGGTGGAATAGGCCACCAGCTCCTCGATCTCGGACGAGATGACGATCAGTGCCATGCCGTCGGCGCACAGCCGCTGGATCAGGCGGATGATCTCGGCATGGGCGCCGATGTCGATGCCGCGCGTGGGTTCGTCCAGGATCAGCAGCCGCGGATCGGTGGCCAGCCATCGGGCCAGGATAGCCTTTTGCTGGTTGCCGCCGGACAGGAACTTGATCGGGCGATCCGGGTCGGGCGGGCGGATGTCCAGCGCCTTGATGTATCTTTCGGCCAACGCCGCGGATTCCCGCCGCGCGATGGGGCGGGACCAGCCGCGCCGGGCTTGCAGCGCAAGGGCGATGTTTTCGCGCACCGACAGGTCGGCGACGATGCCGTCGGTCTTGCGCTCTTCGGGACAAAAGCCGAATCCATGGGCAATGGCGTCGGTCGGTGCGGCCAGCGTCACCGGCTGGCCGTCGACCTCGGCCGTGCCGCTGTCGGCCTTGTCGATGCCGAACATCAGGAATGCCGTCTCACTGCGCCCCGACCCGAGCAGCCCCGCGATGCCGATCACCTCGCCCGGTCGGATATCCATGTCGAAGGACGCGACCGAGCCGCGCTTGCCAAAGCCGCGGAACCGGAAGGGCGCGGGCGCGTCCGAAGGCGGCGGTGCCCCGGCGCGGTCATGGGTTTCGGCGGCCAGTTCCTTGCCCAGCATCAGGCTGACCAGATCGCGCCGCGGCAGGTCGGCGATGGCGCGGCTGCCGACCATGCGGCCATTGCGCAGCACCGTCACCCGGTCGGCAAGGGCGTAAACCTGATCGAGGAAATGGGTGATGATGACGATGGCCAGCCCGTCATCCCGCAACCGGCGCAGGATGGCAAAGATCGCCTCGACCTCGCGCGCGTCGAGCGATGCGGTGGGTTCGTCCAGAAACAGCACCTTGCCCGACAGGTCGACCGCGCGGGCGATGGCGATGATCTGGCGGATGGCGACGGAATAGGCCGACAGCGTTTCACCAGGATCGCAGCGCAGGCCATAGCGCGCCAGCAGCCGCGCCGCATCGGCCCGCATGGCCCGCGTGTCGACCAGCCCGAACCGGCGCGGCTGGCGGCCCAGATACAGGTTTTCCGCCACGGTCAGGTTGTCCAGCAGGTTGACCTCCTGATACACCGTGCCGATGCCAAGCGCCTGCGCCTCGGCGACCGAGCGGGGTTCCACCTCGGCCCCGTCCAGCTGCATCGTGCCGCCGTCGCGGCGATAGGCCCCGGTCAGGATTTTCACCAGCGTGGATTTCCCCGCGCCGTTTTCCCCCAGCAGCGCATGGATTTCACCGCTGCGCAGGGTGAAATCGACCCCGTCCAGAACCTTGACGCCAAAGAACGCCTTGTCAATGCCGCGCGCAAACAGCAACGCGGGCCGGTCCTCGCTCATGACCGCACCTTTCACGAAAGGGCGCGGGCGGCCGGGCCAGGAGGGACCCGCCGCCCGCGCAAGGATCAGTAACCGAGGTTCTTCTTCGCCTCATACACGGCCTTGGGATCGTCGGCCTGGGTATAGAGTTTCGATTCGGTCTGGATCCACTTCGGCGGGGCCTTGCCGTCCTTGAGGAAGGCATCCAGCGCGTCGAAGGCGGGCCCGGCCATGTTCGGCGTCAGTTCCACCGTGGCATTGGCCTCGCCCGCCGCCATGGCCAGGAAGATGTCGGGCACGGCGTCGATCGACACGACCTTGATGTCGGTGCCGGGTTTCAGGCCCGCTTCCTTGATGGCCTGGATCGCGCCGACGGCCATGTCGTCGTTATGGGCATAGACGGCGCAGATGTCCTTGCCGCCGCCTTCGGCCTTGATGAAGGATTCCATCACTTCCTTGCCCTTGGTGCGGGTAAAGTCGCCGGTCTGGCTGCGGGCGATGGTGATGTTGGAATGGCCCGCGATGGCCTCTTCAAAGCCCTTCTTGCGGTTGATCGCGGGCGACGATCCGGTGGTGCCTTGCAGTTCCACCACCTTGCAGGGCTTGTCGCCCACATCCTTGACCAGCCATTCGCCGGCCACCTTGCCCTCATACACCTGGTCCGAGGTCACGGCGGTCAGATACAGGTCGTCCGGCGCGTCAATCTGGCGGTCCAGCAGGATCACCGGGATCTCGGCCTCTTTCGCCTCGCCCAGAACCTCGTCCCAGCCGGTGGCGACGACCGGGGCGATCAGGATGGCGTTCACGCCTTGCGCGATAAAGCCACGGACGGCCTTGATCTGGTTTTCCTGTTTCTGCTGCGCATCGGCGAATTTCAGGTCGATGCCGCGTTCCTTGGCCTGTTGCTGCGTGACCGTGGTTTCAGCCGCGCGCCAGCCCGATTCCGACCCGATCTGCGAAAAGCCGACAACCAGCCCCTCGGCCGAAGCGGGAATTGCGGTCGTCTGGGCAAGCAGACCCAGCAGCGTGGCCGCAGCGGCCCGCTTGAAGATGCTGTTCATGTGATGTCACTCCCTTGGGGTTCCTCTGCCCCTGCTGTGGGAATATAATAGTATTTATTTTCGGTCAAACGAAAGCTGCCGGCCCCGGAAGAATTTTTCCTGACCCGCATTATACCCTTGCAAAACAAGGGAATCCTGCCCCAGATCATCCCTGCGCGGGTCGGCGCGGCAGGTGCGTCACAAGCCAGCGGACACAGACATAAAGCGCCGGCACCACGAAAATTCCCAAGGCCGTCGCCGCGGCCATCCCGCCCAGCACGCCGACGCCGATGGCGTTCTGCGCACCCGCCCCGGCCCCCGTGGCCAGGGCCAGCGGCAGAACCCCCAGCATGAAGGCGAACGAGGTCATCAGGATTGGGCGCAGACGTTGGCGCGCGGCCTCGAGCGTGGCTTCGACCAGACCCTTGCCCTGCTTTTCCAGATGGACGGCGAATTCCACGATCAGGATGGCGTTCTTGGCCGCCAGACCGATTGTCGTCAACAGCCCGACCTTGAAATAGACGTCATTCGCCTGTCCCAGATACAGCGCCGCCGCCAGCGCCCCCACGATGCCGACCGGAACCGACAGCATCACCGCAAAAGGCACCGTCCAGCTTTCGTAAAGCCCTGCGAGGCACAGGAAAACCACCAGCGCCGACATCATGTAAAGAAAGGGCGCCTGCGTGCCCGACAGCCGTTCCTGATAGGAAATCCCCGTCCATGCGACACCCCATTGGCCGCCCAGGTCTGCCGTCAATTCCTCCATCGCCGCCATCGCATCGCCGGAACTGACCCCCGCCGCGGGCGAGCCCTGGATCTGAAGCGCGGTGGTGCCGCCCATGCGCGCCAGCGTCGCCGCCACCGGCTCCCACGAGCGGGTGGTGAACGACGGAAAGGGCACCATCTCGCCCCCGGAATTGCGCGCATACCAGTTGTCGATGTCCGAGGGCTGCATCCTGAAGGGCGCATCGCCCTGCACGATCACCGGGCGCAGTTCGGTCCCATGCTCGAAATCGCCGACATTGCGGCCGGTAAAGATCACCGACAGCATGGCGTTCACCTCGGACAGGGTCAGGCCGAAGCTGCGGGCCTTTTCGGTGTCGATGTTCAGCTTCAGCGCCGATTTCTCGTTGTCCTCGGCCCCGCGCAGGCTGGTGACGCGGCCATCGGCCGTCGCTGCCTCGACCAACTTTTGCCCCGCCGCCAGCAGCGCGTCATAGCCCTGGCCGGCATTGTCCAGCAGATACATCTCGAACCCGGCGGTCGAACCCATTCCCTGAATCGCGGGGGGCTGGACAAAGCGCACCGTCCCCAACCGCAAGCTGGCGAATTTCTTGTTCGCCCGCTGCACCAGCGCGGCGGCGGACTGATGGTCGGTGGTGCGGTCGCCGAAATCGCGCAGCTTGACGAAGATCGTGGCCGAGTTCGTGCCGTTGCCCGAAAACCCGAACCCCAGCGAGGCGAAGGTCGAGGCGACGGTATCCGTCTCTTCGCTCAGCAGGTAATGCTCGATCTGCTTGACGACGGCGATGGTCTGGGTGACGGGCGTGCCCTCGCGCAGACGGATGATGGTCATCATCGTGCCCTGATCCTCTTGCGGCAGGAACGAGCTGGGCAGCCGCGCGAACAGCCCCGCCACCAGCACCGACACCAGCACCAGCATGGCGATGGCCACCACCGGCACCCGTAGCAGCTTGCGGTTGGTCCACAGATAGCCGCGCGTCACCCCGTCGAAGCCGCGGTTGAACCAGCGCGCCGGGGCCACCACGTCGCCATGCCGGCGCCGCCGCAGGATGGTGGCGCACAGCGCCGGCGTCAGGATCAGCGCGACCAGCGCCGACAGGATCATGGCCGAGATGATCGTGACCGAAAACTGCCGGTAGATCACGCCCGTGGACCCCGACATGAAGGCCATGGGCAGGAACACCGCCGACAGGACGGCCGCGATCCCGACCAGCGCGCCAGTGATCTGGCGCATGGATTTCTCGGTCGCCTCGACGGGGCCCAGCCCCTCTTCCTCCATCACGCGTTCGACGTTTTCGACCACGACGATGGCGTCGTCGACCAGCAGGCCAATGGCCAGCACCATGGCGAACATCGTCAGCGTGTTGATGGAATAGCCCGCCACCGCCAGCACCCCGAATGTGCCCAGCAGCACCACCGGCACCGCCAGCGTCGGGATCAGCGTCGCCCGCCAGTTCTGAAGGAAGACCAGGATCACCAGGAACACCAGCCCGATCGCCTCGATCAGGGTATGGATCACCTTTTCGATCGACAGTTCCACAAAGGGCGAGGTGTCATAGGCATATTCGATATGCACGCCCTCGGGCAGTGACGCCTCCATGCCCGAGATGGTCTCGCGCACCGCCGCCGCCGTGTTGACCGCATTGGCCCCCACCGCCAGGTTCACCCCGAAACCGGCGGCGTTCATCCCGTTATAGCGGCTGTCGGCGCCATAGGTTTCCTGCCCCAGTTCCACCCGCGCCACGTCGCCCAGACGCACCTGCGCGCCGTTGTCCGCGGTCTTCAGCAGGATGGCGCGGAACTGGTCCACCGTCTTCAGCTGGCTTTGCGCGGTGATGCTGGCGGTGAACTGCTGGCCCGTGACCGCGGGCGAGGATCCCAGCGAGCCGACGGTGACGGTCGAGTTTTCCGCCTGCACCGCGCTGATGATGTCGGCCGGGACCAGCGCGTATTTCGCCAGTTGGAACGGGTCCAGCCAGATCCGCATCGCATAGCCCGAGCCAAAGACGTTGATCGAGCCAACGCCCTCGGTCCGCTGCACCGGGCCGCTGATCCTTTGTTCCAGGATATTGCCCAGCTCGATGGTGGAATAGCGGTTGTCGGGGCTGACCAGCGTGCCGATCATCAGGATCGAGGTCGAGGACCGTGACACCCGGATGCCGTTGTTCACCACCGTGTCGGGCAGTTGCGATTCCACCGATTGCAGCTTGTTCTGAACGTCGATCTGCGCTTGATCGGGGTCGATGCCCTGGTCGAACACCATCTGGATCGACCCCGACCCCTCGCGCGAGGTCGAGGTCATGTAGAGCAACCCCTCCAGCCCGGTCATCGAATCCTCGATGATCGTGGTAACGGAGTTCTGCACCGCCTGCGCCGAGGCGCCGCTGTAGCTGGCCGAAACCCGAATCGTGGGCGGCGAGACATCGGGATATTGCGACACCGACAGCGTGGTGATGCCCAGGCCCCCGGCGATCATCGTCACGATGGCCAGAACCCAGGCCAGGACCGGGCGGTGGATGAAGAACTGCGCCATGGATCAGTTCCCGCCCGACGGGGTCGGGGCCGTCTGCGCGGCGCCTTCGGCGGCCTTGTCCCCCGCGTTCTCCCCCGCATCGGCGGGCGGCGCATCCTGGACGATCAGGCCCTGCGCATCGACATGCGAGGGGATCGGGTGGATCTCGCTTCCTTCGGTCAGCTTGTCCAGATTGTCCAGGATCACGGTCGCGCCCGGCATCACACCCTTGGTCACGACCCAGGAGTTCTGGGCCTCGCCCGAGGAATCGACCGTCACCGCGCGCGCTTTGTCTTCGGCATCCAGCGTCCAGATTTCCAGCGTTCCGTCGGTATTCACGCTGACCGAGCGTTGCGGCACCAGCACGCCCTTGGCGGTGCCCAGCGTCAGCTTGGCGCGCACGAACATGCCCGGCAGGATCACGCGGTCGGGGTTGTCGAACCGCACCCGGATCGTCCGGGTGCCAGTGGTGGTCGATACGGTCGATCCCACCGCCTCGATTGTGCCGGTGCCGGAATAGGCCTCGCCGTTTTCCAGCGTCAGCACCACGCCGATGCGGTCGCTCCCGTCGGGCTGGCCAAAGCCCGTCTGGCTGCCAAGGCGCATCATCCGCGCGCTGGAATCGGACATGTCGACATGGATGGGGTCAAGGCTGGTCACGGTCGCCAGAACATCGGTCTGGTTGGCCGTGACCAGATCGCCGACCGAAACGCCCGGCACGCTGACCACGCCGTCGATGGGGCTGGTGATGTCGGTCCGTTCCAGCGACAGCCGGGCAAGGTCGAGCGAGGCTTCGGCCGATTGCACCGCCGCCTCGGCCTGCCGCAACTCGACCCGCGCGGTATCCAGCGTCGCCTGCGTGGTGCCGGTTCCGGCCAGCCGCTCGGCCCGTTCGACCGCGGCCTGTTTGGCGGGCACGGCAGCGCGGGCGCTTTCCAGCGCCGCCTCGGCGGTGATGACCTGCGCCTCATAGCTGCGGCGGTCGATGCGGAACAACACGGTGCCGGCCTTGATCTCCTGCCCCGGCTGATAGGGAATCTCGGTCACCAGCCCGGCGATCAGCGGGCGCACGCGCGCCTCGGCCACGGCGATGGCCCGGCCGGACAGCGTGACCGAAACCGGCACCTCTGCCGGTTCCAGCACCATGACCGAGGCCTTCAATGCCTCATGCGCGGCGCCGGCTGTCTGCGCCCCGGCCTGCCCCGCCAGCCCGATCCCGGCCGAAAGACAAAGCACCAGCGCCGTCATGATCCGTGTCATCGTCAACCCGCCCTGCCTGTGCCGCTCCGCCTGGGGTCATATACGCGGAAAGGGCGCCCTTCCGTCGAGGCAAAAGTGGCTTTTCGCGCCGGGTCGCACATGCGTGAACGCCCGTGAGGTGAAATACAGCCCCGCCGTCCTATATCTGGTAGATGCAGGACAGCGCACCACTGCATCCTTGAATTTGTTCCCGTAATGTTCTATATACCACGAATATGTCATGGGGGTGAACCATGGACCGCACCGATTTCGTGATACCTGCCACCCACCGCCAGCTGGCCTATGCGCGGGCGCTGGCGCTGCGCAACCAGACCCTGCTTCCGTGGGAGGTGCAGCAGGACCGCCGCAGCCTGTCCCGCTGGATCGAGGAACAGGCCGCGCTTTCCCCGGCCGCAACCGGCAACCGGCCCAGTTCCAAACAGGTGGCCTTTGCCGAAAGGCTGGCGCGGGTGAAACGCCGCGCGGTGCCCGACGAATGCTTTCGCGACAGGGACCTGATGTCGCGCTGGATCGACTGCAACCGCTAGAAAGCGCCGGCGCCGCCAATCCGCTTTCCCCTTCATCCTGGTCCGGATACCCGCTGGGGGGGTCGGGGGACAAAGCGTCGGCCGCGTCACGCGGGCGGTCAGGGTCGCGGTGCCGCCGCCCGGCGCAGCCGGTCGTTGATCGCGCGGCCCAGGCCCCGGTCGGGCACCGGGGCAAAGGCGATGCGGCCCCCCGGCCCGGCGCGACGGTCCGCCTCGCGCAGGATATGGAACAGGTTCGCCGCCGCCTCGGTCAGATCGCCCGTGGCCGACAGCGTGAACGCGCCAGGCCCAAAGGCCACGAAGACCTCGCCCGGATCGGCACGCTCCGCCCCCAGCCGCACCGCCGCGCCGGGCGCGTAATGCGAGGCGAGCTGCCCCGGCGCATTGGGCGCCTCGGCGCTGCCGCCGGTGGGCAAGGGCTGGCCAAGTGCCGCCTCCAGCGCCTCGGCCGGGACGCCGCCGGGGCGCAGCAGCAGGGGCGGATCGACCGACAGGATGGTCGATTCCACCCCCACGGCACAGGCGCCGCCATCGACCACCGCCTCGATCCGGCCCGACAGGCCGTCGACCACATGATCGGCCCGCGTGGGCGACACCCGCCCCGACGGATTGGCCGAAGGTGCCGCGACCGGCCCCCCGAACCGTGCCAGCAGATCGCGCGCCAAGGGGTGCGCCGGCACCCGGATCGCCACCGTCTCATGCCCCGCCGTGACCAGCGGCGACAGGCCCGACCCCTCGCGCAGCGGCAGAACCAGCGTCAGCGGGCCGGGCCAGAAGGCCGCCGCCAACGCCAAAGCCCGCGCATCGAAGACCGCATGGGCCTGCGCCGTCGCCAGATCCGGCACATGCACGATCAGCGGGTTGAACCGCGGCCGCCCCTTGGCATCGAAGATCCGCGCCACCGCCATGTCCGACCGCGCATCGCCGCCAAGGCCGTAGACCGTCTCGGTCGGAAAGGCGACAAGACCCCCCGTCCGCAGGATCGCGGCGGCGGCATCCAGCCCCTCGGGCGTGGGCGGCAGAAGGCGGGTTTCCGGCATGGCGTGACGCAGCGTTGGGGTTGATGAGGACAGCCGTTCCTTTACGCTTTCCGGCCATAGACGCGCGTGGCCCCTTTGCCAAGTGCGCCGGAGGGAAGAGTTCATGACCTATCGCGCCCCGGTGACGGAATTCCGGTTCCTGTTCGACATCCTCGGCTTGCCACAGGTCGCCGCGACCGACCTTTTCGCCGAAGCCACCGCCGAAACGGTCGAGGCCATCCTGACCGAGGCGGGCCGGATGTGCGAAAACGTCATCGCGCCCTTGAACCGCGCGGGCGACCTGCACCCCGCCCGGCTGGAAAACGGCGTGGTGCGCACCAGCCCCGGTTTCGCCGAAGGCTATCGCGCCATCGTCGAAGGCGGCTGGGTCGGCATCTCGGCCAGCCCGGAATTCGGCGGCATGGGCCTGCCGCATACGCTGGCCACCGCGGTGAACGACATGCTGGGGTCGGCCTGTCTGGCGCTGCAACTGAACCCCTTGATGACGCAGGGCCAGATCGAGGCG
The DNA here is from genome assembly GCA_047605605.1 of Paracoccaceae bacterium. Taxonomy (GTDB): domain Bacteria; phylum Pseudomonadota; class Alphaproteobacteria; order Rhodobacterales; family Rhodobacteraceae; genus JAATGA01. The sequence goes on along the minus strand of JASGFG010000011.1, from coordinate 37,738 downwards.
CTGGAACACCACGCCAGCGACGAGCTGAAGGCGCTCTACATCCCCAAGCTGCTGTCGGGCGAATGGAACGGCACCATGAACCTGACCGAGCCGCAGGCGGGCAGCGACGTGGGCGCGCTGCGCACCACCGCCCGGCCGAACGGCGACGGCACCCATGCCATCACCGGGCAGAAGATCTTCATCACCTGGGCCGACAACGATTTCACCGCCAACACCTGTCACCTGGTGCTGGCCCGCCTGCCCGACGGGGGCGAGGGGACGCGCGGCATCAGCCTGTTCATGGTGCCCAAGTTCATCCCCGATACCGGCGGCAATCCTGGCCCGCGCAACGCCTTGCAGGTCGTCAGCCTGGAACACAAGCTGGGCCTGCACGGCTCGCCCACGGCGGTCATGCAGTATGACGGCGCGACCGGCTGGCTGGTGGGCGAGCCGCACAGGGGCATGGCCGCGATGTTCACCATGATGAACAACGCCCGCCTTGGCGTGGGCGTGCAGGGCATCGCCATTGCCGAGGCGGCGTGCCAGCAGGCGCTGGCCTATGCGCTGGAACGCCGGCAGGGCAAGACCCCGCATGACACCGGCACCATCGCCGACCACGCCGATGTGCGCCGGATGCTGGCGCAGATGCGGGCCGACACGTTCAGCGCGCGGGCCATCGCGCTGGCCTGCGCGGTGGCCATCGACATGGCCCGCGCCACGGGCAGCGCCGACTGGCAGGCGCGCGCCGCCTTCCTGACCCCGATCGCCAAGGCGTTCGGCACCGACATCGGCAACGAGGTGGCGCAGATGGCGGTGCAGGTTCATGGCGGCATGGGCTTCATCGAGGAAACCGGCATCGCCCAACTGGCCCGCGACGTGCGGGTGACAGCGATCTATGAGGGCACCAACGGCATTCAGGCGATGGATCTGGTCGGTCGCAAGATGATGGACGGCGGCGATGCCGCCCTGCGCCTGATCAAGGAGATCGAGGATACCGCCCGTGCGGCGCGTGAGGATTTTCCCGACCTGTCCGCCGATCTGTGGAACGCGGTCGAGGGCCTGCGCGACGGGACCGAAGCGCTGCTGGCCATGGACCAGAACGACCGTTTCGCCGGGGCCGTGCCTTACCTGCGCTCCTTTGCCCGCGTGCTGGGCGGACATTTCCACCTGAAGGCGACGCTGGCCGATGCCGGGCGCGCGCCGCTGGCGCGGGTTGCCATCCGCCGCCTCATGCCGGAACATGCGGCGCTGCTGGCCCAGGCACGCGAAGGCGCCGCCGGGCTTTACGCGATCAGCGACAAGGATCTTTCCCCATGACCGAGGCCATCCGCCACCCGTTCGATGCCGCGCCCCAGGGGGTCGAGGCGACAGAGGTGGCGGAAGGCATCCTGTGGCTGCGCCTGCCGCTGCCGATGGCGCTGGACCATGTGAATGCCCTTGCGCTGGACGATGGCGACGGCTGGACGCTGGTGGATACCGGCTTCAAGACCGCGGCCACGGTCGATCTGTGGGAAGGGTTGCTGGCTGGCCCCCTGGCGGGCAAGCCGGTGCGTCGGCTGATCGTCACCCATCACCACCCCGATCATATCGGCCTTGCCGGCTGGTTCCGGGCGCGGGGGGTGGAACTTGTGACCACCCGCACCGCATGGCTTTACGCGCGGATGCTGACGCTGGACGTGCAGGACCGCCACAGCCCCGAGGCGATGGACTATTACCTCCGCGCCGGGCTGAACCCCGAACAGCTTGCCGCCAAGGCCACCGAACGGCCGTGGAATTTCGCCGATGTGGTCGAGCCACTTCCGCTGGGCTATACCCGCATCCGCGAGGGCGACGTGATCCGCGCCGCCGGGCGCAACTGGCTGGTGCGCTGCGGCAACGGCCACGCCCCCGAACATGCCACGTTCTGGAGCCTGGATGACAATGTGATCATCGGCGGCGACCAGCTTTTGCCCGGCATTTCCGCCAATATCGGCGTGCATCCGACCGAGCCGGGGGCCGATCCGCTGGGCGAATGGCTCGATTCGACGCGCGGCTTCATGGCCCATGCGCGGGCGGATCATCTGGTGCTGCCGGGGCACAAGCTGCCCTTTACCGGCTTGCCGCTGCGTCTGCGGCAGATGGTGGACAACCACGACTCCGCGCTGGACCGGCTGCGCTCACATCTGGCCACGCCACGGGTGGCGGCCGCCTGCTTTCCCGCGCTGTTCCGGCGCGAGATCGGGCCGAAGGATTTCGGGCTGGCCCTGGTGGAAACGGTCGCCCATCTGAACCACCTTCTGGCGCGGGGCGAGGTTTCGCGGCACCTGACCCCCGAAGGCGCATGGCTGTGGCAGGCGGCAGGGGCGGGGACCGCGGCATGACCCGTACGCCGGCCAAGCCCAGCGACAAGGCAGCCCAGGACAAGGTGGCCAAGGTCAAAAGCCCGGCCGAGTGGGCGCATGATCGGCTTGTCCTTTATATCCGGAACTTCGAGGCGGGGCTGGACACCGACCACGAGGTCGCCATGGGCTTTGCCGGAAACGACACCGGCGTGCTGCGGATCGAGGGGGTGGGCTTCTTCGAGCCCGAGATCATCACCTTCTATGGACGCGACGAGGGCGGGATGAAGACCCAGTTGATCCAGCACATCGCCCAGCTGTCGGTCATGCTGCGCGCCGTGCCGCGTGAAAACCCCGACGAACCGCCCCGTCGCATAGGCTTTCTCCTGACCTCGGGATGGCAGGGGGGCGAAGCCGGCGATCCTTCGGCCTGAATGTCCTGCGCTGTGCCTTTGACGCCGCGTCGCGGCAGGGAAATTTTCCCGTCCTGCCCGACCCCTTAACAGTGTCGCCCGAATAGGCTAAGCCGGGGCGAGGATTCTGCGAAGGAAGCGCGAAAATGGCCGAACATCAGCACGGCAGCATGGATATCCGCGATCACGAAAAGACGTTTGAAGGCTTCGTTCGGTGGAGCGTGCGGGTCGGCATCTTTGCGATCTGCGTCCTGATCTTCATGGCCCTGGCCAATCACTGATCGGTCGCACCGCCATGATCCGTAGCTTTTTGTGCCTGCTGGCGCTGTTGACGCTGGCCGCCTGCGGCGGTCCCGCGGAACCGAAATGGGCGCCGGACGACGCGGTGGCGAGGGCGCATTTCGTGGCCGACGGTCCGGCCTCGATCACGCTTTTCACGATCCTGAGCAACCGCAACGATTCGGGGGCGCATTCGGGCCTGATGATCAACGGTTCGGAACGCATCCTGTTCGACCCGGCGGGCACCTGGCGGCATCCCAAGCTGCCCGAGCGCAACGACGTGTGGTTCGGCATCAACGACAAGATGGTCGCCTTCTACATCGACTATCATGCGCGCGAGACCTTCCGCGTGGTCGAACAGACCGTGCTGGTGCCGCGCGGGGTGGCCGATCTGATCGCCGCACGCGCCAAGGGCTATGGCGCCGTGCCCAAGGCGCAGTGTTCGCGGGCGATCTCGTGGGTTCTGGCCGGCCAGCCCGGCTTTGAATCGATCACCCGCACCTGGTTCCCGAAGAATCTGATGCAGGAATTCGGAAAACTGCCCGGCGTGACGGAAAAGGTCATTCGCGACGAGGATGCCGACGACAACCACGGCGTGCTGCTGATCCAGGAAGGCGAGGATCCGAACGCCGCCGTTGCGGAATACGAACGCACCCATCCCGGCGCCGCGGTGAACTGAGGCCCTCAATCAAGGCCCCGCCTGTGCGGGGCCTTTTGCTATCCGACCGTCCAGAGCAGCAGGTAAAGCGCCACGCCCCCCGCCGCGATGGCGGCCAACGTGTTGCGCGACAGGATACCGACCGCGATCGTCGCCGCGGCCGCGCCCAGCCGGGCGGGGTCGGTGTGCCCGCCGGTCGCCGCGGGCCACAGGACCGCGGGCGCGACCAGCGCGGGCAAAACCCCCACGGCGGTATAGCGCAGCGCGCGCGTCAGCGCGGGCGGCAGCGGCCGCGCACCCAAAAGGCCAAGAAAGGAAAACCGGATCAGGTAGGTGCCGACCCCCAGCACCACCACCACGATCCAGAACACCGTCCGGTCGATCATGCCGCCGCCCTTTTCTTCTGCATCGCGATCTCTGTCCCCGCCCCCACGGCCATCGCCACCGCCGCCGCGACCAGCACCCCCGTCCCATAGGGCAGCCAGACCAGGGCCACCGCCCCCAGGGCCGAGGTCACGGCCGCCGCCGCATGGGGCACCGAGCGCATCAGCGGCGCAGTCATGGCCAGAAAGGTGATGGGCATTGCGAAATCCAGCGCATATTCCGGCGGGATCGCATTGCCCGCCTTGAACCCGGCCCAGGCCGAAAGGTTCCACAGCGGCGCGATCACCGTGACCGAACCGGCGAAATAAGCCACCTTCTCGTCCAGCGTCATCGCCCGCCGCTCGAACTCGACGCTGCACAGGGCAAAGGGCTGGTCGACCAGGAAATAGGACAGCGCCGCACGCACCCCCAGCGGCGCCGCCCCCAGATGCGGGGTCAGCGCGACCGAATACATCACCATGCGCAGGTTCACCGCCAGTGCGGTGGCCAGAATCACCAGAACCGGCGCCTGGTCCTGCATCAGCTGCAACGCCGCGAATTGCGATGCCCCGGCAAAGACGCTGAGCGTGAAGGCCATGGTTTCAAATCCGGTCAGACCGGCCTCGGCGGAAATGACGCCGTAAAGCATCCCGAACGGCAGGATCACCAGAACGAAGGGCAACGAGTGGGTCAGCCCGCGCAGGAAGGCGGCTTTCGGCAGGGTCATGGGAAGGTCCGTCTTTACGGGCGGCACCGAAGGGCTTAGGCCTTTCCGCGGCCGAGTTGAAGGGGTCGGAATGCGGATTTTCGGGGTGATCCTCGCCGGGGGGCGCGGGCAACGCATGGGCGGTGCGGACAAGGCGCTGTTGCCGCTTGGCCGGCGGCCGCTGATCGCCCATGCCGCCGACCGGCTGGGGCCGCAGGTCGAAAGGCTGGCCGTCTCGGCCAATGGCGATCCGGCAAGGCTGGCCTTTCTCGGCCTGCCCGTGCTGCCGGACGCGGAAAGCCACGGCCCCCTGTCAGGTGTTCTGGCCGCGCTGGACTGGGCCGCCCCCCGCGGGGCGACGGCGGTGGCGACCGTTGCCGTCGATACGCCGTTCTTTCCCGGCGATCTGGTGCCGCGCCTGTGCCTTGCCGCCGAAGACAGCCCCGAAGGCGTGGCGCTGGCCGCCAGCACCGGCGCCGATCACCCGACCTTCGCGCTTTGGCCGGTAGCCCTGCGCGATCCGCTGCGGGCCTTTCTGTCCTCGGGGGTCAAGGCGCGGGTGCGCGGCTTTGCCGATGCGCATGGGGCGGCGCGCGCGGCTTTCCCGGACGACCGGGCCTTCTTCAACCTGAACACCCCCGAGGATCTGACCCGTGCCGAGGCCCTGATCGCGGGGACGGGATGAGGGTCTACGGCATCGTCGGCTGGAAGAATGCGGGCAAGACCACGCTGATGGAGCGGCTGGTGGCCGAAATCACCGGGCGCGGCTTTTCCGTCTCGACGGTCAAGCATGTGCATCACGATGTCGATCTGGACCAGCCGGGCAAGGACACGTTCCGCCACCGGCAGGCGGGCGCGCGCGAGGTGATCCTCGCCTCGGCGCAGCGGTTTGCCCTGATGCGCGAACATCGCGGCCCCGAACCGGATCTGGCCTCGGTTCTGGCCCGTCTCGCCCCCGTGGATCTGGTGCTGGTCGAGGGCTACAAGCGCGACGCCCACCCGAAGGTCGAGGTGTTTCGCGCGGGCGAGGGGCGCAGCCCGATCCAGCCGAGCGACCCCACCGTGCGCGCGGTTGCGACCGACGCCGCCCTGGCCGGGACAGGCGTGCCGCTGCTGGACCTGAACGATCCCGCGGCGGTGGCGGATTTCATCCTGCGCGAAACAGGGCTGATGCCGGTCTTCGACAAGGTGGCCATCGTCGACTGGTCGGCGGCGGCCAGCCCTTCGCCCGCGCGGCCCTCGGCCGATGCGATCTGGATCGGCATCGCCGCAGCAGAGGGTGTCAGCACGCAGTATCTGCGCACCCGCGCCGAGGCAGAGGCGGTTCTTGCCGCGCTGATCGAAACGGAACGCAGCGCAGGGCGAAGGCTGCTGATCGGCTTTGACTTTCCGATGGGCTATCCTGCGGGCTTTGCGGCGCGGCTGACGGGGGCGGCCGACGCGCGCGCGGTCTGGCGCTGGCTGGCAGGGCAAATCGTCGACGGGCCGGCCAATGCCAACAACCGGTTCGAGGTGGCGGCGGCGATCAACCGCCATCTGGGCGGCACGCCCTTCTGGGGCCGCCCCGCCGGCCTGACCGTGCCCGACCTGCCCGACCGCAAGACCGGCGGATACGCGGCGCTTGGCCTGACGGAAAAGCGGGCGGCCGAACGGCTCCTGCCCGGCAGCCAGCCGGTGTGGAAGCTTTACACCACCGGCTCGGTCGGCGGGCAAAGCCTGACGGGGCTGCCGATGATCCATCGCCTTGCCCGGATGGCGGGGGTCGCCGTCTGGCCCTTCGACGCGCCCCCGGCGCCGGTGGTTCTGGCCGAAGTGTGGCCCTCGCTTCTGGCAGACGCGGTGCGGCGGCGGATGACACCGGGGACGATCCGGGATCAGGTGCAGGTCACGGTTCTTGCCCGCGCGCTGTGGCGGCTGGACCGGCAGGGGGGGATGGCCGCGCTGCTGGAGGTGCCGGAGGCCGCGCGGGAAGAAGGCTGGGTTCTGGGCCTCGGCCACCGCGAGGCGCTGGAGAGGGCGCTGGAATGACGCGGATCCTGCATGGCATACCCGAGCCGATGCGCGCCCAGGCGGTGGCCCTTTACTGGCAGGCCTTCGGGCCAAAGCTGGCGCCCGTCATGGGGCCGACGGCGCAGGCCCGGCACTTCCTGACCCGCGTGATGCGGCTTCACAACGCCTTTGCCGCGGTCGACGAGAGGGGCCGTCTGGTGGGCATCGCCGGGTATCGCGCGCCCGAGGGCACCTTTGCCGGGGGCACGCTGGCCGATCTGCGCGCCATCTATGGCCGCACCGGGGCGGCCTGGCGGGCGGCGCTTTTGTGGCGGCTGGCCAATGGCGCGGATGACGGGCTTTTCCTGATCGACGGCGTCTGCGTCACCCCCGAGGCGCGCGGGCAGGGCGTGGGAACCGCGCTGATGGCCGCGCTTTGCGCCGAGGCGACGGTGCGCGGCTATCCCGCCGCCCGGCTGGAGGTCATCGACAGCAACCTGCGCGCAAGGGCGCTTTACGAACGGCTGGGCTTTGTCGCCATTCAGACGCAGAGCATCGGCCTGCTGCGGCATGTCTTCGGCTTTGCCGGCGCGACGACGATGATCCGGCCGCTTCCCGCCGCGGGCTGAACGGCCGGTTTCGCGGGCCGCCGGGAGGGGCCGGGAAGGCAGAGCCCCCGGCGCCCCCCGGCCTACATATTGGGATAGTTCGGCCCGTCGCCGCCCTGGGGCGTCGTCCAGTTGATGTTCTGGCTGGGGTCCTTGATGTCGCAGGTCTTGCAGTGGACGCAGTTCTGGAAGTTGATCTGGAACTTGGGATTGCCCGCCTCGTCCGTCAGCACCTCATACACGCCCGCCGGGCAGTAACGCTGCGCCGGTTCGGCGTATTTCGGCAGGTTGACCGCGATCGGGATCGAGGGATCGCGCAGCTTCAAGTGGCAGGGCTGGCTTTCCTCGTGGTTGGTGAAGCTGAACGCCACGTTCGTCAGCCGGTCGAAGGACAGCTTGCCGTCGGGGCGGGGATAGTCGATCGGCCCGTAATCCTTGGCCTCGCCCGTGGCGGCAGCATCGGTCTTGCCATGCTTCAACGTGCCGAAGAAGGACAGGCCGAACAGGTTGTTCGTCCACATGTCCAGGCCCCCGAAGGCAAGCGACGCCATAAGCCCCCATTTCGACCACATCGGTTTGACGTTGCGGACCTTCTTCAGATCCTGTCCGATGGCGCCCCCGCGGACCTCGGCCTCGTAGGCGACCAGCTCGTCGCCCTCGCGGCCCGCCTTGATGGCGTCGAACGCCGCCTCGGCCGCAGCCTTGCCCGACAGCATGGCGTTGTGATTGCCCTTGATCCGCGGCACGTTCACCAGACCGGCCGAACAGCCCAGAAGCGCCACCCCCGGCGCGACCATCTTGGGGATCGACTGGAACCCGCCCTCGCTGATGGCGCGGGCACCATAGGCGACTCGTTTGCCGCCCGCCAGAAGGCTGGCGATCTCGGGGTGATGCTTGAACCGCTGGAACTCCATATACGGGTAGAGGTAGGGGTTCTTGTAGTTCAGGTGGACGACGAAGCCGACATAGACCTGATTGTTTTCAAGGTGATAGATGAACGACCCGCCGCCCGCATTCGACCCCAGCGGCCAGCCCATCGTATGGGTGACGGTGCCCTCGCGGTGCTTGGCGGGGTCGATCTCCCAGATCTCTTTCATGCCGATGCCGTATTTCTGCGGACAATGGCCTTTGGACAGGTCGTATTTCGCGATCACCTCTTTCGACAGCGACCCGCGCACGCCTTCGGACAGGAAGACGTATTTGCCCAGCAGTTCCATGCCGGGTTCGTAGTTCGGGCCGGGTGTGCCGTCAGCCTCCAGCCCCATCTCGCCCGCGACGACGCCCCTGACCTCGCCCTTGTCGCCATAGACCAAGGCGGAACAGGACATGCCGGGGAATATCTCGACCCCCAGCTCCTCGGCCTGGCTCGCCATCCAGCGGCAGACGTTGCCCATGGACACGATGTAGTTGCCGTGGTTCGACATCAGCGGCGGCATCGGCCAGTTCGGGATGCGGATATGGCCCGCCGGGCCCAGCATCAGGAAGTTGTCCTCCCTGACCGGCACGTTCAGGGGGGCGCCCTTTTCCTTCCAGTCGGGGATCAGCGCGTTCAGGCCAACCGGGTCCAGCACCGCGCCCGACAGGATATGCGCGCCCACCTCGGACCCCTTTTCCAGCACGACGACGTTCAGATCGGGATCGAGCTGCTTCAGACGGATCGCGGCGGAAAGACCGGCAGGGCCGGCCCCCACGATCACCACATCGTATTCCATCTGTTCGCGGACGATTTCGTCGCTCATCCCTCGTCTCCCGGCTGGGGGGCGGGCCTGCCCCGGTCTGGCTTTTGGGCCTTGTTCGCATTGGTCCGGCCCGGTTTGCCCCAAGGGCAAGCCAAGGTCAATCGTTACGCAACATCATATTGCCGCATCGCAGCGCCCTGTAATTATCTTGCCCGACGGCGACATCCCGCCACCCCTTCGCGCCATACCCCCTTGCATTCGCGCCGGGCGTGGGGTCAGGTATGGGCGAACGAGGTGCAAGGTCAGGGTTCCCGGTCGCCGGGGCCATGGCCTTTTTCTATGTGGCGAGACCATGGAAAAGATTCCGATGACCCGCGCGGGATTCGCCGCGCTGGATGACGAGCTGAAGACCCTGAAGTCGGTGGAGCGTCCCGCCGTGATCCGCGCCATCGCCGAGGCGCGCGAACATGGCGACCTGTCGGAAAACGCCGAATACCATGCCGCCCGCGAAAAGCAGAGCTTCATCGAAGGCCGCATCAAGGAGCTGGAGGCGATGCTGTCGCTGGCCGAGGTGATCGACCCGTCGAAACTGTCCGGCGCGGTGAAATTCGGCGCCACCGTGACCCTGGTGGACGAAGACACCGACGAGGAAAAGACCTATCAGATCGTGGGCGAGCCCGAGGCCGATCTGGAACGCGGCCTGCTGAACATCCGCTCGCCCCTGGCCCGCGCCCTGATCGGCAAGGACGAAGGCGACAGCGTCGAGGTGAAAACCCCCGGTGGCCAACGCAGCTATGAAGTGGTGAGTGTCCGCTATCTCTGACGGCGGAAGGACCGCGATGCCCGACAGCGACAAACCGCAAGACCCCCGATCCGGCCCGCGCGGCGAAGCGGCCGGCGTCAGCCTGCCCGAGATCGTCGCCGCGGTTCTTGCGGTCCTGTGGGTGCTGGCGGTCGGCCTGTTTCTGCTGAACGCGCCCGAAGGGTCGGGGCCGGGGCCGCTGCTGATGCTGCTGGCGGTGTTTCTGCCGCTGGCGCTGATCTGGGCGGCGATCACCACCTTCCGGTCGGTCAGGATGCTGCGGGCCGAGGCCGCGCGCCTGCAATCCACCGTCGATGCGATGCGCAGCGCCTATCTGGCCAGCCAGCAGTCCGGCGCGGGCGTCGCCCTGAAACCTTCGGTCGAAAAGAAGCTGGACGAGATCGCGCAATCCGCCCGTCACGCGGAAACGGCGATCGTCACCTTTACCTCGCGCCGCGATGCGGGGCTTTCGGTGCCTTCGGCCGACCGCAAGGCCGCGCTGGCGCCGCCCCCCGCCCCGCAGGCCGACGAACAGCCCGCACTGGCGCTTGGCACCCCGCCCGAGGCGATGCGCACGCCCCTTTCGGTCGCGGATTTCATCCGTGCGCTGCAATTCCCCGAAAGTCCCGATGACCGCGAGGGATTCCGCGCCCTGCGCCTTGCGCTGGAGGATCGGTCGGTCGCCAAGCTGATCCGCGCGGCGCAGGACGTGCTGACCTTGCTGGCGCAGGACGGGATCTTCATGGACGACCTGAAGCCCGACCGCGCGCGGCCCGAGTTCTGGCGCCGCTTTGCCGCGGGCGAAAGGGGGCGGGGCATTGCCGCACTGGGCGGCATCCGCGACCGTTCGTCCCTGGCACTGACGGCCGGGCGGATGCGCGAAGACCCGGTCTTCCGCGATGCCGCCCACCATTTCCTGCGCGCCTTCGACAAGACCTTTGCGGCTTTTGAGGCGAATGCCTCGGACGCGGACCTGTCGGACCTGTCGGAAACCCGGACCGCACGGGCCTTCATGCTGTTCGGCAGGGTGACGGGGACCTTCGACTGAGCCGCTTCGGACTGAAGTCCCTTTCCCGCAAACTTGTGCAACACCGGGCCGGCGGTCTGCGCTAGACTGCATCCATCGTCAAACCACGAGGAGGGAGGGGGCGATGCGATTGCTTTTCTGCGCGGCGGTCTGCCTGCTGGCCGGGCCGGCACTGGCGCGGCCCTGGGTGATGGACCCGGCATCGACCATCACCGTCGATGCCGACTGGCAGGGCACCACCGTCCCGGTGCGCTTTCCCAGTTTTGCCGGAACCATCGACTTCGACGAAACGAAGGTCGAGGCGACGCGCGCCGCCATCGCCGTCGCCACCACCGATGCGACGACCGGACTGGCGCCGGTCGATGCGCTGGTTCGCAGCGCCGATTATCTGGGCACGGCGAACTGGCCCAGGATCAGCTTTCGGCTGGACAAGCTGACCCAGACGTCGAAATCGACCGCCGACATCCTTGGCCAGATCACGCTGCGCGGGGTCACGCGGCCGATCACCTTTCATGCCCGGCTGTTCCGGCTTCAGCCCTCGCAGGAGGCGCCGCAGCGGATGGAGGCGGGCTTCGACCTGACTGGCCAGATCGACCGGACGCAATTCGGCTCGACCGGCGGCGTGCCCGAGGTGGCGGGGATGCTGCCGATCCGCATCCACCTCCTGATGCGGTCGCAATGACCGCGGGCTGGGGCAGAACCGCGAGGGCGCTGCACTGGATCATGGCGGCGGTGATCCTGTTCATGCTGGCTCTGGGGGTGTGGATGACGCGCTTTGTGCCGGATCTGGGCACGCGCTATGCCCTGACCCAGCTGCACAAGAGCTGGGGCTTCGTGGTGTTCTGCCTTGCGCTGGTGCGGATCGGCTGGCGGCTGGCGGTGCCCGCCCCGCAGGAGGTGCCGATGCCCCGCTGGCAAAGGCGGGCGGCGCGGCTGTCGCATCTGGGGCTTTACGCGCTGATGCTGATCCTGCCGCTGTCGGGGTGGGTCATGGTTTCCGCCTCGCCCACGCAGGATCTGATGGGGATACAGAACATGGTGTTCGGACTTTTCCCCATGCCCGACCCCTGGGTTCCGGGCGTCGGCTGGATCGAGCGGATGGCGCGCACGGTTCACGGGACGGCGGTCTGGGCCTTGTCGGGACTGCTGGTCCTGCATGTGGGAGCGGCGCTGCACCATCACCTGATCGCCCGCGACCGCGTTCTGATGCGCATGGTTGCCGGAAAATAGCGCGCAGTATCGCAAAGGTCGTGCATCCCCGGCCAGGATATTCGCGCGCACGGACCCCTGCATCCGCAGAGTTGCGGGCCGCGTCCCTTGGCGGTAAGCCCGAGGTCGATGACGCCGAGGAAAGCCATGACCGAACCGTTCGACCCCGTTGCCCTGACGGCCCGCCTGATCCGCTGCCCCTCGGTCACGCCCGACGAAGGGGGCGCGCTGGTGCTGTTGCAGGGGGTGCTGGAAAGCGCCGGTTTCGCCTGCACGCGCGTGGACCGGGGCGGGGTGACGAACCTGTTCGCCCGCTGGGGGGCAAAGGGCGCGAACCGGAGCTTCGGCTTCAACGGCCATACCGATGTGGTGCCGGTGGGCGACCGCGCGGCCTGGACGCATGACCCCTTCGGCGCCGAAGTCGCGGAGGGCTGGATGTATGGCCGGGGCGCGACCGACATGAAGTCGGGTGTCGCGGCCTTTGTCGCCGCGGCCGTCGATTTCGTTCGAGAAACACCGCCGGACGGGGCGGTCGTGCTGACCATCACCGGCGACGAGGAGGGGCCCTCGAAGGATGGCACCGTCGCCCTGCTGGACTGGATGGCCGCCCATGGCGAACGGATGACCCATTGTCTGGTGGGAGAGCCGACCTGCCCCGAGGTGATGGGCGAGATGATGAAGATCGGCCGCCGCGGGTCGATGAACGCGGCGTTTCTGGCGCGGGGCGTGCAGGGACATTCCGCCTATCCCCACCGCGCGAAGAACCCGCTGTCGGCGCTGGTGAAACTGCTGGCCCGGATCGACCGGCCGCTGGATGAGGAGACGGATCATTTCGATGCCTCGACGCTGGCGATCACCACGATCGACTGCGGTAATACGGCAACGAACGTGATCCCGGCCACGGCACGCGCGGCGGTGAACATCCGGTTCAGCGATGCCCATTCGGGGGCAAGCCTGTCCGACTGGTTGCGGCGCGAAGCGGCGGAAGTGGCTACCGAAACCGGCGTGGCGATCACGGTGGAAACCCAGGTTTCGGGCGAAAGCTTCCTGACCCCGCCGGGCGAATTTTCGAGCCTGATCGCGCGGGCGGTCCTGGCCGAGACAGGGCGCGCGCCCGTCCCCTCGACCTCGGGCGGCACCTCGGATGCGCGTTTCGTCAAGAACCACTGTCCGGTGGTGGAATTCGGGCTGGTCGGCAAGACGATGCACGCGGTCGACGAACGGGTGGAGGTGGCGCAGATCGGTCAGTTGAAGGCGATCTACACCCGTATCCTGCGCGATTATTTCGCCTGACCGGCGCCGCAGGGGGCGGTCTCGGGGCGGCGAGACTGCCGGGCCGGATCGGCGGCGGACAACCGGCCGGCTCAGCCCCGTTCGGGGCGCAATCGCGGGCGCGGACGGTTCGCCAGATCGCGCGCATCCGCGATGCCGATGCCGGTCATGCACAGCAGCCGGACGAGGGCTTCATCCAGTGCATCCTCGGACATCGCCCCCGAAGTCACGGCAAGGCTGATCCCCACGATGGCATGTGTCGCCATCCGCCAGACCAGATCGGCATCCTCGCAGAAGAACCGGCCCGCCTGCGTCGCCTGCCGCAGATCGCGGATCGCGAAAGGCCCCATCTTGCGAAAGGTGGCATCCGCCAGAACCTCGGACCTGTTCAGCAACTGCTTCCAGCGGGGATCGCGCGTCGCGGTTTCCAGAACCGTCCGCACGCCAAAGGCATAGACCTGCGCCGGATCGTCGAAGGTATTCGTCACCTCCTCGATCCGCTGGGCAAGGTCGTGCATCATCTCCTCCAGCACGGCGACGGCGAGTTCGTCCTTGGACTTGAAGTAGTTGTAGACCGTGCCTGCGCCTACATCCGCACGTTCGGCAATCTCCAGCATCGTCGCGCCATCGACGCCCTTTTCCGACATGATCGCGCGCGCAGCCTCGATCAGCGCCCCGCGCACGCGGCGCTGGCGGCGGGCAACGCGCCCCTCGGCCGGGTCTGCGGCGTCTGATGGCATGATCGGTTCCTCTTTTTGCAAGGCTAGGAAAAGGATCAACCGTTCGCAAGTGAACTCGTTCAGGGGTGATCCGGGAGCGGATATGAGCAGCCGGCGCGCCCTCGTCAGCCAAAAAGCGACAATTCGCGACAAACTTGCCGCCCTGCGGCACTGGTGATGCTGGAACAGGCGGTCGGCCGCCGGTATTCCACGACCCGATCCCGCAGGACCACAGGAATGTCAGACCCAATCACGCCGCAGATCCTGATCGTCGACGATGCCCGCGACATCCGCGAACCGCTGGGCCAGTATCTGCGCCGGCAGGGGTTCCGCGTGCGCCTTGCCGCAGATGCGGCCGAGGCGCGGGCCATCCTTTCGGGCGCGGCGGTGCATCTGGCGGTTCTGGACGTGATGATGCCGGGCGAAGACGGGCTGAGCCTGTGCCGCAGCCTTGTGCGCGAGGGGCGGGTGCCTGTCATCCTGCTGACCGCGCTGGCTTCGGAAAGCGACCGGATCGCCGGGCTGGAACTGGGGGCGGACGATTACCTGTGCAAGCCCTTTAACCCGCGGGAACTTGTGGCGCGGATCCGGTCGGTCCTGCGCCGTTCGCCGCCCGGACAGCAGCCCTCGGGCACCGGGCGGCGGCGGTTCGGCGATCTGGTGCATGATGCGCTGGCCCATACCGTCACCCTGCCCGACGGAGCCTCCGTCAAGCTGACCACCGGGGAAAACCGGCTTCTGGCGACGTTTCTGGACCATCCGGGCGACATCCTGACGCGGATGCGCTTGCTTGACCTGATCCGCGGGCGCGAGGCCAGGGCCTATGACCGGGCCGTCGACAATGCCGTCAGCCGCCTGCGCCGCAAGATCGGCGATGATGTAAGGTCGCCACGCATCATCCTGACCGAATGGGGCGGCGGCTACCGGCTGGCCGCGCCGGTGGAGACGCTGGCATGAGCCTTTGGAAAAGGCTGCTGCCCGCCGGGCTGGCCGGCCAGTTCGCGCTGCTGCTGCTACTGGCTCTGGTGGGGGTCAACGCTATCGCCGCGCTGCTTCTGGCGCGCGAAGGCTCGGGCTTCGACAGGGCCGTGCGCATCCAGGGGGACATGGGGCGGTTGGTCGCGCTTGTCACCGCGCTGGAGGAGGTGCCGCATGACACCGGCCTGTCCATCCTGGCGCACAGCACCACCGGCTTTACCCGGTTTTCGCTGGGCCCCCGCCCCCTTGGCCCCGAGGATGCGCCCTCGGCCGACGGGATCGAGGCGCAGATCGCGCGCGGCCTGCCCGGCCGAGCGATCCGCGTGGTCGACGGCAGCCGCGGCCAGTCCGAGGCGGGGGCGCCGCTGCTTCTGATGGTGTCGGTGCAACTGACAGCCGGGGCGCATCGCGGGGAATGGCTGAACTCGCTGCTCTACCCCTTGCCCCCCGCAACGGCCTGGCCGCGCAAGAGCAGCTTTTTCGCGCCGCTGGTCCTGTCGCTGGCCGGAACGCTGGTGGTGGGGCTGATCTTTATCCGGCGCATGACGCAGCCGTTGCGCGACCTGGCCCGCGCGGCCCGGGCCGCAGGCGATGGCGAGCGCAATGCCCGCGTGCCGGTCGCGGGGGCGCGGGAACTGCGCGACGCGGCGATCGCCTTCAACGACATGCAGGCCCGCATCGCCGATTTCGAGAATGAACGGATGCGCTTTCTGGCCGCGGTCGGCCATGACCTGCGCACGCCGATCACCAGCCTGCGCATCCGGGCCGAACTGCTGGACGATGCCGAGATCCGCGATCCGATGATCTGCACGCTGGACGAGATGGGCGTGATGACCGACGATCTGATGCGCTATGCCCGCGGCATGACCGCGGGCGAGGACCGTGTGCCGACCGATCTGCGCGCCCTGCTGTCGCGGCTATGCCACGACCGGGGCGCCACCCTGGCCGAGGCCGCGCCGCTGACCCTGCGGCTTCGTCCGGTGGCCATATCGCGCGCGGTCGGCAATCTGATCGACAACGCCGTCCGCTATGCGGGCGGCGCCACCGTGCGGATGGAGAGGCAGGCAACCGAGGCGGTGATCACGGTCGAGGATCGCGGCCCCGGCGTGCCGCCCGAAAAGCTGGAACGGATCGCCGAGCCGTTCGTGCGGGGCGAGCCGAGCCGCAGCGCGCAAAGCGGCGGCATAGGTCTTGGCCTGTCCATCGCGCGCGACATCGCCGTCAGCCATGGCGGCGCGCTCAAGCTGTCCAACCGCCAGGGAGGCGGCTTCCAGGCCGAGCTGCGCCTGCCGCTGGAACAGGCGCAGGGCGCGGGCTGAGCCGACATCCCTAGACCTGTCCCCTTCTGTCGTCGCCGCCCCCTAGGCTGAAAACTTTCATGCCATCCCTTGATTTCGATATATCTAGATATATTTCTCGTGGCATGAAACATCACATGCATCATCCCCACCGTCACCCCTTTCATTCTCCCTCGGGCCCCATGGGCGGGGGCCACAGGCACCCCGGCGGTCCGCGCCGGCACGGGCGCCCCTTCGACTATGGCGAGTTGCGGCTGCTGGTCCTGGCCCTGATCGCCGACCAGCCGCGCCACGGCTATGACCTGATCCGCGAGATCGGGGATCGCTTTGGCGGCAGCTACAGCCCCAGCCCCGGCGTGATCTATCCGACCCTCTCCTGGCTGGAGGACATGGGTTTTGCCGAGGTCTCGCCCGAAGCGGCGGGACGCAAGACCTATCGCATCACCGCCGAGGGCAGCGCCTTCCTTCAGGAAAACCGTGCGGCTGTCGACGATCTGCTGGCGCGCATCGGCCAGGGCGACCGGGGCGGCCCGCCCGCGCCGGTGATCCGCGCGATGGAAAACCTGCGGCTGGCATTGCGGCTTCGCCTGCAAGCCGGCGCGCTGGATGCAGATGAGATCGACCGCATCGCCGCCGCGCTGGACACCGCCGCGCGCGAGGTCGAACGCAAAGGCTAAGTCCAGCGCAGGCCATAACTGGCCGACGCCTTTGCCGCCCCGCCCGTTCCCAGGCCGGGGCGGGCGGACGTGCCGGCACACCCGTCTTTCCCTGCCCGCGCGATGCGACAGACGCTTGCGCGGGTATTGATGTTTCTATAACATATTAAAATAGTCGGATATTATGATCCGCCGCGTCGGACAAGGGCACCGCATGACCTTTCACCCCGCAATGCGGTCCGAACTTCGCGGGATTCACGCCCGCCGGCCCTTGCGCTTTCGCGCCTGGCCGGGCGTGGTCGCCGACTTCTGGGAGGCCAGCGGCACATCGGGCGGCGGCGGGCACTATCTGTCGCCCCAGCCGCGCATCGTGCTGTTTCTTGACGACGGTGCCGCCGGGCTGGAACTTTCCGGGGCCGGGGTCAGTGGTCAGGGTGTGGCGGCGCTTTATGTCCCGGCGGATGTTCCTATCGCCTCGCGCATCACTGCGACCTGCGATTTCGCCCATGTCGATCTGCATTTGCAGACCGACGCGCTGGAACGGCGGCTGGCCAGCGTGGATCTGCGCCGTGACCCCCGCCGTCCGCAGCTTCTGGCCGATACCGACCGGCTGCGTCCGCTGGCTCAGATGATCGCGGCCGAGATCGCCTGTCCCACACGGGCGGCGATCATGATGGAGGGTCTGCTTCTGGCCACCCTGGCCGAGGTGTTCGAGGCCCCGCCCGAGGTGGGCGCCGCCCCTGCCCGCGCGCAATCCGGCGGGCTGACCCCGTTCCAGATGGCCGCCCTTGGCCGGCATGTCGACGAACGGATCGACCGGCACCTGCCGGTTGCGGAACTGGCCCTTGCCGTCGGCCTGTCGGAAAGCTGGTTCGCCCATGCGTTCAAGCTGACGACCGGCCAGTCCCCGCAGCGCTGGCAGATGCAGCGCCGCCTTGCCGCCGCGCAAAGCCTGATGCTGGCCGATCCGCTGCGCCCGCTTGCCGAGGTCGCCTTTGCCACCGGCTTTGCCGATCAGGCCCATTTCACCCGGTCCTTCCGCGCCGAAAAGGGTGTTCCGCCCGCGACATGGCGACGGCGGCAGGCCATGGGTCCGAACTTTGCAGCAGAGCCGTTCAAATGACGGCAGGGCGGCACAAGCGCCCCTACCTATCCCTACATAAACACTCGGCCATTGTGCCCGCGCCCTTTCGGCCCGCGCCTGCGTTTGCGTATGAACAGGACCGCCATGACCCCGCTTTCCTCGCTTGCCCGCCTGATGGGCCAGACCGCCCTTCTGGCCTTCGTGCTTCCTGCCGCCGCCGTGGCGCAGCAGGAAGATACCGTCGTGCTGAACGAAATCGTCCTGAAGGCGGGCGAGAACGGTGCGACGGGTCCGGTCGCGAACCGGGCCAATCCGGCCACCCTGACCGGCTCCAAGGTAGCGGCGAAGCTGACCGAGATCCCGCAGTCGGTTTCCGTCATCGGCGCGGAAGAGCTTGACCAGATGAACGTCAACAAGGTCGACGGCGCGCTGGCCTATTCGGCCGGGGTGCAGACCCAGCCCTATGGCTATGACAGCGACACCAACTGGTTCTTTGTGCGCGGCTTTGCCGGAACGGCGACGGGCGCCTTCCTGGACGGCCTGCCGTCCTATTCCTATGGTTTCGGCGGTTTCTACATCGACCCGTTCGAGCTGGAGCGGATCGAGGTCCTGCGCGGCCCGGCCTCGGCGCTGTATGGCGCGGCCAACCCCGGCGGCATCGTCAACATGGTGTCGAAACGTCCCACGGGCGAAACCGGCGGCAAGGACGAGCTGGGCGTGGACGAATCCGGCCGCGTCTGGCTGTCGACGGACCGTCAGGGCGTGATTTCGGACAACCTGCAATACCGTTTCGTCGCCAAGGCCGAACGCACCGACGACATGGGCGTGTTCGAGCCGGGCAGCCGGTTCCTGCTGGCGCCGTCGCTGCAATACACCACGGCCGGGGGAACCGAGATCACCCTTGGCCTGTCCTATGACAAGATCGACGAAGATCACGTCGGCGGCGCCTGGCTGCCCTATTACGGCGCCGTCAAGGATGCCAGCGCCACCTTCGGCCGCATCGACCGCGACTTCAACTCGGGCGAGCCGGGCTATGACGAATACAAGCGCGATCAGGTCATGCTGTCATCGGAAATCGCCCACAGCTTCGACAGCGGCTGGCGGCTGGTGAACAACACCCGCCTCGGCTGGTCGCATCTGAAGGAAAGCTCGGTCTACGCCTATGGCTATGCCGGCTATGCGATGACGCCGACCGACCCCGACAACACCCTGTCACGCATCTTTTTCCAGCATGACACCACCGCGCGCACCGTCATGAACGACCTGCGGCTGGAGAACGACTTTGCCACCGGCGGGGTGCAGCACAGGTTCATGGTCGGGCTGGATGCCAAATGGTTCGACATGGATCAGGTCCAGGCCTCGGTCGCCTGGCCCGATGCGGCGACGGGGCTTTCGGCCTCGAACCCGGTCTATGGCGCGGCGCAGCCCGACACGACGCCCTATCTGGACAATATCGTGCGCCAGACCCAGATCGGCCTCTACCTGCAAGACCAGATCAAATGGGGCAACGGCTGGACCGCCACCGCCAACCTGCGCCACGACATCGCCGAAACCTCGGTCAGCGACGACCGTTTCACCGGCGCCGAAGGGTCCAGCCGCAGGGACGGCGAAACCACCTGGCGGCTGGGTGTGACCAAGGAATTCGCGGGCGGTCTGGCGGCCTATGCCTCGGCGTCGAGCTATTTCAACCCCCAGGTCGTCACCACCACCGCGGGCAATGCGATCAGCCCGGAAACCGGCAACCAAAAGGAAATCGGCCTGAAATGGTCGCCCGCGGACACCACGCTGGTCACGCTGTCGCTGTTCGACATCGACCGCGAGGACATCTCGCAATCGGTGTGGAATGGCGCGGGCTATGACTATTACCAGATCGGCAAGGTCAATTCCCGCGGCGTTGAACTGGAGGCGCGGCACGATTTCGGCAACGGGCTGAAGCTTCAGGCCGCGCTGACCTCGATGAAGGTCGAGGTCAAGGATGATGTCGACACCACGCTGATCGGCAAGACGCCCTATGGCACGGTGGAAAAGATGGCCTCGGTCAAGGTCGATTACGACCTGCCCTCGGTTCCCGGCCTGACGCTGACGGCGGGTGTGCGGCATCTGGGGTCCAGCTGGGCCGACAACGCCAATACGCTGAAGGTGCCGTCGGTCACGCTGGTCGATGCCGGCGTCAGCTATGATTTCGCGCCGGACTGGAATGCCAACCTGGCCGTGACGAACCTGGCCGACAAGACCTATGTGGCGGCCTGCCAGACGGGCTTCAGCTGCTTCTACGGCGAAGGGCGGCGGGTTTCGCTGGCGATCTCGCACAAGTTCTGAAATCCGGGCGGGCGGGCTTGCGGGCCCGCCCCGCCTCGTGCGAAAGACAGCCATGCTTCGCCAGTTCTTCGCCTATTATCGCCCCTGGGCCGCCCTGTTCTGGCTGGACTTCGGCTGTGCCGTGCTGTCCGGCCTGCTGGAACTGGCCTTCCCCCTTGCCATTTCCGCCTTCATCGACCGGCTGTTGCCGCAGGGCGACTGGGGGCTGACGCTGATGGCCGGGGCGGGGCTGATGGCGATCTATGTGCTGAACACCGGGCTGATGGCCATCGTCATCTACTGGGGCCACAAGCTGGGAATCAACATCGAGACCGAGATGCGCGCCCGCGCCTTCGACCACCTGACGCGCCTGTCTTGGCGGTGGTTCGACCGCGCCCGCACCGGCAAGCTGGTCGCCCGCGTGACCCGCGACCTGGAAGAGATCGGCGAGGTCGCCCACCACGGCCCCGAGGATCTGTTCATCGCGATCATGACCTTTGCCGGGGCTTTCGCGCTGATGTTCTGGGTGCATCCCACGCTGGCGCTGATCACCGCGGGGATCGTGCCCGCGACCATCGGCATCGTCACCGTCTTTGGCGGGCGGATGACGAAAACCTGGCAGCAGATCTATTCCCGTGTCGGCGATTTCAACGTCCGGCTGGAGGAAACGCTGGGCGGCATCCGCGTGGTGCAGGCCTTTGCCAACGAACACCACGAACGCAAGCTCTTCGCCCGCGACAACGCCCGCTATCGCGCGACGAAGCTTGACGCCTATCGCGTCATGGCCTGGTCGTCGTCGATCCACTACATGGGAATGCGCTTTGTCCAGGTGGTGGTGATGGTCGCCGGGGCATGGTTCGTGCTGCAAGGCGGGCTGACCACCGGGGGCTTCGTCGGCTTCCTGCTGCTGGTCGGCGTGTTCTTCCGCCCGCTGGACAAGATCGCCGCGGTGATCGAGACCTATCCGCGCGGCATTGCCGGGTTCCGCCGCTATCTCGACCTGCTGGCGACCGAGGCCGAGATCGCCGATACCCCCGGTGCGGTCGAGGCGCCGGTTCTGCGCGGCGACATCCGGTTCGACCATGTGTCCTTCGCCTATGCCGAAGGGCGGCCGGTGCTGAACGACATCGACCTGACCATCCGCGCGGGCGAGACGGTGGCCTTTGTCGGCGCCTCGGGGGCGGGCAAGACCACGCTTCTGGCGCTCTTGCCGCGGTTCTATGAACCTACGGGCGGGCAGATCACGGTGGATGGCCTGCCGCTGGCGGCGATGCGGCTGGACAGCCTGCGCCGCCAGATCGGTCTGGTCAGCCAGGACGTGTTCCTGTTCGGCGGCACCCTGCGCGAGAATATCGCCTATGGCCGCTTGGGCGCGACCGACGACGAAATCCTTGCCGCCGCCGCCAAGGCGCAACTGGCCCCGCTGATCGACACCCTGCCCGAAGGGCTGGACACGATCGTGGGCGAACGCGGCGTGATGCTGTCGGGGGGGCAGAAACAGCGGGTTGCCATCGCGCGCGCATTCCTGAAGAACCCGCCGATCCTGATCCTGGACGAGGCGACCTCCGCGCTGGACAGCCAGACCGAGCGCGAAATCCAGTCCGCGCTCGAGGCATTGTCGCAGGGCCGTACCACCCTGGTGATCGCGCACCGGCTGGGCACGATCCGCAACGCCGACCGCATCGTGGTGATGGAGGGCGGGCGCATCGTCGAAACCGGCGCCCATGCCGAACTGATCGCGCGGAAGGGCGCCTACGCCCGGCTCGCCGCCTGAGCGCCATCCCCGCGAAAGAAAACGCCTTCGCGCCTTTCCCTCTTTCTGGACCCAAATATCCTGCGGGGAGGTCCGGAGGGGTGCAAAACCCCTCCGGGGCCGGCCGGAGGCACCGCCGTCTCAGCTCCAGTAGGCAGCGGCGGTGAAATCCTTTTTCCCCAACCCCCGCGCCGTCAGCAGGGCGCGCGCCGCCCGCGCCTGATCCTCGCGCGCGGCGAACCAGACATGGGTGCCGGGGGCGATCTCGGCACGCTCCAGCGCGGCGACAAGATCAGGCACACGCTCGGCACGCAGGCCACAAAGGTCATGTTCGGCAACGCTGACATGCGCCATCACGCGTCCGGGCGCCAGATCCAGCATCCTCGCAACAGCGGGCAGGGCGGTTTCATCGCCGAACAGCATCACCTGCCGCGCCTCGGGGCACCAGCCGCCACCGGGGCCGATAATCCCCACCTCGGCCCCCTGCGCCACGGTTTCGGCCCAGTCACAGGTCGGGCTGCCCGCATGGCGCCAGATGTCGAAATCCAGCCAGTCCTCGTCCTGCGCCGCCACCGTATAGACCGGACGGTGCAGCGCATCCGCCCCCTCGGGCCAGACCGTGCGCCCCGTCGCCGCGATGCGCGGCCAGACCGGCACGCGCCCGGCGGGGGGCAGCAGCAGGCGGAAATGCAGCCCGCCCGTAGCAAAGCGCGCAGCCTCGTCCCCCCGCAGCCGCACGCGCAGGAAACCGGGCGAGCGGTGCGTGACGCCCGCCACCCGCATCAGCGACAGGCCCGGGGCCAGCGCGCCGGTTTCCACCGCATCCCAGACCACGGCGATGCCCTCGCCCGCCAGCAGCTCGCTCGCCGCGTCGCGGATCACCTGCACCAGCCGCCGTTCCGGCGCGCGGATGGTCAGGCGCAGGCCGGAGTCGGCCGGATCGGCGCGCAGTTCCCCGCCCCAAAGCGGCAGGATCAGCGTGCCGCCGGTCTCGGCCGCCTCCAGTTCCCACTCCACCGCCCGCGCCCGCAAAGCGGCGATGGCCGCACCCGCACCCTGCCGGATATGGCCTGTCGTGGAATTGCTCACAGCGGCACCACCATCGGCGTCGCCGCCACGGGGTCGGGGATCACCTGCGCACGCAGGCCAAAGGCGCGCTCCAGCGCGGCGGGGGTCAGCACGGTTTCGGGCGGCCCTTCGGCCACCAGCCCGTCCGGCCCCAGCAGCACCAGATGGTCGCTGTGCCGCGCCGCCAGGTTCAGGTCGTGCAGCACGCTGACCACCGTGACACCCCGGTCGCGGTTCAGCCGTTGCAGCAGGCGCAGCACCTCGATCTGGTGGGGCAGGTCCAGCCAGGTCGTCGGCTCGTCCAGCAGCAGCACCTGCGTCTCCTGCGCCAGAACCAGCGCGATCCAGGCGCGCTGCCGCTGGCCGCCGGACAGTTCCGCCACCGGGCGGTCGGCCATATCCGCCATGCCGACCGCGTCCAGCGCCCCCTCGACCGCCCGCGCATCCGCCGCCGTCCATCCGGCCAGCAGCCCGCGCCAGGGCGCACGCCCCCGCGCCACCAGATCGGCGACGGTGATCCCTTCGGGCGCCAGCGGCGCCTGCGGCAGGATGGCCAGACGCCGGGCCAAGGCGCGGCTGTCGATCCGCCGCACGTCCTGCCCGTCCAGCGCGACCCGCCCCGCCACCGGCGCGATCAGCCGGGCGGCGGCGCGCAGCAGCGTGGACTTGCCGCAGCCGTTCGGCCCCAGGATCGCGGTGACCCGCCCCGCGGGCAGGTCCAGCGTCAGATCGCGGATCACCACCCGCCCCGGATAGCCCAGCGTCACGCCCTCGGCGCGCAGAAGGTTGCCGCTCACAACTCGCCCCTTTCGATTTCGCGCGTCAGCCGCCACATCAGATAGGGCGCCCCCAGCATTCCGGTCAGCACCCCCAGCGGCAGGCCGAAGTCGGGCGCCACCACGCGGGCGGCAAGATCCGCGCCGCAGGTGATGATCGCCCCGGCCAGCCCGGCCGCGACCAGACGCGGCGCAGGGCGGCTGGCCCCGGTCAATGCCGCGCCCACAGGCCCCGACATCAGCGGCACGAAGGCCACCGGCCCCGCTACCGCCACCCCCGCCGCCATCAGCGCGACCCCCGTGGCCGCCAGCCCGGCCCGTGCCCGGCCCAGCCGCAGGCCCAGCCCCTGCGCCAGATCGTCCCCCAGTTCCAGCAGCGCCAGCCCCCGCACCTGAAATGCAAGGGCCAGCGCCAGCGCGCAGCCCGCGATCCAGACCTGCCAGACATGGTCCCATCCGCGAGCGGCGAGAGACCCGCTGAGCCAACGCTGCGCCTCGGTCGCGTCGGGGCCGGGCAGGCGCAGCATCAGAAAGGCCGCCAGCGCCGCGCAGGTGAACCCCACCCCCAGCCCGACCAGCACCAGCCGCAGCGGTGCCAGCCCCTCGCCCCGCCGCCAGGCCAACGCGGCCACCGCCACCGCGGCGGCCAGCCCCCCCGCCGCCGCGATCACCGGCGGCGGCAGGTGCAGTCCGAAGGCCAGCGCGGCGATCATCGCCAGCCCCGCGCCGGGGGCAAACCCCATCAGGTCGGGCGAAGCCAGGGGATTGCGCAGGAGGATCTGGAAGATCGCGCCCGAAATGCCCAGACAGGCCCCCGCCCCCACCGCCACCAGAACGCGAGGCGCCCGCAAGATCCGCACCGTCAGCGCGCCCGCGCCTTCGCCCCCGGTCAGCCCTTGCAGGATGTCGTGCAGCGCCACCGGCACCTCGCCCAGCATCAGCCCGAGCGCGACCAGAAGCGCCAGAAGCGCGGCGGGGAAAAGCCATCTCATGCCCGCGCCCCCGGCCGGATGCCCCGCGCCAGCGCGATGAAGACCGGCCCGCCGACCAGCGCCGTCATCAGCCCCGCCCGCACCTCCAGCGGTTGCAGGATCAGACGCCCCGCCACATCGGCCAAAAGCAGCACCGCCGGCCCCAGGCACAGCGCCGCCAGCAT
Source organism: Paracoccaceae bacterium (assembly GCA_047605605.1). Taxonomy (GTDB): domain Bacteria; phylum Pseudomonadota; class Alphaproteobacteria; order Rhodobacterales; family Rhodobacteraceae; genus JAATGA01. The sequence continues at coordinate 12,650 of JASGFG010000011.1, read as the reverse complement.
CTGCCCGCGCATTCCCGGTCCCGCGGCGCGCCGCGCCAGTTCCCGCACCATCAGCCCCAGAAAGGCGATCGGCCCCGCCACCGCCACCGCAGCCGCCGCCAGCATGGCGATGACGACCAGCGCGGCCGCCTTGACCCGCCCCGTCCGTGTGCCCAGGCCGCGGGCCAATGCCTCGCCCAGGGCCAGGCTGTCCAGCGACGGCGCCAGCGCCAGCGCCATCACCGCCCCGGCGCCCGCCACTGCCGACATCGCCGCCAGAGGCCGCGCCGCCGCCTGCGTCAGCGACCCCACCGACCAGAAGCGCAGAACCTCCAGCCCCTCGGCCCGCATCAGGACGACCGCCGTGGTCAGCGACAGCAGGAGCGCGTTCAGGACTGCCCCCGCCAGCGCCAGCCGCATCGGCCCTGCCCCGCCGCTCAGGCCCCCGCCGATGACGAAGACCGCGGCCATTGCGGCCAGCGCGCCCGGAAAGGCGAGCGCCGTGACCAGCCCGCCGTCGCCCCGCCCGGTCAGCAGCGCGCCCGCCACCACCGCCAGCGCCGCCCCGGCATTGACGCCCAGCGTGCCCGGCTCGGCCACCGGGTTGCGGGTCAGGCCGCGCAGCACCACCCCCGCCAGGCCAAGCGCCGCCCCCGCGATCAGCCCCGCCCAAAGCCGCGGCAGCCGCAGGCTGAGGAAAGCCACCTGATCGGCGTCGGTCATGTCGGGCGCGGTCAGGGCCGCCCACATCGCCGACGGCGGGATCATCCGCACCCCCACCCCGAGCGCCAGCGCCATGACAACCAGCAACAGCAGCGCGGGCAGCATCCGCCTCATCCCGCCAGCCCCGCCGCCACGGCCGAGGCAACCGGCGTCGCCGGATCGCCATCGGCGGCCGCCGCCAGATCGGCCTCCAGCGCGTCCAGCGCAAAGGGCATGGACAGCACGCTGGCATGGGCCATCGCGCCGGCCAGCAACGGCCCGGCAAAGACCTCGCGTCCCTGCTGCCAGGCGCGCAGCGTCCTGCGCATGGGAAGCGCCGCCAGATCGGGGTCGGTATCCTGAAACGAGATCCAGACCAGCACATCCGCATCCAGCGGGGACAGATCCTCGGGCGACAGGTCGGCAAAGAACAGCCCGTTCCCGGCAAGGGCGGCGATCCGGTCGGGCACGGCAAAGCCCAGCACCGACAGGAACTCGGCCCGGCCGTCGCCGGGCAGGAAGACGCCGCTGGTTCCCGCCCAGTGATAGGCGGCCGCGCCGCTTTGCCCCGCCCAGTGCGGATTGCGGGCGGCAGCCTGCGCGAAACGCCGGCGCACCCCTTCGATCAGCGCCTCGGCCTGCGGCTCGCGTCCCGTGGCGCGGCCCATCATCCGGGTGGCCAGATCCCAGGGCGTGGAAAACGCGCTTTGCCCCGCGGGCTGCATCAGCGTCGGCGCGATGCGCGACAGGACGGTGTATTCCGCATGGGTGATCCCCGAACCGATGGCGACGATCAGATCGGGCGACAGGGCCGCGACCTGTTCCATCGACACCTCGCCCCGCAGGACCAGAGGTTTCGCCCCGTCCAGCAGCGGCTCGGCCCAGGGCCAGACCCCGGTTTCGCCCGGCCCATACCAGTAGCGCACCGCCACCGGCACGACCCCAAGCGCCAGCAGCGTGTCATGCGAGGTATAGCCCAGCGACACGACCCGCCGCGCCGGCGCCGACAGGTCCAGCGTTCCCCAGACGTGTTCGATGACCCCTGCCGCCGCCCTGGCCGGCGTCGCGGCCAGGGCGAGCGCGCCCAGCAGGAAATCCCGCCGGTCGGGGCGGCAGGGCCTCGGGGCAGGAAAGGGCGGATCGGCGGCAACCATCGGGATGGGAGTGGAGTGGCCGACAAAAATTGTCAACTACAATCCGAATGAACCGGACCCTTACCGCGGCTGCCGATCCCGCATGTCCCTGCGGGGGACCGGGGCCGCCATCCGGTCACTTCACCGGGCGGAGGCGCCAGATGCGGTCGCCCTGGGGGTCGTTCTCGCCCCGCGACTTGTTCACCGCCCAGACATTCCCCTCGCCATCGGCGCGCAGCTGGTTGGGCAGGTTTCCGGCGTCGATGTTCGCGACGATCCTGCCCGCGGTATCGACCACCGCGATCGTGCCCGCCCCGCGGTTGGCCACATAGGCCAGCCGCCCGACCGGATCGAAGGTCACATTCAGCGGCTGCGCCCCCACCGGCACGTCATGCAGGATCTCGCCGGTTTCGGCCTTGACGATCAGCAGGTTGTCCGACTGCTGCGAGGCGACGAAGATAAGCCCCTCCTGTGCGTCATAGGCCACGCCCGAGGCACCGCGCGCGCCCGGCAGCGGGATCACCCTGGTCTGGCCCGAGGCAAGGTCGACCACCGCCGCCTCGTCCGTGGACATGGACACGTTCACCAGCTTGCCCGCTGCGGTGTCGATGTCCAGCGCCATGGCCGAGAAGTCATCGCCCCGCTTGCCCGAGGCGATGACGATCGGCTCCAGCTTTTCCAGGGTCTTCAGGTCGAAGACCTCGATGTTTCCGGTGCGGGTGGCGCTGGCATAGGCGCGACCGCGGCCCTCGTCGATCACCACGTCGCGGGCATGGTTCACGGTGCCCGGCTCGAACTGGCGGATCAGCGACAGGTCGGACTGGCGGTAGACCGCGATGGTGTTCTGACGGGTGTTCGTCACCCAGACGGTGCCGTTCGAGTCATCGACCGCCACCCCATAGACGGCGAAAACCCCGCCCTCCGTGCCATCGGCCCGCGCCGGGGCTGCGGCGGGCGTCACGCTGGCCAGAACCTCCAGCGTCTTGGCGTCGATCTTGACCAGCGCCGATTCCTTGACCGGCGGGCGCCCGACCGCCGAAGCGACAAAGACCACGCCCGAGGCCTTGCTGTAGGCCACCTGATACAGCCCGCGCGTGACCGGGCCGCTGGCGATGTCGAAATTCTCCGCCCCCGCCACCGGCACCTGGGGCGAGATCTTCAGGGTGACGACCTGCGCGGCGGCCGGCTTTTCGGCGACGACAAGGATCGGCTGAAGTCCGGGCACCGCATCGGCATCCACCGCCATCTCGAACGAGAACTTGCCCTCGGCATCGACGACCAGCGGCGCATCGGGGTTCAGCACGGTCGTGCTGCGCATCAGGGTGATCTCCTGCCCCGGCACCATGCCCTCGCCGCCGATCACCGCCTTGCCCCCCTTATAGAGCGGCTGGCCCTGCGTGGCCGAGGCGGCCCGGATCTGCCCTTCGGCCGCTTTCGACACCGGGGTAAAGACGGTTTCCGCCCCGCTGGCCGAGGCCATCGACAGGGCAAGCGCCGTGGCGCAGGGGATCAGGCGCAGGCGGAACGAGGGAACGCGCATCATGGATATTTCCTTGATCTGACGGTTGAAGGGGGGGCTCGGCGCCGGGCCGGGTCGCCGATGCACCGGACCGCCCCATGGCGGGGGGCGGTCCGGGCCTGATCAGAACGTCTTGTTCAGCGAGACATAGAAGGCGCGGCCGGGTTCGTTGTAGGTCTCCGCCCCGTCGCCCGACCGCAGGATCTGCTTGTTGAACAGGTTGGTCACGCCCGCCCCCAGTCGCAGATCGTCGTCAAAGTCATAGTTCACCGCCAGGTTGATCATCGTATAGCCGCCCCGGTCGACCAGATCGTCATTCGCAACGCCGGTGGTGGCCGTGTAAAGCGGCGCCTCGGTCTTGCCATAGTGGGTCAGCGAGGGCGTGACCGTCAGCCGTTCCGTCGCGCGCCAGTCGAGTGCGGCGTTGATCGTGTATTTCGGCACCAGCGACAGCGGCACGGTGATCTTGTCGCCGGCCTGGGTGGTCAGCTCCTGTTCGGAGTCGATCATGTAGGTGCCGTTGACGCTCAACCGGATCGTGTCGGACAGATCGGCGGCAAAGCTGCCTTCCAGACCGGACACCACCGCATCGGGAATGTTGGTCCATTTGAACACGTTGTAGACCGTGGTGCCGACCGTCATCGTGCCGACCCGCTGGGTGCCGGCCTGGATCTTGTCGTGATAGTCGTTGTGGAAATAGGTCAGCGTCGCCTCGATCCCGTTCAGCCCGGAATAAGCCACGCCGATCTCGGTGTTGATCGAGGTTTCGGGGTCCAGATCGGGGTTGCCCAACACCCGGCAGTTCGACAGGCGCGTGCCATCCGACAGATAGGGGCAGCCGTTCCCGCGCGTGCCATAGACATAGCGTTCCGACAGTTGATAAAGGTTCGGCGACTTGAAGGCGCGCGCGACGCCGCCCTTGACCGTCCAGGCGTCATTGATCGCATAGGTCGCGCTCAGCCCGCCGGACAGGTTCGCCCCATAGGTATCGGCCCAGTCCACCCGGACCGAAGGCGTCAGCATCAGCTTTTCGGTCCATTCGATATTGGCCTCGGCATAGAAGCCAACGGTGGTCTGCCTGCTGATCGGGTCGTTGTCCTCGGGCGCGGCAGAGATGTCGTCCCAGTCGAAGCCCAGTGCCGTCGCGGTATAATCCGACAGGTCCAGCCGTTCGGAACGGACCTCGGCGCCGAAGGTGATGGCCGAAGGCTTGCCGAACAGCGGCTGCTCCAGCGTCGCCTCGGACTTGGCGCTCCATGCGTCCAGATAGGCGCGGTCCCATCCGGCTTCGGTGTTGATCGACCCCTCGCTGCTGCCTGCGGTGCCTTCGATCAGGCGGGTATTGTTGGTGTGTTCATACTGGACATAGCTTTTCGTCATGCCCCAGGCATAGTCGCCCGTATGGGTCACGGCGGCGGTCGTGCGGCGCATCACGTTGGTTTCCGCGCCGTCGCGGGCCAGCTGGTCGATCAGCGTTTCGCCGCCATTGCTCAGATCGCTGCCCAGCTGGGTATCGCCGGCATAGATGTTGCCCTGCCGCGAGAACCCCAGATCAAAGTCGAACCGGTTGCGGTCGTCCGGTTCCCAGGTCAGCGAGGCAGTCAGGTCCTTGTTGACCACGCCTTCGTTGCCCGCGTCATAGGTGCAGGCCACCTCGGTCGTGCCGGAATAGCAGGTTTCCCCCGCCACGGTCGGCGCGTTGCGGGCGGGATCGCTGGGGTTCGTCCTGTTGTAGTTACCGGTCAGCCGCAGGCCCAGATTGTCGCCCAGCCGCTTGGCCCACAGCATGTTCACCCGCGCGCCCGTGCCTTCAAGGCTGCTTTCGGGCCGGTTGTAGTTCACCCCGATGGAAAACAGGTCGTGGTCGGGGCGCTTGGTGATGATGTTGACCACCCCGCCCGCAGCGCCCGACCCATAGCGCGCCGCCGCCGGGCCGCGGATGACCTCGATCCGCTCGATCAGTTCGGCGGGAACCCAGTTGCTGTCGCCGCGCGTGTCACGCTCGCCCGACCGGCCCATCTTGACCGAGGTGCGCGACATCACCGGCTTGCCGTCGATCAGGATCAGCGTGTTCTCCGGCCCCATGCCGCGAATGTCGATCTGCCGCTGGTTGCCGCGCTGGCCCGACGGGGATGTGCCCGTCAGGTTCACGCCCGGCATCTTGCGGATGATTTCGGACACATCGTTGACCACCGGCGTCTTCTCGATATCGGCCGCGCCGATGGTCGAGGTGCCGAGCGCCTGCTTGCCCTGATCTTCGGCCGACAGCACGATCGTATCCAGAACGACGGTTTCACCCTCCTCGACCGTTTCAACGGCCTGGGCAAAGGCCAGCCCCGCCATCGGGCCGACCGGCATCAACAGACAGAGCGCCGTGCCCGAGGCAAGGCGGCGGAAGCGAGAGGTCGCCATCACAATATCCCAATGTTCTGAACAGGGTCTGGCTGGCGGGTCGCGGGCTGTCGCGGGCCTTCAAACATCTGTGACCTGCGCAGGCAACCGGCGCGGGCAGGGGTTTTTGTCGCGGTTTGTCGCGGCAGGGTCAGCCGATGCCCATGGCCGGATTTCCGCGACATCTCGCGACAAAGTATTTTCGGCGGATTTCGACGAAAGGCGGCGCGGCGGCAAAGGGCCACGCCTGCCGCCGCCTCGATCCCCCTGCGGGTGCAGGCTCTGGTTCAGGCCCCGGCGGCGGCCGCAAAGGCGCGCGCTTCGGCCGGGGCGGTGCCCAGCCCGCCAGCGGCGGAAAGATCCAGCCCCGGAAAATCGCGTGCGACCAGTGCGGCAAGCGCCACGCCCTCCTTCTGCGCCGCGGCGCACAGCGCCTTGATCCTGGCCTGCGCCTCGGGGCGGGGCATATGGCGGGCAAGGGCAAAGGTATAGGCTTCGGCATGGATCAGGCCGCTGCCGTCGTCCAGGTTGCGGGCCATGGCCTGCGCGTCCGGGGCAAGGCGACCGGCCAGATCGGTGGCAAGGGCCAGCGCCCGCCCGGTCGAGATGCAAAGCTGCGGCAGGGTCAGCCATTCCACGAACCAGGCCGCCCCGTCGCGCTGCTGGCGGTGGAGGCCCGCCCCCTGCACCGCCGATGCCAGCGGGATGATCTGCCGCGCCAGCGCGACAAGGACCGAAGGCCCGACCGGGTTCTGTTTCTGCGGCATGGTGGACGACCCGCCCGCCCCGGCGATGGCGACCTCGGCCATGCCGGTCTGCGACATCAGGATCAGATCCTCGGCCATCTTGCCAAGGCTGGCGGCCAGCCCCGCCATCCATCCGGCGAAGGCGCCGATCCGGTCGCGCTCGGCGTGCCAGTTGTGGCCCGGATCGGCCAGGCCCAGCGCCTCGGCCAGCCCGGCGCGCACGGCGGGGCCTTCGTCCCCCATGGCCGAAAGCGTGCCCGCCGCCCCGCCCAGCGAAACGGTGGCAAGGTCGCCCGCGACCGCCGCCAGCCGGACGCGGTGGGGCAGCAGCGGATGGCCCCAACCCGCCACCACCGCGCCAAAGCTGGTGGGGGTCGCGGCCTGCCCATAGGTGCGCGCCGCCATCGGCAGATCTGCGTGGGTGCGCGCCAGACGGCCCAGAGCGGCGGTCAACGCGGCCAGCCGGTCATCCCACAGCGCCGTGACCCGGCGCAGGCGCAGCGCCAGCGCGGTGTCCATGATGTCCTGACTGGTGGCGCCCCAGTGCAGATATTGCGCATGGTCAGGCGCATTCATCGCCTTGCGGAAGGCCGCGACCAGGGCGGGCACCGGCACGCCATTCGTCGCCGTTTCCCCGGCAAGGGCGGCGGGGTCGATCTGCACCTCGCGCGCGGAACGGTCGATGAAGGCGGCGGCGGTTTCCGGGATCAGGCCAAGCCGGCCCTGAACGCGGGCAAGCGCCCCTTCGACCAGCAGCATGGCGCGGATCTCGGCGCTGTCGGTGAACAGGGCGGCGGTTTCGTCGTCGGAGAACAGGGCGCGGTAAAGGGCGCTGTCGGCGGGGGCTGCGGGCATGGCGGACGGCTTTCTTGCGGAAAGGCCGAGGGGGCTGTCTGCCCCCCGGACCCCCCGAGGATATTTTCATCCAGAAAGAGGGGAAAGGGTCAGGTGGCAGGGATCTTGAGGCCAAGGATTTCGCGGGCCTGCCGCCAGGTGGCGACGGGGCGGCCGTATCTGTCGCAGAGTTCGGCCGCGCGGCGGACGAGGGCGGCGTTCGAGGGAGCGAGCCGGTCGCGGTCGAGGCGCACGTTGTCCTCCATCCCGGTGCGGGTGTGGCCGCCCTTGCGGATGGACCATTCGTTGATGGTGAGCTGCGCCGGGCCGATGCCGGCCGCGCACCATTGCGCATCGGGGGCGAGGCGTTTCAGCGTTTCTATATAGAAATCGAAGATCGGCTCGTCGGCGGGCATGGCGTTCTTTACCCCCATGACGAACTGGACGTAGAGCGGGCCTTTCAGCCGCCCGTCCGCCTGCATCCGCGTGGCCTGCACGATGTGAGACAGGTCGAACGCCTCGATTTCCGGCTTTACCCCATATTCCAGCATCTCGGAGGCCAGCCAGTCGACCAGATCGGGCGGGTTTTCATAGACCCGCGTGGGAAAGTTGTTCGACCCGACCGAAAGCGAGGCCATGTCGGGCCGCAGCGGCAGCATCCCGCCGCGCACCTGCCCCGCGCCGGACCGCCCGCCGGTGGACAGCTGGATGATCAGGCCGGGGCAGTGTTTCTCCAACCCCTCCTTCAACTGCGCGAAACGCTGGGGGTCCGAGGTCGGGCGCCCCTCGTCGTCCCTGACGTGGCAATGGGCGATGGTCGCCCCGGCCTCGAACGCCTCATGCGTCGACTCGATCTGCTCGGCGATGCTGATCGGCACGGCCGGGTTGTTCGCCTTGGTCGGCAGCGAGCCGGTGATGGCCACGCAGATGATGCAGGGGGTTTGCGTCATGGTCAGATGTCGAAGAACACGGTTTCACCCTCGCCTTGCAGCTTGAAGTCGATGGAGTATTCGCCGGGACCGACCTTTTTCGCAAGCAGCGTGTCCACCCGCACCCGATGCTCGATCCGGTTCAGCACCGGGCATTCGGCATTCGCGGCCTCTTCATCGGCGAAATAGATGCGGGTCTGAAGGCCCAGGTTGATGCCCCGCGCCACCAGCCAGACGGCGATATGCGGCGCCATCAACCGACCATCGGGAAAGGGCACGCGCCCCGGTTTCACCGTTTCCAGCCGCCAGATGCCGGTGTCGAAATCCGCCGCCACCCGCGCCCAGCCGGTGACGTTCGGATCGGCCGCGCCGCGCGGGTCGTTCGCCGGATAGATGCCCTGCGCATCCGCCTGCCAGGTTTCGAACAGCGCGTCGCGCAGCACCATGTCGGCGCCGTCGATCACCCGGCCGGTGATCACGATCCTTTCGCCCCTGGCCCCGTCGCGGATGGGGCTGGCGCCCAGATCGACCGGATAGATGCCGGGAATGCCCAGCTTGTTCGGCGTCAGCCCGATGTGGACATAAGGCCCCGCCGTCTGCGAGGGCGTTTCCTTGAGGTAGTCGAGGCGCTGGACCATCACATCCCCTCTTTCCGGTTTTCGAAGAACGACTGGCGGCGGCCGCGCAGCACGATGTCGAACTTGTAGGACAGGCAGTCCATCGGGATCGCCCGGTTCATGTCCAGCGCGGCGACCAGCACATCGATCGCCTCGCGCTTGCCGATGGTGTTCACGATCGGGCAAAGGTCGATCAGCGGATCGCCCTGGAAATAGTTCTGGGTGATCAGCCGCTGGCCAAAGCCCGAACCGAAGATCGACCAGTGGATGTGCATGGGCCGCCAGTTGTTCACATGGTTCGGCCAGGGATAGGCGCCGGGGCGGACGGTCAGAAACTCATACGACCCGTCCGGTCCGGTCAGCGTGCGCCCGCAGCCGCCGAAGTTCGGGTCCAGCGGCGCCAGATAGCCGTCCTTCTTGTGGCGATAGCGGCCGCCCGCATTGGCCTGCCACATCTCGACCAGCACATTGGGCACGCCGCGGCCGTTTTCGTCCAGCACCCGGCCGTGCATGATGATGCGCTCGCCAATCGCGGGTTGGCCGGTGAAGTTCATGATCAGGTTGTTGTCCAGCGCGCCGATCATCGACTGACCAAAGGCCGGCCCGGTCTCTTCGCTGAGCGTCGAGCCGAGCGCGACCAGCGGCCGGAACGGCGCGCGCGTCATCGAGGTCTTGTAGCCCGGCGTATAGGCCGCGGGATGCCAGTCGCGGTCGCGGAAATGCAGCGGTCCGGCATCGACTGAATTGCTGAGGGTCATCGCTTGGCCTCCATTTCGGCAAACGTCTCCTTGGCGATCTTGATGGCGTGGTTGGCGCGGGGGACGCCCGCATAGATGGCGACGTGCAGCAGCGCCTCCAGCACGTCGTCGGGCGTGGCGCCGGTGTTGGCGGTGGCGCGGATGTGCATGGCCAGTTCGTGGTCGTTGCCCAGCCCCGCCAGCAGCGCGATGGTCAGCATCGACCTTTCGCGGGCCGAGATGGTGTCGCGCGACCAGACGGAGCCCCAGGCGGATTCGGTGATCAGCGTCTGGAACGGCTCGTCAAAGGCGGTCTTGGCGGCCTCGGCCCGGTCGACATGGGCATTGCCCAGGACGCGGCGGCGGGTCGCCATGCCGGTCTCGAAACGGTCGGTCATCGGGAATGATCCTTGAGGAAGGGGGCGACCAGCGCCGCCCATGCGGCGGGGGTTTCGGCGGGCGGCAGATGGCCCGCGCCGGGGATGATGCGGAACCCGGCGCCGGGGATCAGCCGGGCGGTGCCTTCGACCAGATCGGGGGGCGAGGCGCCGTCCTGATCGCCCGCGATCACCAGCGTGGGCAGGCGCAGCGTCGCGGTCTGCGGCCCGAGGTCGGCCGCGGCGATGGCGGCACAGGCGGCGGCATAGCCCTCCATGTCCGACCGGGCCAGCATGTTGCGCCAGAGGGCCAGTTCCGGCGTGGCGCGGAAGGCCGGGGCGAACCAGCGCTCCATCACCGCATCGGCGATGCTTTCCACCCCGTTGGCGCGGACGGCGGCGATGCGGGCATTCCACGATTCCGCCGTGCCCATCCGGGCCGCGGTGTTCGACAGGACCAGCGCGCGGACCAGATCGGGCCGCTTGGCCGCCAGCTGCTGGCCGATCATCCCGCCGATGGACAGCCCGACAAAGATCACCGGGCCGCCCGCGACCTCTTCGATCAGCGCGGCCGCATCCTCGGCGAAACCGGCGATGCCGTCCTGCGGGCCGCGGTCTGACAGGCCATGGCCGCGCTTGTCGAAGCGGATCGCGCGGATGCCCGGCAACAGCGGCAGCACCGCATCCCACAGTCGCAGGTCGGTGCCCAGCGAATTGGCGAAAACCACCGCGGGCGCGGCGGCGGGGCCATCGACGCGGATGTGCATGGCGCCCCAGGGGCGGGTCAGAACTTGCATGGCATTCTCCCTCGATCCATAATCTGCCATATCGGAAACCGCCTGGATAATGCAAAATCGGCCCGAATGGATAACCGCCCCGCTATACATCCCGCGATCAAGCTGCGCCATATCCGCGCGTTTCTGGACATTGCGGCCGAAGGCGGCCTGTCGGCGGTCGCCCGGAGGCAGGGCATCACCCAGCCCGCGCTGTCGCGCACGCTGGCGGAACTGGAGGATCTGCTGGGCCAGCCGCTGTTCCTGCGACAGGGGCGGCGGCTGGTGCTGACCGAAGGGGGGGCGCTGTTCCGCCGCCACGCCCTGGCCGCCGTTCAGGCGCTGGAGGCGGGAGCGGCGGCGCTGGACCCGCGATCCGTCGGGACGATCCGCGCCGGAATCCTGCCGACGGTGGCGACGCGGTTCTTTCCGCAGGTGGTGCTGCGGTTCGGCGCCCTTCGGCCCGATATCGTGCTGGCGGTGGAAACCGGACCGCACCACTATCTGATCCGCCTGCTGCGCGAGGGGGCGATCGACCTGATGGTGGGCCGCCTGCCCCGCGCGTCCGAGATGGCGGGCCTGACCTTCGATCACCTCTATGAAGAGGATGTGGTGCTGGTGGGCCGGGCCGGCAATCCGCTGGCCGGATTCCCTTTGGCCCAGGCGCTGACGCAGGCGCCGCTGATCCTGCCGCCGGCGACCGCGCTGATCCGCCCGCCGGTCGACGCCTATCTGGCCTCGCTGGGGCTGACGGGCCTGCGCCCGGCGGTCGAGACGGTGTCGCTGGCGCTTGGCCGGGGGATCTGCCTTGCCTCGGATGCCTTGTGGTTCATCTCGCGCGGGGTGGTGGCGGACGAGCTGGACCGCGGGGTCATGGTCGACCTGCCCCTGGGCGCGCGGTTCCTGTCCGGTGCGGTCGGGATGACACGCCGCCAGACCGAGGGGCTGCCCGGCATGGCCGCGCTGGAGGAGGTGGCCCGCGACGTCGCCCGTCATGCGGGCGGCTGATCCCAGTCCACCCGCGCGACCGCCGCCGCCAGTTCGCGGCGGAACCGGCCGATGGCATATTCGGCAAAGCTGGACAGCTCGCGCCCCTTCTTGGTCACCACCCAGGCGGTGACGCCGCCGGGTTCGGCCAGCGGGCGGCGGACGAGGCCAGGCATATAGACCTCGGCCACGGAAAACTCGTCGATGACCGCGACGCCCAGCCCGTGGCGGACCAGGCTGACCACGGTCTGCGCGAAACGGCCCCGCATCGTATAGCGCGGCACGATCCCCGCATCGCGAAACGGCCGGGCAAGGATTTCGCCATAGGGGTCTTCGGGATCGACGCCGACAAAGGCTTCCTTCGCCAGATCATGCACCGAGATCGCCGCCTTCTGCGCCAGCGGATGCCCTTCGGGCACGATGGCGACCAGACGGCCCTGCGCCAGCGGCGTGCTGGTCAGCGCCGAGTTTTCGATGGCCGAACTCATCAGCACGAATTCGCCGCGCTCCAGCAGCAGGTAATCCGCCGTCTCCTCGATCTTGAGGATGTTCAGGTCGATGAACAGGTCGGGGAACCGCTGGCGGATGCCACGGATCGCGCGGGCGGCGATGAACTGCGCGATCGACGGGGCCGAGGCAAAGGACAGCCGCACGTCCTGCCCCTTTTGCAGGGCGGCCAGCGCGGTGTTCAGGTTTTCCATCTGGCGGTGGACCTGATGCACCATCTCGAAGATCGCGGCCGCCTCGGTCGAGGGGACGAACAGGCCCGCCTTGCGCTCGAACAGGCGGATGCCGAGGGATTCCTCGGTATGCTTGACCAGCCGCGAGATGCCGGGGGCCGAGACGTTCAGCAGCTTGGCCGCACCCTGAATGGTTCCGGCCATCATCACGGCGCGGATCACCTCGACCTGGCGGAGTGTCAGTTC
>JASGFG010000010.1:0-61152 GCA_047605605.1 Paracoccaceae bacterium | reverse complement strand
GTGCGCCAGATCGAAATGTTCGCCCAAGGGTAGAATCCTGTCATCCGCCTGACATGGGCGTTGACAAAATGCCGCAGAAACGGGCAGGAATGACCCAGGGGCAGATCACGGATTCGCCACAAAAGATACCCGCGCTGCGCATACGGGAGGGGAGGCCCCGCGCAGCACCTCGGGAGGACGCGCGCGCCTCGGCCCATGGCCGGGGCGCGTTGCTTTTCAGCCCCTTTCCACCGCGTCCCCCTCAAGCGTTGCAATTTTCCCCGTCCCCGGCCATATAACCCACCGGACCAGTCTGGAGCGCCGCATGAATTATCTGGAGTTCGAGAAGCCCCTCGCCGAAATCGAAGGCAAGGCCGAGGAGCTGCGGGCGCTTGCCCGGTCGAACACGGCGATGGACGTGACGAAAGAGGCCGAGGCGCTGGACCGCAAGGCGGACACGCTGCTGAAGGATCTCTACAAGGATCTGACCGCATGGCAGAAATGCCAGGTCGCGCGCCATCCCGACCGGCCGCATTGCCGCGACTACATCGACCGGCTGTTCACCGAATACACGCCCCTGGCCGGCGACCGGAACTTTGCCGACGATCATGCCGTCATGGGCGGAATCGCGCGGTTCAACGACCAGCCGGTGGTGGTGATCGGCCATGAAAAGGGCAACGACACCAAGACCCGGATCGAGCACAATTTCGGCATGGCCCGCCCCGAGGGCTATCGCAAGGCGATCCGGCTGATGGACATGGCCAACCGCTTCCGCCTGCCGGTGGTCACGCTGATCGACACGCCCGGCGCCTATCCCGGCAAGGGCGCCGAGGAACGCGGCCAGGCCGAGGCCATCGCCCGGTCGACCGAGAAATGCCTTGAAATCGGCGTGCCGCTGCTGGCCGTCATCATCGGCGAGGGCGGATCCGGCGGCGCGGTGGCCTTCGCCACGGCCAACCGCATCGCCATGCTGGAACATTCGGTCTATTCGGTCATCAGCCCCGAGGGTTGTGCGTCTATCCTTTGGAAAGACGCCGAAAAGATGCGCGAGGCGGCCGAGGCGCTGCGCCTGACCGCGCAGGACTTGCAAAAGCTGGGCGTGATCGACCGGATCGTCAAGGAACCGCTGGGCGGCGCGCAACGCGGCCGGGCGGAAACCATCGACGCGGTCGGCAAGGCGGTGGAGCTGATGCTGAAAGAGCTGTCGGGTAAAAAACCCGAGGCGCTGGTCCGCGACCGCCGGCAGAAATTCCTCGACATGGGGTCCAAGGGCCTGGCCGCCTGAGGGTTCCGCCAGGGGCGGGCAACCGCCCGTATAGGCCCCATCTGGAGACCAGAATGACCGGAAACCCGCTTGCAGCGTCGCTTGTGTCGGTCTGGCTTCTGGCCTGCGCCGCCCATGCCGATCCGACGCTGGACGGGCGGCGGGTCACGCTGAACGTGCTGACCTATGACGATCCGGCGAAACCACTGCTGGAAAGCATCGGCCGCACCGTGACTGTCGGGCCGGGGATCGAGTTCGGCATGGGACCGGAAGGCTGGACCAATGGTCTGGACGTGGTTCCCGTGCAGGTGGAAATCGGCCCCGACCGCATCGAGTTCAGCTATGGCGAAGGGCCGGGCACGTTCTGGACGGCGGCGTTCAACGGCTATGTGGTGCGGTTTGCCGGCGATTGCGCGCTGTTTTCCGGCGCGCGCATCGACGGGACGGCCACGACCATGCAGGTGGGCGATGCCGACATAAGGGTCGGGCCGCAGGCGCTTTACATCAATGTCGCGGGCCGCGACTACGGGCCGGACAAGCGGCTGGCCCTGGACCTGAAGGTCGAGGATTGCCCGCTGTCCTGAAGCCGGCCCCTACCACATCGACCCGGCGGCCCGCGCCTTCCAGTTGGCATCATAGGCGGCGCCGTCGAACCGCCCCTCGGTCGCATCGCGCAGCATGTCGCCCACCGTCGGCAGACCCGCGCTTTCATCGCCCGCCATCCACAGGCGCGACCGCAGGATGGCGCGGGCGCATTGGGAATAGACCTCGGCAATGGCGATGACGGCGACGGTGCGGGGCAGCGCCTCCTTTCGGGCAAAGCGTTGGCGCAGCCCTTCGTCGGCGGTCAGGCGGGCGGTGCCGTTCACGCGCATCACGTTGTTCGATCCGGGAATGAAGAACATCAGGCTGACGCGCGGGTCGCGCACGACGTTGCGCAGCGAATCGATCCTTTCGTTTCCCTTCCAGTCGGGCAAGGCCAGCGTGCCGGGGTCCAGCATCGCCACCACCGGGCCGTCGTCGCCGCGCGGGCTGGCGTCGGTGCCCTCGGGGCCGACGGTGGACAGGATGCAGAACCGCGACCGGCCGATCCACGCGGCATAGGCCGGCGTCAGGCGGGGTGCGACCTTGATGACCGCCGGGTCCGAAGGCGTGCCGTAATGACCGTGCAGCCTGTCGAGATCGGTGATCCAGTCCATCGCTTTCCCCTCCGGTTGTCAGCCCCTGATGTCGGCCTGGGCCATCAGGCGGTTCGATCCTTCCTCGACCTGCGCCTCGATCCGTTCCATCACCTCGGCCACCGGCAGGCCCGGCGGAATGGGGGCAAGCAGTTCGACCACCGCCGTTCCGCGTTTGCGCAACAGGCTGCGCTTGGGCCAGAACAGACCCACATTCGCCGCCGCCGGAATGCAGGGGCAACCAAGCTGATCATAGATCAGCCCCACGCCCACCTTGTAGGGCTTGTAGTCGCCCGGCGCGACGCGGGTGCCCTGTGGATAGATCACCAGCTGCCCCGCCTCGGTCGCGCCCCGGGCCACATCCTCTTTCAGCTTCGCGATGGCCTGCCCGCGCTTGCCACGATCGACCGGCACGCATCCCACCCGCAGCGCATACCAGCCAAGGAAGGGCGCATAGACCAGTTCCTTTTTCATGATGAAGCGCGGGCGCGGCAGTTCAGAATAGATGATGATGATGTCGAAGAAACTCTGATGCTTGGCGGCGATCACGACCTCGCCCGCCGGAACCTCGCCCCGAAGTTCGGATTTCAGCCCCAGCATCACCCGCGCCGACCAGCGGACATAACGCGCATAGGCATGGGTCGCGGCCAGCGCCCCTTCGCGGCGCAGGATGGCATAGGGCAGATAGCCGATGCCGAACACCGCCATCATCAGATACATCTGCACGACGAACAGGATCGACAGCACCCATTGCAGCGCCAGCATCAGTTCAGCTCCCTCAACTTGGCAAAGGCTGCGGCGCGCGTCGCGGCAAAGGCGACCGCGGCGGCCAGCGGCGGGATCAGCAGCGGCCAGAGCCATCCCCAGCCCTGAAAGCCCAGTCCGGTCAGAAAGCCGCCCGCCGTTTCCGCGGACGGCAGCAGCGCCACGGCGATCATGCCCATCAGCGTGCCCGCCGCCGCCCCCCCCAGGGCGCGCAGCGTGAACCGGCGCACGAAGGCGCGCGCAATGTAGATGTCCTTGGCCCCGACCAGCCGCAGCACCCGGATCACCTGCGCATTGGCCGCCAGCGCGGCCGAGGCGGCCAGAGTGATCACCGCCCCCGTCGCCGCGGTGATCAGCAGGATCGAAAGCCAGCCCATGCTGCGCAGCCGGCCCGCCGCCTCGACCAGCGGGCGGCGCCAGCGGGTATGGTCGTCCAGCACCGCGCCGGGCGCCTCGGCCGCCAGCCGCTGGCGCAGGCCTTCGGCATCGTAACCCGGATCGCCCTCGGTGATCCGGATCAGCCGGGGCAGGGCCAGGGCATCGACCGGCAGGTCGGGGCCGAACCACGGCTCCAGCAGCTTGCGCTGTTCGGCATCGTCCATGGCGCGCGCGCTTTCGACGCCGGGGGTGGTGGCCAGAAGATCCAGCACCGCCTGAACCTGCGCCGCCATCTGGTCGGCCGGGGCCGAGATGCGGATGGTCGCCGTCCGCGCCAGCGCATCGGACCAGCGGTCCGCCAGCCGCCCCGAAGCCATCGACAGCGCCAGCGCAAAGACCGCCAGAAACGCCATCGCCCCCGCGGTGAACGAGGTCAGCCAGGCCGTCGGCCCCGATGGCGGCACCACCCGATCCGACTGCCGGTCCTGCGCGGCAAGCCCGCCGGCCAGCCCCCTTGCCCTTTCGGCCCATGCGCGGATCACAGGTCTGCCCCCGCCAGTTCGATCCGCCGGTTGCGGATGCGCAGCACCCGCGCCGCGATGCGGGATTTGGCCGTGCGGATCAGGTTCAGGTCATGGGTGGCGATCAGGATCGTCTTGCCCATCCGGTTCAGTTCCGCCAGCAGGGTCAGCAGCCGCAGCGACATATCCCAGTCGAGGTTCCCCGTCGGCTCGTCGGCCAGGATGACATCCGGCCCCATGATGATGGCGCGCGCCAGGGCGGCCCGCTGCCGTTCCCCCCCCGACAGCGACGGGGGCAGCGCATCGGCCAGACGGCCCAGCCCCACCCAGCCCAGCAGATCGGTCAGATCCCGCGCATCGCCCGGCCGCCCGGCCACGGTCAGCGGGAGCATGACATTGGCCGCGACCGGCAGATGGTCCAGGAACTGCACATCCTGATGCACCACGCCGATCCGCCGCCGGGTCAGCGCCACCTCGTCCCGCGTCAGGCTGCGGGCGTCGCGCTCGAACAGCGTCACATGCCCGGCGGTCGGCAAAAGATCCGCATAGCAAAGCTTCAGCAAGGTGGTCTTGCCGGTGCCCGACGGCCCGGTCAGGAAATGAAAGGACCCCGGCGCGAGCGTCAGCGAGACTTCGGACAGAAGTTCTCCCCCGCCATAGTTGTAGGCCACGTTCTCGAAGGCGATCACCCGGCCCGTCCCCAGCTGCTTTTCCGACCGGCGCCACCATCGCCGATGCTGCGGGCGGTTTCAACGGGCCGCGGTGCCGGATCGGCCACAAAGGCTTTCCGAAGACTTGCATCATTGCTACAACATCGCCCAGAGTGCATGGTAAAATGCCCGTGGGGACAAGGGAATGCGGCTGATCTGCCCGAACTGTGACGCCGAATACGAGGTTGACGCCTCGGTCATCCCTGAAAACGGGCGCGACGTGCAATGTTCAAACTGCGGCCATGCCTGGTATCAGATGCCCGAGACGGCCGTTGCCGAGGCCGAGGCGGGCGCCGCCCTGTTCGATCCGCCCCCCGCGCTGACCTCGGCGGCGCCGTCCGAACCCGAACCCGTCGCCCCGCCGGAGCCCCTGCCGGTGGAGGAGGCGCCCGAACCCGCGCCGCGTCCGCGTGCCATGGGCGAAAGCGTCCTGGCCGTCCTGCGAGAGGAGGCAGAACGGGAAACCGCCGCGCGCCGGGCCGAAGCGCCCGCAGCCCCCCTCGAAACGCAGGAGGAACTGGGGCTGACAGCCGCCGCGCCCGCCGTGGCCGAACATCAGCCGCCTTTCGCGGCCCCGGCCGCCGACCGTCCGCTGCGCCGCGATCTTCTGCCCGATATCGAGGAAATCAATTCGACGCTCCGTCCCGTCGGGGTGGACGATGGCGGGCCGGCCATCGCGGCGCCCATCCGTCGGGGAAGCGGGTTTCGCACCGGCTTTGTGCTGATGCTGGTGCTGGCCGCACTGGTGGTGGCGCTTTACGTCCTGGCCCCGCGTCTGGCCGAACAGATCCCGGCGGCGGCCCCGGCGCTGGGACGGTTCGTGGCCACCGTGGATGCGCTGCGCCTGTGGCTGGACGGACAGATGAGCACGATCAGCGGCTCTCTGGGCGGCAGACCGGAGAGTTAGGGCGAGGCCCGCTTTCGCGGGTTTCCCCTTTCTGTCTGACAGGGCCGTCGATCCGGCCTTTCGGTCTGCAAGGGACAGCGGGCCGATGCAGCGGGTTCGACAGTCGCGTTCAGAACAGGTCCAGCAGGCGCTTCAGATAGTCCCTTTCCGCATCCGGGCGCTGCTGTTCGCCCGACCGGCGGCGGATCTCGTCCAGCAGATCCTGCGCGCGGCGATAGACATCCTGTCCTTGCAGCATGTTCTTGTCCGATCCGATCCGGGCACTGTTGCCCGGCTCGCGCCCCAGGGGGTCGCGCTGGCCTTGCGGATCGGCCTGGCCCAGACGCGAATCCGGGTTGTTGCCGTTGCCGTTTTCCTGCCGGTTCTCCTGGGCCAGCGCCTCGCCCAGATTGCGCATCCCGTCGCGCAGAGCCTCCATCGCCTCGGCCTGGCGGTCCAGCGCGCGGGGCAGATCGCCATCGCGCAGGGCCTGTTCCGCCTCTTCCATGGCGCGTCCGGCATCGTCCAGCTGGCGGCGGCCTTCGGCGCCTTCGTCTGTGCCGGGGCCGGGCAGCATGTTGCCGTTGTTCAACCCCTGCAACCGCTCGCGCAATTCGCGCTGGCGGTCGGCAAAATCCTCGCCGGGCCGGCCTTCGCCCTGTCCCTGCTGCTGGCCCTCGCCCTGCTGGTCCTGCTGCATTCCGCGATAGGCGTCGTCGGACAGGCCCTGCTGGTCGCGCAGCGCCTCGCCCAGCTGACGCATCGCCTGCTGGCCGGGGCCACCCTGACCACCGCCCGGCCCCTGCACCACCTGCATGTTCTGCATCAGCTGGCGCAGGGTTTCCATCATCTGGGCGGCATCGGCTGTGCGGCCTTCCTCGATGGCCTTCTGCAATTCGTCCAGCATCTGCTGCAACTGGTTGCCGGACATCTGCATCCCAGGCATGTTCTCGGCCGTCTGGGACTGCGGGTTCTTCTGCGCCTCTTGCGCAAGCTGGCGCATGTATTCGTTCAGCGCCTGCCGCATCTCGTCCATCAGCTGGTCGATTTCTTCCTGGCTGGCGCCATTCTTGATCGCCTCGTCCAGACGGTCCTGCGCGCGTTGCAT
Organism: Paracoccaceae bacterium; assembly: GCA_047605605.1. Lineage (GTDB taxonomy): Bacteria > Pseudomonadota > Alphaproteobacteria > Rhodobacterales > Rhodobacteraceae > JAATGA01. Next base: position 54,363 of record JASGFG010000010.1, on the reverse strand, counting down.
CCGGTCAAAGGCGGATTGCAGGTCGCCCTGTTCGATCAGCAGCGCGATCTGCCAGAATTCCTCGGCCAGCTCGTCGCGCCGTTCCGGGGTCAGGCTGGCCTGTTCGGCATCCAGTTGCCGGATGGCGACGCGCAGCCGCAGATAGGCGCGTTCGTTGCGGATCAGATCCTCGGGGCGGTTGGTGATCGCCTTCAGGATCTCGGTCGCGCGCGGCGCATTCGCCCGCGTCCACAGGATGTCGCGCCGCATTTCGGCAATGGCGGCGGCCAGCGGATCGAAGAACCGCTTGCCCGGCAGGACGACCTTGACCGGCGCCGCGGCGCCTTCGTGCAGGGCGGCGTCGGTCACGCTGAACGTCATCGTCACCGGCAGGTTCGACATGACGCTTTTCGACAGATCGTCGATCAGCGTTTCGGTAAAAGCCGTCCGGCTGCCGGTCAGCGGCATCGGCAGGTCCAGCACCACCGGCTGGACCGTCTCGGGTTCGGCGGCAAGGCCGAAGCGACGGTCGATAGCGGGCAGGTCCAGCGCGATCGTGACCTTGCCGCCGGTCACACCGTAATCGTCGCCGGCGGTGAACTGCTGTTTCAGCCGCCCATCCGCCTCGCGTCCGATGGGGCCTTCGGGGGTGACGGTGGGCGGGGCGTCGGGGGTGGCCGCAATGTTCCATTCGCGCCCCTGCCGCCCGCCGATGGCGATGCGGCCCGACTGTTCCACCGTGAATTCCTGCGCCGCATCCGAGGCGGCGGGAACCTCGGTCCGTCGCGACACGGTTTCGGCAAGGGTCAGGCTGCCCGGCTCGCCATAGAACCGCGTCTGGATGCGGGTGCCGACCGGCAGGTCCAGCCGGCCTTCGGGAATGTCGTTCAGGTAAAGCGCGGGCTTGCCGGTATAGGGTGGCGGCTGTGCCCAGCCCTCCCATGCGGGGCCAGCCTCGACCACCGCAGTCCCGGCGCCGGGCATCAGCCCCGCCGTCGTCGTCACCCGCCAGAGCGAGCCGAAGATCAGCGCCATGGCCAGCGCCGTCAGCGCCACATAGCGCAGGGCAAAGGGGTCGCGTTCGGCCAGTCGCGGATCGGGGCGCACCGGGCGGGCGCTGGCGGCACGGTCGGCCATCCGCGCGCGATGCGCGGCCCAAAGCGCGGCCGAGGCCGGATCGTCCTGCCCCAGAACCTGCGTATCGGTCAGCGCGGCAATCGGGCGTCCGGGCAGGCGGGCATCCAGCCGCGCCACCGCCTCGGCCCGGCTGGGCCTGCGAAAGCGGCGAAAGGCATAGACGGCAGACCAGGCCAGGCCAAGGATCGCGGCGACGCTGCCGGTCCAGAACACCTCAAGCGACAGGTGATCCTGAATCCCCAGCGCCAGAACCGCCAGAACCGCAAAGACGACCGACCACATCGGCCAGAAGGCACGCGCCAGCCGTTCGGCCCAAAGGCCGATCAGCGTCAGCCGCACGGGACGCTCGACGCGCTTCAGCGCAAGGGTCGGGTCATCGGTCGGTGCCATCGGCCGGTCGCTGTTCCCTCCGCGGGGTCTCACGGCGGGGTGCCGCGATCAAAGCCACGACGGGATGCTATCGCGGTTCAGGATTTCGTCAAAGCTCGGTCTTTGGCGAATGACGGCGAAGTGATCCCCCCGCACCAGCACCTCGGGGATCAGGGGACGGGTGTTGTATTCCGAGGCCATCACCGCGCCATAGGCGCCCGCACTGCGGAAGGCGACCAGATCGCCCTCGGCCAGGAGCGGCAGATCGCGGCCGCGGGCAAAGGTGTCGCCGGTTTCGCAGACCGGACCCACCACGTCGAATTCCTGCGTGGGCGCGGCCACCGGCGGCTCGGCCACGGCCACGATGTCGTGCCAGGCGTCATACATCGACGGGCGGACCAGATCGTTCATCGCGGCGTCGAGGATCAGGAAATCCCGCCCCTCGCCGTTCTTCACATAGATGACCTTGGACACCAGGATGCCCGAGTTGCCGGAAATCAGGCGGCCGGGCTCGATCTCGATCTCGCAGCCCAGATGGCCGACGGTGCGCTTGATCATCGCGCCATAGTCGGTGGGCAGGGGCGGCGCGTCATTCGACCGGGTATAGGGAATGCCCAGACCCCCGCCCAGATCCAGACGGCGGATGTCATGGCCCTGCGCGCGCAGGGTTTCGGTCAGTTCGGCCACCTTGGTGAAGGCAGCCTCGAACGGGGCGAGGTCGGTCAGCTGGCTGCCGATATGCACGTCGATGCCCACGACGCGCAGGCCGGGCAGGCGCGCGGCCTCGGCATAGACATCCACCGCGCGGGCGATGGGGATGCCGAACTTGTTTTCCGACTTGCCCGTGGCGATCTTGGCATGGGTTTTCGCATCGACATCGGGGTTTACCCGCACCGCGATGGGGGCGGTGACGCCAAGGCTGGAGGCGACCTCGGACAGGGCCCGCATCTCGGGTTCGCTTTCGACGTTGAACTGGCGGATGCCGCCGGTCAGGGCCAGCCGCATCTCCTCGCGCGTCTTGCCGACGCCGGAAAACACGATCCGGTCGCCGGGAACCCCGGCCGCTTTGGCGCGCAGGTATTCGCCCCCCGAAACCACATCCATCCCGGCGCCCAGACTGCCCAGCAGCTTCAGAACGGCGACATTCGACAGCGACTTGATGGCAAAGCACACAAGATGCGGCAGCGGCGACAGCGCCTCGGTGAACAGGCGGTAATGGCGGGTCAGCGTGGCGGTGGAATAGCAGTAGAAGGGGGTGCCCACGGTGGCCGCGATGTCGGCCAGCGCCACGTCCTCGGCATGCAATGTGCCGTTCTTGTAAAAGAAATGGTCCATGTCGCGACTCCGGCCCCTGTCAGGCGGGGTATAGCACGGCGGCGGGGGGGCGCAATCGCCGAGCGGAGCGGGGGGCTGTCTGCCCCCCGTCGCGTGCCGCGACTCCCCCCGAGGATATTTGTGCAAAGAGGATGAAGGGGGGTCAGGCTTCGCGCAACACGTCCAGGAAGGCCGCGCCGAAGCGTTCCAGTTTCTGCGGGCCCAGATCGCCCACACGGTCGAGGTCGGAGAGGGTGGAAGGCCGCGCCTCGGCGATGCGTTTCAATGCGCCGTTGGTCAGGCTGAGCGGTTTGCCGATGCCGTCCTGCCCGCGCATGAGGTGCAGCTGCACCTCTTGCAGGCGGTCGAAGACGGCGCCCGCGTCGCGACCCGCCAGCGCGCGGCGGGCGGGATGGGTGCGCGCCGCCTCGCCGTTGATCACCGCCAGAAAGGCCGCGCCATAGCTTTCCAGCTTTTTCGCGCCGACGCCGGTGATTCCGGCCATCTGGTCCAGCGTGGCGGGCCGGCGTTCCGCCATCTCGATCAAAGTGCGGTCGGGAAAGATCACATAGGCGGGCACATCCGCCGCCCGCGCCAGCGCGGTGCGCTGCGCCTTGAGCGCGGAGAAAAGCGCCGCATCCTCGTCCGCGACCATGGCCTTGACCGCGACGCGGGCGGTGGCGGTCTGGATCGTGTCGCGGCGCAGGGCGATGGCGGCCTCGCCCCGCAGGATGGGGCGGGCGGCCTCGGTCATGCGCAGGGCGCCGTGACGGTCGGGGTCGGGGCGGACCAGATCGCGGCCCATCATCTGGCGGAAGACCGCGCCCCAGGCTGGTTTCGTCAGGTCGCGCCCCACGGCGAAGGTCGGCAGCTGGTCATGCCCCTTGTCGCGCACCTTTTGCGTGGCATTGCCGGTCAGGATGTCGATCAGGTGGCCCGCGCCGAACCATTCGCCGGTGCGCAGGATGGCCGACAGGGCCTTGCGCACCGCCTCGGTCGCGTCGAAGACCTCGACCGGGCGGTCGCAGAGGTCGCAATTGCCGCAGGGCGCCGCAGTTTCCCCGAAATAGCCCAGCAGCACCTGACGCCGGCAGCCCGCCGCCTCGGCCAGACCCAGCAGCGCGTTCAGCCGGGCATGATCGGCCTGCTTGCGGTCCGGGGGGGCCGCGCCCTCGTCGATCTGCGACCGGCGCAGGCGGATGTCGTCGGGGCCGTAGAGCGTCAGCGTTTCGGCCGCTGCCCCGTCACGGCCGGCGCGGCCGATTTCCTGATAATAGCCCTCGATCGACTTGGGCAGGTCGGCGTGGGCGACCCAGCGGATGTCGGGCTTGTCGATCCCCATACCGAAGGCGATGGTGGCCACGACGATCAGCCCGTCCTCCTGCTGAAACCGCATCTCCACCCGGCGGCGTTCGTCGGGGTCCATCCCTCCGTGATAGAAGGCGGCCGTATGCCCCGCCTCGTGCAGGGCGCGGGCCAGAACCTCGGTCTTGGACCGGGTGGAGCAATAGACGATCCCCGACTGCCCCCGCCGTGCGGCGGCAAAGGCCAGGATCTGGTCGCGCGGCTTGTCCTTGACGGCAAAGGCCAGGTGGATGTTCGGCCGGTCGAAGCCGCGAAGGAAGGTTTCGGGCGCCACGCCGTCGAACAGGCGCGTGACGATTTCGCCTTGGGTCTCGGCATCCGCCGTTGCGGTAAAGGCTGCCAGCGGCACGCCAAGGTCGCGGCGCAATTCACCGATGCGCAGGTAATCGGGGCGGAAGTCATGGCCCCATTGGCTGACGCAATGCGCCTCGTCCACGGCGATCAGGCCGACGCCGATCCGGCGCAACAGGCTGGCCGCCCCGCCCGAGGCCAGCCGTTCCGGCGCCATGTAGAGGATTTTGAGCCGCCCCTCGTCCAGCGCCTGAAAGACGGCCTCGGTTTCCTCGTCCGTGTTGCCCGAGGTCAGGGCGCCCGCCTCGACCCCCGCCTCGCGCAGGGACCGGACCTGATCGCGCATCAGCGCGATCAGCGGCGAGATCACCACCGTCACCCCGCCCCGGCACAGCGCCGGCAGCTGGAAACACAGCGATTTCCCCCCGCCCGTCGGCATGATGGCCAGCACGTTCCGCCCTGCCGTGACGGCCGCGACGATCTCCTCCTGCCCCGGACGGAAGCCGGGAAAGCCGAAGACGGAATGCAAAAGGGCAAGCGGATCAGCGGTCATCGGGTTTCGCATCGGAATGCGCGGGCCAGAGCCGACCCGCACCGGGTGAACGGAGCGTCAGGCTCAGTAAAAGGCGGCGGCGTTGTTGATCAGCACGATGCGAAGCGCATAGACCGCCAGCAGCGCCACCAGCGGCGCCAGATCCAGCCCGCCCATCGGCGGCAGAACCCGGCGGATGGTGGAATAGACCGGCTCCAGCAGGCGGTTCAGGCCATACCAGATCTGCCCGACCAGCGGCTGGCGCAGGTTCAGCACCTGAAAGTTGATCAGCCAGCTCATGATCACATGGGCCAGGATGATGAACTGCGCGATGTTCAGCACCATCATCAGGATTTCAAAGATCGAGGTCATGCGGACGCCCTTGCCACAACAGGTTGTGCATGGGTATCCGCCCCGCGTCCGCAGGGCAACGGCTTTCCGCCGCGTTCCGCTTGACCTGCCGGTCAAGCTGCGCCACCGATTCCGCGCAAAGGAGCGCCCGATGTATCCCTATGCCCGCATGTTCAAGGAGTTGTGGAAGTTCCGCAACGCGCCCAGACTCGACATCCTTGGCACCCATGTCTCGCATCACATCTGCTGGCCGCAGGACATCGACCCGTGGCGAGAGCTGAACAACGGCCGCACCCTGACGCTTTACGATCTGGGGCGCATTCCGCTGGCGATCCGGGCCGGGTTCTCGACGGCGGCAAGGAAACATGGCTGGGGCCTGACGGTTGCGGGCTCGGCCGTGCGCTATCGCCGAAGGGTACGGGTCTTCGACCGGGTGGAGATGCATTCGCGCTGCATCGGCTGGGACCACCGCTTTCTCTACATGGACCAGAGCATGTGGAAGGACGGCGATTGCACCAGCCAGGCGCTGCTGCGCACGGCCATCACCTCGAAGGCGGGGCTGGTCGATCCGGCGCAGGTGGCGCGGGCCCTGGGACATTCCGGCATCAGCCCGGACCTGCCCGACTGGGTGAATGCCTGGATCGCCGCCGAGGCCGAACGGCCCTGGCCGCCCATGCGGGGCTGAGGTGAACGCCGGGGGATGACCACCGCAGCCTCAGAGCCAGCCTTTCCAGCGGAACAGGCCCCAGGTCAGCAGCGCCGAGCCGACCATCATGCCAATCGCCAGCGGATAGCCCCACGGCTGGTTGAGTTCCGGCATGACGGCAAAGTTCATGCCATACATGCTGGCGATCAGGGTGGGCGGCAGGAACAGCACAGTCAGGACCGAAACGATCCGCATCGTGGTGTTCTGCGCCAGATTGATCATTCCCATCGCCGCGTCCGAGGCCAGACCCACACGGCTGGCAAGGAAGTCGGCATGAACCTCCAGCGCAGAGATGTCGCGTTCGCGCGCATCCGCCACGGGACGCAGTTCGGCCAGATCCTCCCCCGTCAGCCCGTGGGAAAAGAACAGCACCGCCCGCTGCAGGGTCATAAGAGAGACGCGCACCTTGCCCACCACATCGCCCGCACGGCCGATCCCTTCCAGTGCGGCCTGCAACGTGGCCTGCGTCGCCCCGCGCGGGCCGGGCCGATAGATGCCGCGCACCACGTCATCCAGCTCGCGCCCGATGTTTTCCAGAATATCGGCCAGCCGCCCAACGATTTCCTCGACCAGCCCCAGAAAGATCGCGGGCGGCCGGTCGCATCCGGGGCCGGACTTGTCGGCGCGCAGCGGATAGGTCTCGAACGACCGGGGGCGATGGTGGCGGACCGTGACGATCCGTTCCGGCGTCAGGACAAAGCTGACAGGCATGGACACCGGCACCGGAACGCCGGTGACGCCGGGCAGCACCACCGTCATCACCTGGGCCCGGCGTTCGCGGTAAAGGCGGTTCGAGACCTCGATTTCCTCCATGTCCTCCAGCGTCGGCACCTCGATGCCCAGTGCGGCGACGGCGATGCTTTCGGCAACCTCGGGCTGGTATAGATCGATCCACAACGCCTGCTTCAGGGATGCGCCTTCGGGCAGGCGTTCCAGAACGCCGTTGGCGGCGCGATAGGCGGTCAGCATATGAAGGCTCCGGCAAGGGCGGCGAGATAGTGTCCCAAGACCTAGCCCGCAGGGCTGCGCGCGCCAAGCGGCCTTCTGCCTGCCGGGCAATGCCGGGCAATGCCGGGCCATGGCGATCCTTGCGTCATATGGCCGTTGCCTTGCCGGGTTATCCACAGGACCCAACGTCAACCGTGTTCCAGAGCCATGCCCGCACCGCTGCCGCCCCTGCGCCTGACCGGCGCCCAAGTCCTGCGCGATGGCGCCTTGCAGCGCCGGTCGCTGGCCTTTGCCGCCGGACGGCTGACGCGCGGCCCCTTGCCCGAGGTCGATCTGTCGGGATTCCTGATCCTGCCGGGCATCGTGGATGCGCATTGCCCGCTGCCCTGTGCGGATGCGGACCCGTCAGAGATGCTGACGGCAGCGGCTGCTGGCGGCGTGACGACCGGGGTTCTGGCGCTGGACTGGGGCTGGACCGCCGGGCCGCGCGCCGCCGCCCGCGCCGAGGCGGCGATGATCCGCCTTTCGCGGCTGCGGACGCGGCTGGCCGCCGACAGCCGGCTGCATCTGCGGGCTGAGGAAACCGCCGTGCGCGACGAAGAACGCCTGCTGGCCGCGGCGCGGGCGGGGCTGCTGCACGGGGTCATCTTTGCCGACACCGCCGGGGAAGATGTCCCCGACACGCCCGAGCTGCGGGAATGCCTGCGGCTGGCAAGGCTGAACCGGCGCGAGGTGCCGCGCCACCTGTGCCGCCTGGCCGAAGCGTTCGACGACCTGGCCCTGCCCTACGGCAGCCTTGCCGATGCCGATGGCGAAACGCGAGAGCGGCATTCGATGATCGGCGCACGGATCGCGGTCTTTCCCGCCACGCGCCGCGCCGCGGCCGCGGCCCATGCGATGATGAGCCCGGTGATCCTGTCGGCCCCGGCCCTGCTTTCCGGCGATCCGGTGGTGACGGGCCTGCTGGCCGAAGGGATCTGCGATGCGCTGGCCTCGGACGGGCGGCCGGAAACGCTGGCCGCCGCCGCCTTTCTCCTTGCGCCGCGGATCGGCTGGCCGCGGGCATGGGCGCTGGTTTCTGCCGGCCCGGCCGAAATCCTTCGGCTGCCCGATCGCGGGAACATTTCGGCTGGCGCGCGGGCCGATCTGGTCGTCGTTGATCCTGAAACGGGCGAGGTGCAGGCCACGATCTGCGCCGGGCGGCTGACCCACCTGTCCGGCAGGGCGGAAGCGCGGTTCAGGGCGCAGAGCCTGGCAATTCCGGTGCTGGAGGCCAGAGCCCGCCCAGTGGCCGCCGAATAGGCGCGAGGCAAAAAACACCGCCCGCAGGGAACCAGCGGGCGATGTCGGGCATTTATCCGGCATGGAGTGCCTGGAGACCCGACATGACGATCCAGACGGACAATCACCAGACGGCCTGCCCTGACCGGCAGGGGGTTCCAGCCCCGTAATCCGGGCGCAGCGCCCGGACCTGTCATGCCACCAATGCCCGGAACCGACTGCCGCCCCTTGCGGGCGGGCAGACCGGACCGGCCATGCAAAAGATGGAGAACAAGATGATCCGCATTCTCAGCAGCACCGCGCTGGCCCTGTCGCTTCTGGCCGCGCCCGCCATCGCCGCAGACATGAAGGTGAAGGCGGTGGAGGTCAGCGCCGACGTGGGTTCGATCCAGAACGCGCAGGCCGCGAAATACTTCGGCAACCTCAAATCCGATCTGGAGGCCGCCATTTCCGCCCGCGTGGCCGACCGCGCCACCACCAGCCAGTCCGAGGACGGCGTGGTGATCTCGGTCGACGTGAACGAGGTGGAACTGTCGAACACATTCCAGAACATCACCAACCTGGCCAATACCAAGCTGGAAGGCAATGTGAACGTCTTCGACAAGGAAAACACGGCCCTGCAAAGCTTTACGCTGGCGGTTTCGGTCGAACAGGCCTCGGCCTTCTTCCCGGCGGGCACGGACCTGCACGCGCTGACGCTGGATACGCCGGTCTATTATCAGGCCATGGTGAATGCCTTTGCCGATGCGGTCGTCAAGCGTCTGGACGGCTGACCCCGGGTTTCCCCGCATTAACGAGTTTCAGGCCGGGATGGTTCGCCATCCCGGCTTTTGCCATTTCAACAGGCGATGGTCCGCCAGGAAAGCGAAGGCTGTTGAAGGAATGGGGGGAAATTTCCCGTTCCGGCGGGAACCCGGACCCTTCCGGCGCGTTTTACATATGTTCCATGGCGCTGTTTCCCCGCCAGCGGAACCGCCTGACCGGGTCCCTGTCTCCCCGGTCTTCCGAATGCCGGAGGGCGTGCTGCCCCATCAGCCCTCCGGCGGCTTCCCTTGATGTCCCTGAACCTGAAAGGCCGCCCCGAGGGGCGGCCCTTTTTCCTTAGCCATCCCGGGACGTGATCAGGAAACCAGCGTCTCGGTCGAGGCGAAGAACATCGCCTGGCTGACGGCGGAACGGACCTGATCTTCGGCATAGGGCTTGGCAATCAGGAAAGCGGGTTCGGGCTTGTCGCCGGTCAGCAGCCGCTCGGGGAAGGCGGTGATGAAGATCACCGGCAGGTCGTCGAACTGGCGCAGGATGTCGTTCACCGCGTCGATGCCGCTGGACTGGTCGGCAAGCTGGATGTCGGCCAGGATGAGGTCGGGCTTGTCGCGGGCGGCCAGATCCACCGCCTGGGTCCGGGTGCGGGCGATGCCGGTCACGCGATGCCCCATTTCGGTGACGATCATCTGGATGTCCATGGCGATGATCGCCTCGTCCTCGATGATCAGGACCGACCCCGCGACGGATTTCGCCATCTCGCGCTTGGCGATCTGGACCAGTTCCTCGGCCTCGGCGGGCTCGATATCCATGATGCGGGCGATTTCCTCGAAGCGGAAGCCTTCGATGGCGTGCAGCAGCAGCGCCTCGCGCGTGTTGGGCGTCAGCGCGGCCATATGGCCCTGCGCACGGCTGGACAGCGCATTGTCAGGATCGCCCAAGGGGGCGCCGGCGCTGGACCAGACCAGGTGAAAGGCGCGGAACAGTGAAACCTTTGGGTCGTCGGCTCCGCCAAGGGCAGAGTTGTCCTCCAGCATCGCCTCCAGCGTCATGGCGGCATAGCGGTCGCCGGTCTCCTGACTGCCGGTCAAGGCCCGCGCATAGCGGCGCAGGAACGGCAGATTCTGGGCGACGATCGTGACGGGATCGGCCGCTGCGCTTGACTGCATTATTTTTGCTCCCTGAAGCATATTTCCGGGAACCGAACGCAGGAAACCGCGTTTGGTTCCCTGACGGCAGCCGGGAAATTGTATTATCATGTCAACCAATACGGGAAAAAGCCCAGATGCATCGGCCGCGCGTGCCAGCATCGAGGACAATCTGCGCAAGGTTTATCAAGAGGCTCTGGACGCGGAAATTCCCGACCGTTTCAAGTCGCTTCTGGAACAGCTCCGCTCTGCCCAGACCGGCGCCAAGAAGGATGACAGCCGATGACCGACAAGGCCAAGCTGCCGCCGGACCCGCGCGACGAGTTGCCGGAACACCTGCCGGCGATGCGCGCCTTTGCCATCAGCCTGACGCGGAACACTGCCGCCGCCGACGATCTTGTGCAGGATGCGGTGGTCAAGGCCTGGTCGAACTTTGACAGCTTTCAGCCCGGCACCAACCTGCGCGCCTGGCTGTTCACCATCCTGCGCAACACCTTCTATTCCAATATGCGCAAGCATCGGCGCGAGGTGCCCGACCCCGACGGGACCTATTCTGCCACGCTTTACGAAAAGCCCGCGCATGATGGCCGTCTGGCGATGTCCGACTTTCGCGCCGCCTTCGACCAGCTGACACCCCAGCACCGCGAGGTTCTGATCCTGGTGGGCGCCTCGGGCTTTTCCTACGAGGATGTGGCCGAGATGACGGGCGTGGCCGTGGGAACGGTAAAGTCCCGCGCCAACCGTGCGCGCCAGCGTCTGGCCGAACTGCTCAACCTGGAGGAGGGCGAGGATTTCCTTGATGGCGACAAGGCCACCGCCGCGGTGATGAGCCGGTCAGGCATTCAGGCGGCATGACCCGGCGATGGCCCGTTCCGGGGCTGGCCGACAGGTTCGGGGTCCGGCTGGGCCTGATCCTGACGCTGGCGCTTGCCCCCGTCGGGATCATCGCGCTGGTCCAATCCGCCGGGATCGGCGCCGAGGTGCGCGCGCGCACGGAAACCGCACTCGCAGGGGAAACGCTTCGCGCCGCCGCCGCCCAGCTGGGCCGGATTGCCGATGCACAGGGATTGGCGCGGGGCCTGTCCATCACCGTTCCGTCGCTGGACAGCGGGGCCTGTGCAAAGCTGCTGCAATCTCTGGCCGGGCCCGACCAGACCTATGGATTCATCGCCTTTTACGGCGCCGACGGGGTGGCGCGCTGCGCCTCATCGGGAATGATGGCGGATGTCTCGCGGCGACCCTTCTTTCTGGATTTCCGGGCCGACCCAAAACCGATGCTGCGCATGGTCCGGTCGGACCCGAACGCGCCCCCTGACCTGATGGTTGCGATTGCGCCCGTCCCGGGGCAGGGGGGGGCCGCAGGTTTCGTCATCGTCGCGCCCGCCCAGACGCGGATGCTGGAAGCGCCGGATGCCGATAGAGATTTCGCCCTTTTGCTGTTCGACCGGAACGGAAACATCCTTTCCGCCAACATGCCGATGGCCACGATCGGCGCGATGCTTCCTTCGGACCGCGATCCGCGCCAGATGGCCAGCCAGCCCGAGGGTCTTTTCCCCGCCGCAGCCGCGGGCGGCGGGCGTCGGCTGTACTCCCTGAACGCCCTGATGCCCGATGAAATCTATGCGCTGGGGTCGTGGCCGGACCGGCGCGGCCACACACAGCTGCTGAACGACATGTCGCCGCTGCTGCTGCCCGCGGCCATGTGGGCGATGTGCCTTTTTGCCGCCTGGCTGGCCGCCGAACTGATGGTGACGCGGCACATGCGCCGGTTCCGCCGGGCGATCACCTCTTTCGCCGAAGGCAACCGCCGCCTGCGCCCGATGCGGTTCGCCCATGCGCCGCTGGAAATCCGCGAGGCGGCCGATGCGTTCGAGCATATGACCGACACGATCCTGAAGGACGAGGCCGAACTGGAAAACTCGGTGCGGGAAAAGGAGGCGCTGCTGCGCGAGGTGCATCACCGGGTCAAGAACAACCTGCAACTGATGGCCTCGATCATCAACCTCCAGATCCGGCGCACCCGGTCGGACGAGGCGAAAACCATCATGCGCCGCCTTCAGGACCGGATGCTGAGCCTTGCGACGATCCACAACAACCTGTTCCACACCGCCAATGTGACCGAGGTGGAAACCGCGCCCCTGTTCGCCGGGATCGTCGACCAGATCGTCGTCTCGGGCGCGGGGGCGGGCAAGAGGTTCGATGTCGATGCCAGTTTCGATCCCGTCTCGATGTCGCCCGAACAGGTCGTGCCGCTGGCGCTGCTGATAACCGAGGCACTGGGCTGGGCGATGAAGACCGCCGATGGCGCAGGGCCGGGTCTGCCCCGGATCGCCCTGTCGCTGCGCCAGACAGCCGGGGGAATGCTGGTGCTGACGGTCGTGAACCCCCTGGCGGACGAGGCGGGGCTCAGCGAACAGGACCATGACGACAGCGCGCTCGGCAATCAGCTGATCCACGCCTTTGCCCTGCAACTGGGCGGCAGCTTCCACCGCGACATCGCCGACGGACGGCAGGTGCAGCGGCTGGAATTCCAGCTGAAACCCATGGGCGCGATCCCGCCGGGCACCGTTCCGCAGGGGTGATTGCGGGGGAACCCCCGTCCCGTCCACGCGTTCAATCCGTGTAGCAAACGGAAAGAACAGACCGGATGAACTGGGATCAGATCGAAGGCACCTGGAAGCAATACGCCGGCAAGGCCAAGGCCAAATGGGGCGAATTGACCGATGACGAGCTGACCGAGGCCAAAGGTCGGCGCGACGAGATGATCGGCCTGATACAGAAGCGTTACGGCAAGGCCCGTGACGTTGCCGAGCGCGAGGTCGACGAATGGACCCGCTCGCTCTGATCCGCCGCCGGAATCGCTGAAGTCGGCGTCGCTGAACAGGGCCGCCGCCTCCGTCTGGGCGGAGAGGTCCGCCGGAGGGGGTCCGCCCACCCGGACACCTTCCGAAGGGAAAGGCCCGCCCTTGCGCGGGTCTTTCCGCATTTGATTACAGTGATTTGAGATGAAAAGATTTTGTGACGCCGGGGGAACCGCAGGGCAGCCTGCGACGTTTTGTCCGCACAGACGGAATCATGACTATTCACAAGGAGACGCACTATGCTGGGCTGGGCTGTGACCTTTCTGGTGATCGCGTTGATCGCCGGTGTGCTGGGCTTTGGCGGGATCGCCGGCACGTCGATGGGGATTGCGAAGATCCTGTTCTTCATCTTCATCGTGCTGTTCGTGATCGCGATGATCGCTCGCGCCGTCCGGGGACGACCGCCTGTCTGACGGGTTGTCCGGCCGGATTGCCGGATGACAAAAGGGCCGCTGCCTGAAAGGGCAGCGGCCCTTTTCCTTGCCGGCTTACTGCCTGGAAAAATCGGTCGCGTCAGAGGGCGGCAGTTCTTTCCCTTTGGCGTCCTGACGCGCCGCAAGCTTGGCCAGAAGCCCGGCCAGCTGCGGCGGCAGGTCCATTGCCGTCTGCGCGCCGCCATAGACGCGCCGCAGGTTTTCCTCCACCGGCTGTTCGATCATGGGGTTGCTTGTGCGTTTCATCGGTTCCGGCCTTTCACGGCCCGTTCTTGGCCTGTGGAAAGCCAACGCCCGTCGGTGCCGAGTCGGTTCCCCATTGAATTGCCTGCATTTCGCCAGCGCACGAAATCGTGCCCACAGGGCAACGTGCCGCGTCGGGCGGCGTCGCGGCGGCCGGACAAGACCCGGCTCGCCGGTCGGGTCGGTGGCGGCTCATGCTGCGGTGTGATGCTGCGGAAAGTCGACCCGCACCGTGGTGCCGTGGCGGCCGTCGATATCCAGCGTTCCGCCCAGCGTCGCGGCAAACCCTTCGACCAGACGGCTTCCCATGTTGCGCTGGATGGTTTCGGGATCGAAGCCCGGCCCGTCATCGCGGATGCTCAGGGTCAGGCGGTCACCCGCCTGTTCCAGCAGGACATCGAGCTTGCCGGGCGCGCCGTCGCGGAAGGCATGTTTGAAGGCGTTCGAGACGACCTCGTTCGCCAGAAGCCCCAGTTGCATCGCCCTGTCCCCCGACAGCGATACCGGCGCGATGTCCATCCGCACCTGCACCCCGCCGCCATAGCCCGCCGCCACATTCGAGACCAGACGCCGGAGATAGGGGGCCACCTCGACCGTCTCGAACTGGTCGGACTGATACATCCCCTCGTGCACGGCGGCCATTGCGCCGATGCGCGACAGCAGGCTCTGCTTCACATCCGGCGGAATCCGCTCCAGCCGGATCAGCGAGATCACCGTCTGGAGGTTGTTCTTGACGCGGTGATGCACCTCGCGCAGCAATACCCCGGCCCTCTCGTTGGCCGCCTGCAATTCTGCCTGACGGTCGGCGTCGCGCCGCAGGATCTGCGACAGGTGATACATCAGCCAGACCACGGCCCCCAGCGCCGGAAGCGCCAGCCAGATCGCCATCCAGGCCTGCCGCCCGAATGCCGCCAGGGCCAGGTTCCGGTCGATGCCCGTCGCCGCGATCACCGGCCAGTCGTCGATCTTCCAGTAGCCGACGATTCGCGCCACCTTGTCGGTGGGCGACACGCTGTCGTAAAATCCGCTCGGGCTTTCCTTCAGCTTGTCGAACAGGATCCAGCCTTTCAGGTTGATCGGTTCGACGGGCGGAAAGCGCGCGATCATCATCCCGTCGGACCGCACGAGGCTGATGGTGGAATTGCCGCCGATGCCCAGCGAATCCGCCAGTTCGGCCATCCGCGCCATGGGAATGGCGATGGTGGCAACGCCATTGAACTGGCCCTCGCGCTCCAGCCGGCGGGCCATGATGATGACCTTTTCGCCCGAGGCGCGGTCGGTGATCATGGGCGAGATCGAAAGCACCTGCCCGTCGCGCGCCATGCGGAAATAATCGCGGTCGGCGATGTTGATAGCGCGCGGCTGCGGCAGGCTGGACAGGATCAGGTCGCCTTGGGCGTTATAGACCGAATGAAGCGAGCCCGGCGGCAGATCCCGCACCGCCTGCGCGATGTCGCGCACCGTATCGGCAGGGCCTGCGGGCGCCGGTCCCAGCGCCTCGGCGATGCGTTGCAGGGCCTGCGCGCTGGCGGTGAAGATCGACCCGAACTGCGTGGCCACGACATGCGCGTCGCGATGCGCCTGGGTCTGGGCCATCGACTTGTCGGCGCGGAACTGCACGCCCACCAGCACCGCCGTCAGCGCCAGAAGCACCACCGTCAGCAGCACGCCGGTCATCCTGACGGCAGCACGGGTCTTGTAGGCGGATTGCATTCCCTTGTCTCCCCGGTGCGGCGCGCATCTCCGCCCTGGCGCGAGAGTAGCGCGCAGAGCGACATGGGCAAGCGGATCAGCGGCGGAGCGGGAAAAGCCGGCGGATCCGGTCCATGTCATGGCGCCCCAGGCGCAGGTCTTCCTCGATCGGCGCGGGATTGCGCTGCTCGGGCGGTCTATCGCCGCGCCCGAACCGAGTTCATCGGACCGGCGCAGGGCTCGGAGGAGCCGGCAAAGTCAAAGATCAGGCCGTCATCCACCCCTGTCACCGTCAGCGCGATGGTCGGCGGCTGGTTCACCACCCCGTCCGGGTCGATAGGCGCGGTCGCCGCGATGGCTGCCCTCGCGGATCGTCGCGATCAGCGCGCGCATCTGCCGCGCCGCCAGAGGGCGCATTTCGGCGACCAACCCCGCCGCCATGGAACGTCATGACAAAGCGCACATCCATCAGATGCGTGGCGCCAGGATAGGGATGGCGGAAGATGGAGATGTCGCTCGACGCAGGCGGCAGGGTTTCGCGGCGGGCGATGCGTTTGACGACATGGCGGGTGGAAAACTGCATCGTGCCCACAAAGACCGGCAGGCCGCCGACCCAGTTCCAGAACGTCGCAAAATCCTTCGACGGTGATCAGCCCGGTCCGGCACAGATTGCTCTCTGGCACCGCATTGGGGGGTGGTCGTGCCACGCACGATCAGGTCGATCGCCGACGGATCCGCCCCGGCGCGGTCAAAGGCCTCCGGCACACCGTCCGCCTGATTGGCAAGCGGGGTCGGCCCCCTGGCCAGCGGCAGCGCGCGCGTATCGGGTCGAGGATCACCAGATCGGTGAAGGTTCCGCCCGCATCGACGGCCGCAATCAACCCCCGACCCTAGACCCCCACATATCTGCGGAACTGCGGCGCATCCGGGCCAAGCGGTCCGGTGACTTCGGCAATTGCCCCGTGTTCCATGAAGGCCACACGGTCAGCGATGCGCAGCACCGCCTCGATCCGCTGTTCGACCAGAACCGTCGCCACGCCGGTGCCTTTCAGGCCCGATATGACATCGCGGATCAGGGCGATCATGCTGGGCTGCAACCCCTCGGTCGGTTCGTCCAGAAGCAGCACCTTCGGCTCCAGGCACAGGGCGCGGGCGATGGCCAGCATCTGCTGTTCGCCCCCCGACAGCGTGGCGGACACCTGGTCCAGCCGCTCGCGCAGGCGCGGAAACAGGTCCAGCACATGATCGCGCACCCGCGCACCGCCCCGGCGGACCATCAGCCCGATCTCTAGGTTTTCCGCGACGGTCATCGGGCCGAACAGCCGCCTGCCCTGCGGAACATAGGCCAGCCCGTGGCGCGGCACCTCATGCGCGGGAAGGTTCTGGACCTCGACCCCGTCGATCAGGATGCGGCCCGCGGTTTCCTGCACCAATCCCATGATGCATTTCAACAGCGTGGACTTTCCCGCGCCGTTGCGGCCCATAAGGCATGTGACCTCGCCCGCCTGCGCCTGAAAGGTAACGCCGCGCAGCACTTGCACCGCGCCATAGCCCGCATCCACGCCTTCAAGCCGCAGCATCGCCACCCCCCAGATAGGCGGCCTGCACTTGCCGGTCGGCGCGGATTTCGGCGGGCGTTCCGCGCGCCAGCACCCGGCCGAAGTTCAGCACGGTGATGCGGTCGGCCAGATCCATCACCACCTCCATGTTGTGTTCGATCAGAAGCACGGTGGTGGCCGGGATCATGGATTGCACCAGCGTCTTGAACTGGTCGATCTCGCCTTCGGACAGGCCTTGCGTCGGCTCGTCCAAAATCAGGACGCGGGGGTGCAGCGACAGGCCCATGGCAACCTCCAGCAGGCGCTGGTGGCCGTAGGACAGGGTTCCGGCCAGCTGTTCGGCATGACCGGCCAGGCCCACGCGGTCCAGCTCTGCCCGGCCGCCGCAGGCAAGGGCCACATTCTCGGCCACGGTCAGGCGCCGATAGATCGAGGTGATCTGAAAGGTATAGGCGATGCCGCGCCGCACCCGCAGATGGGCGGGCAGATGCGCTATCTCTGCCCCGTCCAGCAGGATCGAGCCTGCCTGAGGCGCCACCCGCCCCGACAGAAGACCGACCAGCGTGGTCTTGCCCGCGCCGTTCGGGCCGATCAGGGCGTGAACCTCGCCCGCGATCAGGTCCAGGTCTACGCCGTCCAACGCCTTCAGCCCGCCGAAATGGCGGACCAGTCCGGTCGCCCGCAGGATCACGGCAGCCATCGCGCCCACCTTTCCCGCAAGGTGCCCAGCACCCCCTTGGGTGCGAACAGGGTCAGCAGGACCAGCGCCAACCCCACCACCATCAGCCAGGCGGTGGTCAGGCCGGAGGCGATGTCGGTCAGATAGAAGATGGCCGCCGTCCCGACCAGCGGACCCAGCACTGTCCCCGCCCCCCCGGTCAGCGTGTAAAGCAGCGGCAGGATCGAATACTGGATCCCCGCGAAACTGGCCCCGACATAGCCGAAAAGCAGCGCATAGCCCGCCCCCGCCGCCCCCGCATAGACGCCCGATATCGCCAGCGCCGCCAGTTTCACCGCAAAGGGGTTGTAGCCCAGCATCCGGCTGCGCTCCTCGTTCTCGCGCATGGCGATCATGATGCGGCCAAGGCGCGACCGGACCAGCGCAAGGCAGGCCAGCATGGCCACCGAAAACAGGATCAGCGCGGCGGCATAGCGGATGCGGTCGTCCGACAGCGGCAGACCGAACAGGCGGCGCCCGGCGGCGGGCACCGGAAAGCCGTCGTCGCCATGCGTCCATTCGGCAAGGTAGAGCAGCGTCAGATAGCCCGCCTGCGCAAACATCAGCGTCACGATCATGAAGCTGACCCCGGCGGTGCGCAGCGCCAGCAGCCCCACCGCCCCCGCAACCGCCCCCCCGGCCAAAAGGCCAAGGATCAGCGCCATCCCTCCGCCTGCGCCGAAATGGTCGATGGGCAGGCCCGCGCCATACATCCCCGCGGCAAGGAACAAGGCGTGCCCCAGGCTGAGAAGCCCCGTATAGCCAAAGGCGATGTTGTAGCCCATGGCAAAGACCGCCAGCACCATGATCCGCGCCAGATTGGTGACGTGATAGGACGGCAGGACGAACTGTGCCGCGAACAGCAGCGCGATCACCCCCAGATGCAGGCCAAGGATGCGCGCCGTCATGCCTTTGCCCCGAACAGGCCCTGCGGGCGGAACACCAGCACCAGCGCGACCAGCAGCGTGGCAAGGATCTTCGCCAGCGTCGGCGTGAAGAACATCGAGATCACCCCGTCCGACAGGCCGATGACCAGCGCCGCGACCAGCGTGCCCCGGATGCTGCCCAGACCCCCGATGATCACCACGATAAAGGACAAAAGCAGCGGATCGCCCCCCATCAGGTAATGCGCCTGGCTGATCGGCACCACCAGCACCGCCCCCATGGCCGCCAGCGCGGCGCCCAGGCCAAAGACCAGTGCATAAACCCTGTCGGTGTCGATGCCGAAGGCGCGTGCGGTGTCGCGGTCGATCTGGGTGGCGCGCATCACCAGCCCGGCGCGGGTCCGCGTCATCACCGCCCAGACCGCCGCAAGGATCGCCGCCGCCGCCAGCACGACAAAGATCTTGTAGCCGGAATAGCCGAACCACGGCAGTTGCAGCCGCAGGGTAAAAGGCGGCGGAACCGGGCGCGCATCCGGCCCGAACAGTTCCAGCGCCGCCTGTTGCAGGATGTAGAGCAGCCCGATCGTCGCCACGATCGTCGGCTCGGGCTGATAATCCAGCCGCCGCAGCACCAGCCGGTCGGCCAGGGCCGCCAGCGCCCCCACCGCCAGCGGCGCCACCACCAGCGCGACGGCAAAGTTCAGCCAGTCCGGCCCGCCCAGGTGCCAGGTGACGAACCAGGCGACCACCGCGCCCAGCATGAAGAATTCGCCATGCGCGACATTGACGATGCGCATCGTGCCGAACACCAGCGAAAGGCCCACGGCGGTCAGCGACAGCACCGCCGCCATCACCGTGCCCTCCATCAGCGCCAGAAGAAGGAAGGGACCAAAGGACAAGCATCACCCTTTCAGGTCCGGGCGGGTCCGACCCGCCCGGTTCATGAACGAACGGTTCAGAACGACTGCGTGGTATAGTCCACCGCATCGGGATAGAAGCCGTCGTCGATGCTGGTCCGGTGAACGCGCACCAGCCGCCCGCCCTCGACGCGGGAAATGTTCTGGTGGCCAAAGACCTGATGGGTCTTGCCGTTGAACACCTTGTCCCCCTGCGGATGGTCCTTGCCTTCGGCAAAGGTCGTCATCGCCTCCAGCGCCTCGACGAACTTCTGGCGGTCGGCGGCGGTCTGATAGCCGGCGGCCTCCATCCCGGCCTTGATGACGAACAGCGTTTCCCAGCAGGAAAACATGTGCGCATAGGTGGATACGTCCCTGGCATCGGCCAGCGATGCGCCATTGCCATCCACACCCACGGCCGCGCGATAGAAGGCTTCGGCCTCACCCGCGTCGGGCTGGCTGAACCGGCAGTGGCCTTCCCAGAAATGCGTGCCCTCCAGAAACTCCAGCCCCGGATTCTTCAGATCCGTCGCCTCCAGCGAATCGATGAAGCCGAAGATCTGCGGCCGCGCGCCCGATCCGTAGAACTCGCCCAGCTCTTTCACGAAGGTCAGGACGGCGGGGCCGATCATGACATGATAGATCACCTCGGTTTCGGGCGGGATCTGCGCGAAATATCTGGTAAAGCTGGTCTCGGTCGGCGGAATGGCGATCTTGGCGATGACCTCGCCGCCCTGCGCCTGGATCGCCGGGGGAAAGTTGTCGCGGTGGTCGTGGCCGAAGGCATAGTCGGGAAAGATCATCGTGACCTTCTTGCCCAGATTGCCCGCCACCCATGGCGCCATCGAGGTGATCTGCGCCTTCACATCGGTGATGCCGGGTTGCAGTGTCCAGCGGTTCAACATGCCGGACGCGACGTGGAACCCCTCGGAACAGACAAGATAGGGGATCTTCAGCTCGCCCGCGCGCGGGGCCGAACCGATGACGACATGGCTGAACAGCGGGCCGAAGATCAGGTCGCACTTGTGCTGGCTGGCCAGTTTCTCGACCACTTCGGCGCCGCGCTTGGGGTCGGTGCCGTCGTCCTCGAACACGATCTCGACCGGGCGGCCGCCGATGCCGCCGCCTTCGTTCAGCACCTTCAGGGCCGCCTGCGCCGTGCGTTCATACCAGCGCCCGTAGGCGGCGCCGATGCCGGTGCGGTGCAGCTGGAACCCCAATCTGACCGGGGCGCCCTGCCCCAGGACATGGCCGGGCAGGGCGGCCGATGCCACCAGCCCCGCGCCCGCCCCTTTCAGAAGCTGCCGCCGGTTCATTGCGATAAGATCCGTCATCCTTCCTGTCCTCCGGGGAGTGGCGCGTCTTGCTGCGCGCTTTGTGTGTGCGATAAAAATCCTTGTGAATCAAGTACCTCGGGCAGTGGATAGCAGCCAGAGGCCGAAAACGGTATAGCCTGTCATCAACGCCGCCAGCGGCAGATGCGCCAGCCCCCGCGCGCCCGGACCGGACAGTTTCAGCGCCAGCACCACCGCCAGCAGATGCGCGCCCAGGATGGCCGCGAACTGCGCGCCGTAAAGCAGGGTCGAAAGCCAGGGATCGGACAGAAATCCGAAGGAGACATAGAACGGCTCCATCCCCAGGATCGCGTCCCCCCGGAACAGCGGATCGTTCAGCGCCGAAAGGGTGAACTGCCCCGCGGTCAGAAGCGTCGTCAGGTAATGCGCCGCGTGATAACCGGCGGCGATGGCCAGAAAGGACAGCATCACCGGCCCCGCGCGGAACCCCTCGCCCAGCCTTTGGCCCAGCCGCAGCACCGCCGCGATCGCCAGATGGGTCAGCGCCCATGCGCCGAAAAGCCCGGCCGTGTTCACCCCGATGACGGCCGACCGGCCCGTGAACTCCAACGGATTCTCGCCCACAAGGGCCAGCCACCAAAAGGTTTCCATCAGCCCGTCGAAGGACAGGCCCGCCAGCGCCAGCGTCACGAAAGCCGTCTGCCCGGCGTCCAGCGGCGGCATCCGCAGCACCTGCGCGCCCGGAAACCCGGCATAGACCGACACCCGATCCCCCTGCACCTCGGACCACAGGGGGGCGATGCGGGCGACCAGCCCCATGAAGACAGTCAGGAATTCGCCCTGTTGCAGCCAGTCCTCGCCCTCGGCCACGGCAAGGGCAAAGATCGCCAGCCAGTAGATCAGCGCGGCCGTGGCCAGGGTGGCGGGATCTTCCGGCGAAAGCGAGACCAGCTGAAACCACAGAAAGCCCGCCAGCCCGGCCACCGCAGGCCAGTGCCCCAGCCGGCCAAGCCCGGCCCCGCCCCTGCGGCCGATCAGGATACGCGCGATGCGGACCGGCGCGGTCCAGGGGTTCATGTGCCGCCACAGGTTTCCAAAGACCATCGACGCCAAGGGCAGCGCGATCCACACGCCCGTCCAGAACACCAGCGTCAGCAGGTTGTGCATCGGATCGGTCGCCCCGAACAAGCCGATCAGCACCAGCCCGACGAAGACCAGAAATGCCAGATAGGATGTCACGACCCCAGGCAGGATGACCCTGTGCCGGGCGATCAGATGCTGCGACAGGTCGGGAAGACGCTGGCCTCGCGACCCCAGGACTGCGGTGATGGCGACGGTGGCGCCTGCCCCGGCGATGTAATGGCCCGTGGGCAGGGTCAGCACCACCGAAGGTGGCAGCGCGCAGGCAAGGCCCGCGCCGGGCACAAGGCAAAGGAAAAAGGTCGCCAGCGACCGCCTCACCGCAGCGCGCCCTCGCCACGCAACTGCCAGACCTCCAGCCCGCCCATGCGCGAAGGCACGCGCGGCCCCTTGGCCATGGCAGGGACAAGGACGATCTCGTCGGCGCGCGGCGCATCCGGCACCTGCACGGTGATGGCATCGAAATGGCTGCGGACATAGGCGGCATTTATATGGCCCATGGGCACGTCCAGCGACCCGCCCATGGGCGCGACTTTCATCGCGCTGGGCACGATGGCGCGACTTTCGCCCAGTCTTTCGCGCAGGGTATAACCGCCGGGCACATGCCACAGCGCCCCATGTTCGCCCTTGCCATAGCCGTCGATCCCGTCGCGGCCGCCCAGCGCGGCGATCAATCTGTCCGACAACATCAGGCCAAGCGGCTTCAGATCCCCCGTCGCTGGTTGCGGGTCCGGCGCATCGGTGCCGGCCAAGGGGTTGCGGCAGGCGGCCATGATTGCGCGCCGCAAGCGCGGCTCTGCGCAGGCTGCACCGTCTTCGTGCAGGGTTTTCTCGATCCGGGTGGTGATGCGCCGTACGGGAAACTCAGGCAAGCTCCGCCTCCGCCACTGCAATGTCGCCGATGGTCTGCGCCTCACCCTGAAGGAAAAGTGCCGCGCCTTCAATCAGTCCGCGCGCCCGGAACGCCCGCGCCGCCATCAGGCCTCGGGACAGGGCCTGACGGCGTTCGCCCTTGGCCAGTCGGCCCACGCCGACCGTGACGGGAAGCGCGCAAAGGTCGGTGTCCAACCGGATGTCGCAGGCGGGGCGCCGCTGGATGGCCGGGCAGGTCGGCGGCAGGGGCGATCATCGTCACCGCGGCACCGCCGCGGTTATCGGCGCGATGAAGGCCGGCCGGAAGGGGGCAACCGCCGCAGCCATGGTCCGCGCGACCGGCTCTTGCCCGCCGCGCACCGGCGCCGTATCGCCCCACGCGCCGTTGATCATGTCGATTTGCCTGTGGTTCAGGTGCAGCCGTCCGTCCGTCAGCAAGGCCGCCTGCGCCTCCGCCATAAACCGCCCTCCCGTCGCATTGTCGCGTCGGAAGGAGAGGAAACAGGCTCTATCATGGCGAAAACCATATATT
Source organism: Paracoccaceae bacterium (assembly GCA_047605605.1). Classification (GTDB taxonomy): domain Bacteria; phylum Pseudomonadota; class Alphaproteobacteria; order Rhodobacterales; family Rhodobacteraceae; genus JAATGA01. The sequence continues at coordinate 31,053 of JASGFG010000010.1, read as the reverse complement.
CCCCCGCCGTCAAAACCACCTCGTCCACCGGGCGGATCGCCGCCTCGTGGCCAGCCATGGCATCCCACGGACCCAGGATTTCCAGCGGGTCGGTCAGCCGTGTTCCACCCCGGCCAAGGCCCGGTTCCGAAACGCGAAGGTATCGGCCAAGGGGCGAACGATGGCCCTTGATCCTTGTTCCCGTCGGCTGCCAGCTGATGACCTTGCCCGCCCGATGTTCGCTGACGACGCGGGTCATATGATCGTCGACCCCCTTTCTCGGCAGGCGCCAGTCACGACGGCACCCGACGCCAAGGACCGTCACAGGCTGACCATCTCGCTGAGACCTGCGGGAACCGCGCGGTTCGCGAATCTTGCCCCCAGTCGCTGGAAGTGACGGCCGCCCCCGCGGGAGCCTGCCGAAAAGGCGCTGCTCCTGTCGCTTCTCAGCCGTCTGTCCCGAGGTGGCGGGCGCGAAACCGTGCCAGTTCCGCAGGCGTCGGCGCAAGCCCGGTAAAGGTTTCGGTATAGGCCGGAATGCGGCTTAACCGCAGGTCGAGCGGTTCGTCCGTGCGCAGCACGATGTAGCCGATCTGCGTCAGATAGACGGCCCGCGTCCGGGTATCGGCCTGCGTCGGATCAAAGCCGAAACGGGCGAACATCGCCCGCAGCGCATCCATCCGCGCCTCGTCCTCGTCGGCCAGCGTCCGTGTCAGATCGGGCGAGGTCAGCCCCCACATGCGCACCGCAAATTCCATGCGGGAATCGAACAGATCGGCCCGCAGCCAGCAGTCGATGATGTTCAGCATCGCCTCGGCGATGGTTTCGGCATAGGCCCGCGTCTGCGCGATCAGATTGGCGGTATTCTTCGCCTGCCATCGCGCCAGCAGGGCGGCCAGCAACGCCTCCCGATCGGGGAAATGGTGGTAGAAACTGGTGCGCGACAGGCCCAGCCTCTGGGCAAGGGGCAGAACCTTCACCGCCTCGACCCCGCCGGTAATCAGCGCTTCATACCCCGCATCCAGCCACAGATCGGGCGATCCACGCCAACCGCGTTCGGGTTTTTCCGCTTGCTCCATATTCGAGGAATAGCCGCGACCGGCGCGCTGCGCAAGAAAATCGACAGGGGTGATGCATAAATTCGACAGCAGTGTCGAATTTATGCTTGCGCGGTGTTCCGGCTTGTGGCGAAGATCACGCAAAGCCAGCCCCGGAGTCGCCCGCCATGACCGCCAGACCTTCGACCGATCCGCTGTTGCAGCCGTTCCAGCTGAACCATCTGACGCTGCGCAACCGCATCCTGACCACCAGCCACGAGCCCGCCTATACCGAGGACGGGATGCCCAAGGACCGCTATCGCCTGTATCATCTGGAACGGGCAAAGGCCGGGGTGGCGATGGTGATGACCGCCGGATCGGCTTCGGTCAGCCGCGACAGCCCGCCCGCCTTCGGCAATATCCTTGCCTGGAAGGACGAGGTGGTAGGCTGGATGAAACGTCTGGCCGACGATTGCCACGAGGCGGGGGCCGCGGTGATGATCCAGCTGACCCATCTTGGCTATCGCACCCGCTGGGACAAGGCCGACTGGCTGCCGGTGCTGGGGGCGGGCGCCGTGCGCGAACCGGCGCACCGCCATATGCCCAAGGTGATCGAGGACTGGGATATCCAGCGGATCATCCAGAACTTCGCCGATGCGACCGAACGGATGCAGGCCGCAGGCCTCGATGGCGTGGAATACGAGGTCTACGGCCACCTGATGGACCAGTTCGTCTCGCCCCTGACCAACCGGCTGGAGGGGCCTTATGGCGGAGATTTCGACAATCGCATCCGTTTCGCGCGCGAGGTGCTGGAGGCCTGTCGCAAGCGGGTCGGCCCCGGCTTTCTGATGGGCATCCGCTATGTCGCCGATGAACAGGAACCGGGCGGCACGACGCTGGACGAAGGCGTGCAGATGGCAAAGCGGTTCCGCGATGCCGGGCTGATCGACTTCATCAACGTGATCCGCGGCCGCATCCATACCGACCCGGCGATGACCGACGTGATCCCGGTGCAGGGGATGCGGTCCGCCCCGCATCTGGATTTCGCCGGACGCGTCCGGGCCGAGGTCGGCCTGCCGACCTTTCACGCCAGCCGCATTCCCGATGTGCCGACCGCGCGCCATGCCATTGCCAGCGGGGCGCTGGACATGGTGGGGATGACGCGGGCACATATGGCCGACCCCTTTGTGGTGAAGAAGATCGCCGAGGGGCGCGAGGATGATATTCGCCCCTGCGTCGGCGCGACTTATTGCCTCGACCGGATCTATCAGGGGGGTGCGGCGCTTTGCATCCACAACCCCTCGACCGGGCGCGAGGAGGAACAACCCCACGCGATTCCGGCTGCAACAGAGACGAAAACGGTCGTCATCGTCGGCGCCGGCCCCGCGGGGCTGGAGGCGGCGCGGGTTGCGGCCGAGCGGGGCCACCGCGTGATCGTGTTCGAGGCGGCTGACCAGCCCGGCGGGCAGATCCGCCTGATCGCCCAGCAGAAGCGCCGGTCCGAGATGATCGGCATTATCGACTGGCGCATGGCCCAGTGCGCGGCGCGGGATGTGGAGTTCCGCTTCAACACCTGGGCCGAGGCCGAGGACGTGCTGGCCCTGAATCCCGATGTGGTGATCGTGGCCACCGGCGGGATGCCGCATACGGAAATCCTGGACGCCGGGAACGACCTGGTGGTTTCCGCCTGGGACATTCTGTCGGGTGACGCAAAGCCCGGCCAGAATGTGCTGATCTTTGACGATGCGGGCGACCATGGCGCGCTTCAGGCGGCGCAGTTGCTGGCCGAGGCGGGATCGACGGTCGAGATCATGACGCCCGACCGCACCTTCTCGCCCGAGGTCATGGGGATGAACCTTGTGCCCTATATGCGCGCGTTGCAGGACAAGCCCGTGACCTTTACCGTGACCTATCGGCTGCATGGGGTGGAACGCGACGGCAACCGGCTGAAGGCGCGGGTAGGCAGCGATTATGTGCCGCTGGACCCTGCGATGCGCAACGGATTCGACGTGGCGCAGGTGCGGGCGGTCGATCAGGTGGTGGTCAATGCCGGCACCCTGCCGCTGGACGATCTGTATTTCGATCTGAAGCCCCGGTCTGAAAACCTGGGCGCAGTGGATTACGAGGCTTTCGTCGAAGGCCGCCCGCAACCGGCGGGCAAGGGGCCGCGGGGATTCCGGCTTTATCGCATCGGCGATGCAGTCGAGGCACGCAACATCCATGCCGCGATCTATGACGCGCTGCGGCTGGTGCGGCAGGTCTGACCCAGGACGATCGGGCAGGCCGGGTTGCCTCTGGCCGACCCCGGAGGGTATTTGGGCCAAGATGAAGGGGGAGGGCGGGTTCTTCGATCTTTCCTGTCACGGATTGCGCACGGCACGGGTCAGGCCCATCTTGCGCGGCAAGAGAGAACCGGGAACGCCATGGAAACCGACAAGAAGACCGACCTTGCCCCTGCCTTTCGCGAGGCGTTCCGGCATCACCCCGCCGGCGTCGCGGTGATCACCGCCGATCCGGGCGAGGGGCCGGTGGCGATCACCGTCAGCTCGCTGATCTCGGTCAGTGCCGATCCGCCGACCGTGGCCTTTTCGCTTTCGGCCAAATCCTCGGCCACGACGGCGATCCTGCGGGCGGAAACCATGGTCATCCATTTCCTGCGGCTGGCCGATCTGCCCCTTGCCCAGCTGGGCGCGACCAGCGGCGCGGACCGCTTTGGCCCCGGCATCAACTGGGTGCGCCTGCCCACGGGCGAGCCGCGCTATGCCGAGGTGACGACCTGGTTTCGTGCCCGCGTCACCGGAACGCTGCCGCTGAAAGGGGCGACCCTGGTGGCGGCCGAACTGCTGGACGGTCATGCCGAGGCGAGCGAAGGCGGGCCGGAGGCGCTGTCGATGGTCTATGTCGACCGCCGCTGGCACGGGCTGCGCACGCTGCTGGAAGACAGGCTCTAGGCCGCACGACGCCCGGCCATCCTGGCCAGCGTGCCGTCGCGCCACATCCCTTCGTGGATGCCGACCATCACCACATGACCGGCGATCATCGCCGCCATGACCCAGCCCAGTTCGCCATGCAGCGCGCCGCCCAGATCGACCATCCACTGGATCGGCTCTGCCTGACCGGGAAAAACCGTGAAACCGAAGGGTGCAAAGGGCCGCGTGCCGCCATAGGCGCGCAGCATCGCCACCAGCGGCACGATCAGCATCACCGCGTAAAGCGCCAGATGTCCCAGCCGCGCCGCCAGCCCGATCAGCCCATGGCCATGCGCCGGGCGGTTTCCGGCATTCGCCAGCGCCCACAGCATACGCAGCACGATCAGCAGGAACACCGCCGTTCCCACCATCTGATGCGATCCGACAAAGGTTGCCGCAAGGCTGCTTTCCCGCCCCAGCCAGATCTTCAGGGCCATGCCGACCAGCTGCCACAGGATCAGCGCGGCGATGGACCAGTGCAGAAGCCGGGTGATGCGGCCATAGACGCGGGGCGTGTCACGCAGGGGCAGGGGCTGGCTCATGGTCTTGTCCTTTCTGGCTTTCCCGTTCTCAATACGACGCAAGTGAAGGTTTCCGCCACACCCGTGCCCCGAAATTTTCGTGAGCGGCAAGCCTTGCCCGAAAAGTTGACTATTTTTCTTTGCCGCACTAACAGGCAAGCGCCCGCACGATCCCGCTTGCCGAGAAAGGCGTCCGATGTCCGACAAAGCCGATTCTCCCCCTCGCCAGATCTGGCCTGCGGACCTTGCCGCGCGCTATCGCGACAAGGGCTATTGGCGTGGCGAGACCTTTGGCGGCTTTCTGCGCCAAAGGGCGGCCGAACATCCCGATCGGACGGCGGTAAAGGACGGCAGCCTGTCGCTGAGCTATGCCGACCTGCTGGACCGGGCCGAGCGGGCCGCGCGGGGATTTTTGGCGCGGGGTCTGGTGCCAGGCGACAGGGTTCTGGTGCAGATCCCGAATGTCGCGGGCTTCTTTCCCGCCGTCTTCGGGCTGTTTCTGGCCGGGCTGGTCCCGGTCTACGCCCTGCCCGCCCACCGGCAGACAGAGCTGGAGCATTTCGCCACCCGTTCCGGCGCGCGCGCCATGGTAATCGCCGACCGGCATGAAGGGTTCGACTATCGTCCGCTGGCGGCGACCGTGCAGGCCGCGGTGCCCGCCATCGCCCAGGTCTTCGTCATCGGCGAGGCAGGGGATCACATCGCGTTTGACACCCTGGACGGCGCGGCGGTGTTGCCGACGGTCGATCCGTCCTCGGTCGCCTTCTGCCAGATCTCGGGCGGATCGACCGGCCTGTCCAAGCTGATCCCCCGCACGCATGACGATTATATCTACAGCTTTCGCGCCAGTGCCGAGATCTGCGGCTGCGGGCCGGATACGGTCTATCTCTGCGCCCTGCCCGCCGCGCACAATTTTCCGATGAGTTCGCCCGGAACATTCGGCGTGCTTTACGCGGGCGGCACGGTGGTGATGGCGCCGAACCCGGCGGCCGATACGGCATTCGCGCTGATCGCCCGCGAAAAGGTCACGATGACCGGCCTTGTGCCGCCGCTTGCGCTGCTGTGGATGCAGGCGGCGCCGATGGCGAAACACGACATCTCCTCGCTGAAGGTGTTGCAGGTCGGCGGCGCGAAGTTCATCCCCGAGGCGGCGGCGCGTGTCCGCCCGACGCTGGGCTGCACCCTGCAACAGGTGTTCGGCATGGCCGAGGGGCTGGTGAACTATACCCGCCTGGACGACCCCGAAGAGATCATCATCGGCACCCAGGGCCGCCCGATCAGCCCCGATGACGAGGTTCTGGTGCTGGACGACGACGGCACTCCCGTGCCCGAGGGTGCGCCGGGCAACCTGCTGACCCGCGGCCCCTATACGATCCGCGCCTATCACAACGACCCCGGCGCCAATGCCCGCAGCTTTACCCCCGACGGCTTCTATCGCACCGGCGATATCGTGCGCCGCCTGCCCGGCGGCTATCTGGTGGTGCAGGGCCGCGCGGGCGACCACATCAACCGCGCCGGCGAAAAGATTTCTGCCGAGGAAATCGAGGATCACCTGCTGGCGCATCCGTCGGTCTTTGACGCGGCGGTGGTGTCGATCCCCGATGCGTTCCTGGGCGAACGGATCTGTGCCTTTGTCATCCCCCAGGGCGAGAAACCGAAGACCCCGGCGCTGAAGGCCTTTGTCCGGTCGCGCGGCATTGCCGAGTTCAAGGTGCCCGACCAGATCGTCTTCGTCGATGCGTTCGAGACCACCGCCGTCGGCAAGATCAGCCGCAAGGCGCTGCGCGCGGCCTTGCGCGAAAAGTTCCTGAAGGAAAGCACATGACCCTGAGCCTTGAACAAATGCGCGCCGACATTGCCCGGCTGATCCACATGGACCCGGACGAGATCGGAGACGATGACAATCTGGCCGATCTGGGGCTGGATTCGATGCGGCTGATGAATCTGGTGCTGCACTGGGAACAGGCCGGGCTCAAGGCCGATTTCGGCACCTTTGCCGAGTTCTACACTCTGGGCGACTGGTGGCGCGAGGTGCAGAAGATCGAAGGGGCCGCCTGATGACCGAACAGCGCCCCCTCGCGCCCGCCTTTCCCCTGACCGATGCGCAAGAGGGCCTGTGGTTCTTTCAGGCGCTGGACCCCTCGAACCCGATCCTGAACACCGGGCAGTATCTGGATCTGTCGGGGCCGCTGAACGTGGCGGCGCTGCTGTCCGCCGCCGATCAGGCGCTGGCGGAAACCGAGGCGCTGCGCCTGCGCTTTCACGCAGGGGCGCAGGGGCCGGAACAATGGCTGGCTGAGGCGCCCCGCCTGACGGTGGTGGACCTGTCCGACGCCGCCGATCCCGAGGCCACGGCGCTGAACCGGATGCGGGCCGATACCGGCCGGGCGCTGGATCTGGCGCGCGATCCGGTGGCCTGCTTCACCCTGTTCCGCATCGGTCCCGACCGGCATTTCCTTTACGAGCGGATCCATCACCTTGCCATCGACGGCTATGGCATGGTGCTGCTTACAAACCGCATCGGCGAGCTTTACTCGGCCCGCGTGACCGGGGCGATGCCCTCTGCCCCCTTCCCGCCGCTGTCACGCGCCTTTGACGAGGATGTCTCGTGGCGCGGGTCGGACAGGCGCATGAATGATCGCGCCTTCTGGATGCAGGCCTTGGCGGACCTGCCCGAAGTGACGGGCCCCGCCCCCGGTCGCGCGGTTTCAGCTCATTCCTTCCTGCGCGAAAGCCGTTGGCTGCCCGACGATCTGGGCCACCTGCTGGAGCGTTTTTCGCAGGCATCGGGTCTGATGTGGCCCGATGTGCTGACCGGATTGGTCGCCGCCTATATCGCCCGCTGGACGGGGGGCGAGGCTGTGGTGGGCGTGCCCTTCATGGCGCGGATGGGCAGCAAGGCCGCGCGCCTCCCCTGCATGGTGATGAACGTCCTGCCCTTCCGCTGCACCCCGGATGAGGATGCGGACCTGCCCGCATGGCTGGCGGCCGTCTCGCGCGATCTGATGCAGGGGCGGCGACACGGGCGCTATCGCAGCGAACAGATGCGGCGCGATCTGGGTCTGGTCGGCGGGGCGCGGCGGCTTTACGGTCCGTTGGTCAATGTCCAGCCCTTTGACAAGCCGCCGGTTTTCGCCGGGCTTGGCGTCGGGTTGCACATCCTGGGCGCGGGGGCGGTGGACGATCTGACGCTGACCTTCCGCGGCGATCCGGCGTCGGGCATCCTGTTCGAGGTCGATGCCAACCCCGGCCTTTACACCCCGCAGGATGTGGCAGGCCATGCCGACCGCCTGCCCGCCTTTCTTGCCGCGGCGCTGGCCGCCGGGCGGCTGGCCGATGTGCCGACCGCCGCCGCGCCCGAGGTTGCCGCGATTCGCGCGCGGGGCGATGCGACGCACCACCCTCTGCCGGATTCGACCCTGTGGCAGCTGATTCACGCCCAGATGCAGGCGACGCCCAGGGCTGTCGCCGTGACCTTCGGCGATGACACGCTGACCTATGCCGATCTCGACCACGCCACGGCGGCGCTGGTCGGGCGGCTGGCGCAGATGGGCGCGGGGCCGGACCGCTTGGTCGCCGTTGCGCTGAACCGGTCGGCGGAATTGCCGGTCGCACTGGTCGCCGCGTTGCGCGCGGGCGCGGCCTATCTGCCGCTGGACCCCGAACACCCGCCGGAACGGCTGGCGCGCATCCTGCAATTGGCGAAACCCGTCGCGGTGCTGACCTCGCCCGACCTGGCGCATCTGTTCCCGCCCGATGCGCCGGTCCTGCTGACCACCGACTGGCCGCAGGCGGGCGAGGCCCCCGATACCCCGCCCGCGCCGGGCGACATGGCCTATGTCATCTACACCTCGGGTTCGACGGGAGAGCCGAAGGGCGTGGTCATCGAACACCGTGCCATCGTCAACCGTCTGCTGTGGATGCGCGACCATTACGGTTTTGACGCGACCGACCGCATCCTGCAAAAGACCCCCGCCACCTTCGATGTGTCGGTGTGGGAGTTCTTTCTGCCGCTGATCACCGGGGCGCGGCTGGTCATGGCGCTTCCCGGCGCGCATCGCGATCCCGTGGCGCTGGCCCGGATCATCCGCGATGACGCGATCACCACGCTGCATTTCGTGCCCTCGATGCTGTCGGCGTTTCTTGCCGCGCCGCAGGCAAGGGGGCTGGCCCCCCGCCGCGTGTTCTGCTCGGGCGAGGAACTGACGGCGGACCAGCGCGACAGGTTCCACCGCACCCTGACGGCCGAGTTGCACAACCTTTACGGCCCGACCGAGGCGGCGGTGGATGTCAGCTTCTGGTCCGCGACGCCGGACGATACCTCGAACCCGCTGCCTATCGGTTTCCCGGTCTGGAACACCCGGCTGGAGGTGCTGGACGACCGGATGCGCCCGGTGCCCCCCGGCCTGTCGGGAAGTCTCTATCTTGGTGGAATCCAGCTGGCCCGCGGCTATCTGGGCCGCCCGGACCTGACCGCCGACCGCTTCATCCCCGACCCGCATCGCCCCGGTGAGCGGCTCTATGCCACGGGCGATCTGGCGCGGCTGCGCCATGACGGGGCGGTGCTCTATCTGGGGCGGTCCGACCATCAGGTAAAGATCCGCGGCCTGCGGATCGAGTTGGGAGAGATCGAGGCCGCGATCATGGCCACCGGCCTTGCGCGCGAAACGGTGGTCCTCGCGCGCGAGGATCGCGGCGAAAAGCGGCTGGTGGCCTATGTCGTGCCGTCCGACAGCCACGCCCCCGGCCTTTTGGCGCAGGCGCTGGCGGCGCGGCTGCCGGCGTATATGATCCCCGCGGCCGAGGTGGTGCTGGACGCGCTGCCCGTCACCTCGAACGGCAAGCTTGACCGCAAGGCCCTGCCCGCACCCCTGTTCGCGGCGACCGGCCGCGCGGCCGAAGGGGCGACCGAAATCCTTCTGGCCCGGCTCTATGCCGAGGTGCTGCGCCTGCCCGAACCCGCCCCGGCCGAAGCGGATTTCTTCGCCCTTGGCGGGGATTCGCTGTCCGCCGTGCGGCTGCTTCTGCGCATCGCCGAGGAAACCGGGCGCGATCCGGGCCTTGGCACGGTGTTCGAGAATCCGGTGCTGGCGGGCTTGGCGACGGCGCTGGATCGCGGCACTGCCGATGACGGCCTTGGCCCGGCGATCCTGCTGGCCGAGGGCGACCGGACCCGCGCGCCGCTGTTCCTGATCCACCCGGCGGGGGGGCTGTCCTGGGGCTATCGCGGCCTTGCGCGGGCGATCGCCCCGGTGCGCGCCGTCTGGGGCCTGCAACATCCGGGGCTGGACCCGGACACCGCCCTGCCGGAAAGCCTGTCGGCGCTGGCCGAAGGCTACGCCCGGCGCATCGCCGAGATCGCGCCTGCGGGCGCCGTGCATCTGGCCGGCTGGTCGGTCGGCGGGATCATCGCGCAGGAAGTTGCGATGGCGCTGGTCGCGATGGCGCGCAAGGTGGGAATGGTGGCGGCTCTGGACAGCTATCCGGCGGATTGCTGGCGGGCCGAACCCGAACCCTCGCCCGTCGCGGCGCTGCGGGCATTGCTGGCGATTACCGGAGAGGACCCCGAGGCGCATCCCGAACTGATCACCCGCGCCGCCGTCGTGGCCCATCTGCGCCAGACCGATACGGCCCTAGGTGCCCTGCCGGATCGGGTGCTGGACGGCGTGATCCGCACCGTGACAGACACGAACCGCCTGGTCCGCAATCACTGGCACCGCCCGATGCCCGGCACGCTGACCCATATCCGCGCCGGGCTGGACCACGCCGGGCGCGGGCTGACGGCGGATCTGTGGGCCCCTTGGGCTGACAGGCTGATTTGCGCCGAGGTGCCCTTCCTGCATCCCCAGATGACCGGCCCCGAAGCGGTGCGCCTGATCGCCCCGCTCCTGTCCGAACAGATGGCAGCGGATTAGGGGCCGCAAAACCCCTTCGCCTCGCGCCTTCATCTTGGCCCAAACCCCCTCCGGGGTCGGTCAAGGGCATCGCCGCTAATCGGCGGCGAACGGCAAGGCCAGCGGCAGCGACCCGGCGAGGGTCTGGATATGGACATGATCGCGCAGCACATGCACCTGCGGATCAAGCCCCGGATGGGCCCGCAGCCCGGCCACGAAATCCATCGTCGCCGGTGCAGGCCCGTCCGGCGGCGGGCCATCGGCGCCCGAGCGTTTCTCCTTGTCGCCCAGCGCCACCAGAAGCGGCGGGCGGATCGCGCTGTCCGCCCGCGCGGCAATGCGGCGGATCAAGGGCTCGTCCCACCAGATCGAAGGGCTGATGGCGGCGAAACGCGCGAAACTGCCCGGTCGCGCCAGCAAGGCGTAAAGCGTGAAAAGCCCGCCGAAGGAATGCCCCCACAGCGTCCGCCGCGCGGGGTCGACCGGCAATCCGTCCTCGGCCGCATCGCGCAGGGGGCCGGTCAGCCGGTCCAGGAACTGCGCCGCCCCGCCGGCCATCCGCCCTTCATGCACAGGGTCGGGGCGGATGCCGTCCCCCGGCCCGTCGGGCGCGGTGAAATCCAGCGTCCGGCGTTCGCGCGCGAACTGGCGGTCGGTGTCATAGCCCACACCCACCAGCATCAGCCCCGGCACCATGGCCAGATCATCCGCGGTCAGAAAGTCGAAGGCCGCATTGCCGTCCAGCAGATAGATCACCGGCCAGCCGCCTGCGGGCGGCGGGGCCTTGGGCACAGCGCGAAACAGCCGGTGCCCCGGACCCGTGGCAACCACCATCTGATCCAGCCGGTGCGAGGGGGGATCGGACCGCATGATGTCCAGCGTCGCTTGCCTGCGCGCGTGTTCCGGTCCGGCACGTCCCTTCTGCATCCTCTCAAATCCCCGCTTGCAGCACGAAGTCGCGCCGGTTTTAGTTGACAAGGTTAGTCAACATTATACTTCTGCGCGCGACCAAAGCCAGACCGGCGCCGCCGTCCAGCCAACGACCTGTGTAATCGCTGTGAAGGAGCCTGGAATGGCACTCTCTCCGAAATCGCGCATCCGCTGCCTGCTGGCCGGATCGGCGCTGACCTTGTCGCTGATGGCGGCACCTCTGTCGGCGGACACGATCTTTACCGCAACCTCGGACGGGTTTCAGGGCATGGTCCGTGCCGGCGGGGCAGGAATGGGGGCCCCCGTCTATCCGGGGTCGAAGGCCGTGATCTCGGGCGACCGGCTGGTGCCGGGGCAGCAGATCACGCTGATGCGCGGGGCGACCGCGCTGAACAAGGACCCCATCGTGGCCGATGAAAAGGGCAAGTTTTCCTTTGAGCTGACCGTCGATGACGATGCCGCGACCGGCCTGCAACCCATCGTCGTCATCGCCGAGAAACCGGCGGCGGCCACGGTGACGGACCTGAAGATCTCGCCCCTGATTCCGGTTCAGGGCGCCGAAAACTTCACCGTGAAAAGCGAACCAGTCTCGCCCGGGCTTTATCAGGTGGCTTACAGTGCGGCCTCGGACGCGGTGTTCGTCGCTTCGGCCGTCGGTCGCCCGCCGGTCAAGCAGTCAAAACTGCTGAAGCTCAACCCCGAGACGCTGGAAATCCTGGCCGAGATCACACCTGCCGAGGCGCCGATGCCGCCCCGCCCCGAAGGCGCGCCGCCTGCGCCCGGCAATGCCCCCGCAGGTGCTCCGCCCGCCCCTGGCGGTGGCCAGGGCGGGCCGCAAGGTCCGGGCGTCTATGCCGTCTATGGCGTTGCGGTGGACGATGCCAACGGCACCGTCTGGGCCACCAACACGCGTCAGAACACCGTTGCCGTCTACAAGCAATCCGACCTGTCGCTGATCAAGCAGTTCGAGCCGGGCAGCGTGACCCACAGCCGCGACGTGGTGGTGGATGCGAAGAACGGGCGTGCCTATGTCTCCTCCGTCGGCGGTCCGGGCATCGCGGTCTTCGACACGAAATCTCTGGAAAAGCTGGACGCGATCAAGATCCAGTCCGGCGTGCGGGGCGAGGAATTCTCGGCCATGGCGCTGGATCTGGATGCCGCGGCGGGCAAGCTCGTCACCGTCAGCATGACGACGAACGAGGCGGCGGTGATCGACCTTGCCTCGGGCGAGGTGAAGGTTCTGCCGCTGGCCGCGGCGCGCGGCGCATCCGGCATCGCCTATGACGCGAAGGACGACCTGCTGTTCGTCGCCTCGCAGCAGTCCGACAACCTGCTGATCGTCAAGGCCGATACGGGCGAGACCGTGGCCGATGTCGAGGTGGGCGCAGGCCCCCTGAACGTCGCGTTCGAGCCGGTGAACCGTCTGGCCTATGTCGCGAACCGCGGCTCGGGCACGATCACGGTCGTCGATACCGCCGGCAAGATCGTGGCGAACCTGGATGCGGGCACCCTGCCGAACCAGCTGCGCGCCGATGGCAAGGGCGATGTCTTCGCCGTGAACAAGTCGCGCGGCGAGGATGATCCGAACGGCGACCGCCTGTGGCGCATCGCGCCGGTTGCGAAGTAACAAGCGGGGCGGGGGCGGGACGACCCCCTCCACCTCCGCCCACCCTGGACGGCCTGCCTTTGCCCGAACGCGGCCGCGCCCTGCCAAGGAAAGCCGCCATGTTCCGACAGATCCCGACGGTGATGACCGCATTTCTGGTCCTGCTGGCATCGCTTGCGCTGCCGGCTGCGGCCGAGGTGCGGGTGACGGACATCACCGGGCGCGAGGTGGTGCTGCCTGCCCCGGCCAAGCGGATCGTTCTGGGCGAGGCGCGGCATCTGGCAGTTCTGGGCCTGATCCACGACGATCCGGTCGCGCTGGTCGCGGGCTGGCGCACCGACAAGGCGCTGGACGACCCGACCCTTGCCGCCTATCGCGCCAGGTTTCCCGCGCTGGACGCCATCGCCCCGGTCGGGTCCGGCGCTCGCGGGATTTCGGTGGAAAGCGTGATCGCGCTGAAGCCCGATCTTGTGGTCCTGTCACTGATGGACGCCGCCGATCCGGCGATGCAGACGGCCACGTCGCAGATCGAGGCGGCGGGCATTCCGGTCGTCTTCGTCGACTTCTTCTCGCATCCGCAGGAAAACTCGATGCCCAGCCTGCGGATCCTTGGCACCCTGACGGGGGCCGAGGCGCGGGCCGCGGAATTTGCGCAGTTCTATGAAACCCGGCTGACCCGAATCCGCGACAGGCTGGCCGATCCCGCCATTCCGCGGCCAAGCGTGTTCATCCACGTTCACGCGGCGGCTGCGAACTGCTGTTCGACCGTGGGACCGGGGGTATTCGACGATTTCGTCACCACCGCGGGCGGGCGCAACATCGGGCGCGAGGCGGTGAAGGGTGTCCTCGGCACCGTCAGCCTGGAGTTCCTGCTGGGGGCAGACCCCGATTTCTATATCGCGACCGGCGGCACCCATATGGCGGCGCGCGGCGGGCTGGTGCTGGGCACGGGCGTGGATCGCGCCACCGCAGAGCGGACCTTTGCCGATCTGACCGGGGCTACGGGATTTTCCGCGCTCAGGGCGGTGCAGCAGGGCCATGCGGCGGGCGTCTGGCATCTGTTCAACGACTCGCCCGTTCACATCGCGCTGATCGAATATCTGGCCAAGACGCTGCATCCCGATCTTTTCGCCGATATCGACCCCGCCGCGACCCTGAACGAGATACAGACGCGATTTTCCCCCGTGCAGGTTCCGGGAATCTGGTGGATACCGGACGTGAAATGAGCGTCGAACTTCTGCACCTTTACCGCCGCCGCAACCGCAGGCGGGCCCTTGTCCTTGCGGGCCTCGGGCTGCTGGCCCTGGTGGCACTGGTGACGGATCTTGTCACCGGACCCGCCGGCCTGCCGCTGGAGGAAACCCTGCGGGCGCTGACGGGGGCAGAGGTCGCGAAATCCACGCAAGTGATCGTCTGGGATGTGCGCCTGCCGGTGGCCGTCATGGCGCTGCTGGTCGGGGCCGCGCTGGCGCTGGCCGGGGCCGAGATGCAGACGGTGCTGGAAAACCCGCTAGCCGAGCCTTTCACGCTGGGCGTGTCCTCGGCCGCGGCCCTGGGGGCGGCAAGCGCGATCGTGCTGGGAATCAGCCTGCCGATGCTGCCGCCGGTGTGGACCATATCGGGCAATGCCTTTGTCTTTGCCCTGGGCGTTCTGGCCCTGTTGCAGGTGCTGGGACGGCTGCGGGGCGAGGGGCCGCAGACGCTGATCCTGCTGGGCATCGCGCTGAACTTTACCTGCGGGGCGCTGTTGTCGCTGTTGCAGTTCGTGGCCTCTGCCGATGCGCTGCAACAGCTGGTGTTCTGGACGATGGGCAGCCTTGCCTCGGCCCGCTGGCCGGGGATCGCGCTGCTGGCGATCCTGCTGGCGGCGACATTCCCCTTTGCCATCCGCGCCTCGTGGAAACTGACGGCGCTTCGGCTTGGCGGCGACCAGGCGATGAGCTTTGGCGTCAATGTCGCAAGCCTGCGTCGCTGGGCGATGATCCGCGTCGGGCTTCTGGCAGCGGGCGCCGTGTCCATGGTCGGGGTCGTGGGCTTTGTCGGACTGGCGGGGCCGCATATCGCGCGGATGCTGGTGGGCGAGGATCACAGGTTCTTTCTGCCCGCCAGCGTGCTGACCGGCGCGGTGCTGATGGCCGCGGCCTCGACCCTGTCAAAGACGGTGGTGCCGGGTGTGCTGTTGCCGGTGGGGCTGGTCACATCGCTGATCGGATTGCCGATCTTCTTTTCGCTGATCCTGCGGGGCCGGGGATGAGCGGGCTGGTCGTTCAGGGACTTTCCGTGCGGCTGGGGCGCCGGCAGGTGCTGGCCGACCTCGACCTTCCACCGCTGGAACCGGGCGCGGTCACGGTTCTGGCCGGGCCGAATGCGGCCGGAAAATCGACGCTGTTGCGCGCGATCGCGCAGCTTGTGCCCTATCAGGGGCGCATCACGCTGGACGGGGCCGATCTGCACGGGATGGGCCATGCCGAACGCGCGCGGCATCTGGGCTACATGCCGCAAGGCTTGCCCTCGGCGACGGCGCTGGACGTTCTGGAAAGCGTCATTGCCGCGCAGCAGGCCGCGAAGGGCGGGCTGAAGACACAGGCAGACGAGGCCGCGATGGCGGTGCTGGACCGGCTGGGGATCGGGTCGCTGGCGCTGGAGCCGCTGGGGCGGCTGTCGGGCGGACAGCGGCAGATGGTCGCGCTGGCGCAGGCCATCGTCCGCGATCCGGGTGTGCTGCTGCTGGACGAACCGACGAGCGCGCTGGATCTGGCCCGCACCGCCCGCCTGATGGCCGAGGTGCGGCGTCTGGCGGACGAAGGCCGGATCGTCGTTGCCGTCCTGCATGATCTGGCGCTGGCGGCGCAAAGCGCCGACCGCATCGTCGTGCTGCATCAGGGCCGGGTCTACAGCGCCGGGCGGCCGGATGAGGTGGTGACGCCGCGGATGCTGGCCGAGGTCTATGGCGTCAGCGCCCGGGTCGAACGCTGTTCGCGCGGGCGGCTGGTCGTGCTGGTGGATGGTGAAAGCGGCGAGGAAGGGACGGGCTGACCGATCAGCTTCGGCGTAGATAGACGTAATAGGCGCCCGCACCGCCATGGCGCAGATGCGCTTCGGTCACTTGCAGAACCGCCTGACCCAGCGGCGGCAGACGCAGCCAGTGCGGAACCTGATGGCGCAGCGCCCCCTGACGCTGGGGGATCGGCCCGGTATCGACGCCCTGCTTGCCCTTGCCGGTGATGACCAGAGCCAGCCGCAATCCGGCGCTTTGCGCATTCAGGACAAAGCGGATCAGTTCGGGATGCGCCTCGGACAGGGTCATGCCATGCAGGTCGATCCGCGCCTCGGGCGCGAGCTTGCCGCGGGTCATCTTGCCAAATGCCTTGGCGTCCATCCGCAGGGGTTGCGCCGCCAGGGATTGCGACAGCGAGGGGGCAAGGTCATGCGGCCGCGCAGATGGCGCCTTTTCTCCCATGCGAAAGCGCGGCAGGGGCGCGGGGGGGTCGGGCGGACGGATCGTCGGCGGGCTGGCCGGCTGGTCGAGACGAACGGTCGGCGGCGCCGCGTGCATCGGCCTGAGCGTCCGGGCCACGGCCTGCCACAACTCCTGTTCATCGGGGCGAAGGGACCGGCGGCGCGCCATGCTCAGCCGCCCTGCATCATCGCGAAGGCGCGGTCGATGGGAACCAGCAGGATCAGCCGACCGCCGTCCTTGACATTGCCCGCCGCATCGCCCGCAGCCCGGCCGGTGCCATAGAAGATATCGGCCCGCTGCGCCCCCTTTATGGCCCCGCCGGTATCCTGTGCGACCATCAACCGGCGCAGCGGGTCGGAACCGTCCTTTTCCACCCAGACCGGCGCGCCGAGGGGGGTGAAGGCCGGATCTATCGCCACCGACCGCAACGGGGTGATGGACCGGCCCATGGCACCGATCGGCCCCTTTTCGGGGGCAAGATCACCGATCTGACGGAAAAACACATAGGATGGATTGACGTTCAGCAGATCCATGCCCGCCGCGCCCGTCGCGCGGACATAGGACCGGATTTCACCGGCGGAAACCTGATCGGGCGTATGGGTGCCGCGGCGGATCATCTCTTGCCCAACAGAGCGGTAGGGATGGCCGTTCTTGCCGGCATAGCCCACGCGCATCACCCGCCCGTCCGGCAGCCTGATCCGCCCCGACCCCTGCACTTGCAGGAAAAACACCTCGACCGGATCATCCAGCCAGACCAGTTCAAGGCCGCGCCCGCGCAGCGCGCCATCCTCGATCGCCTGGCGGGACAGATAGGGCGAACCGTCCTGCAATTCTGGCGGCCGGCGATAAAGCGGCCAGGCAAAGCGCGGCGTGCGGACCGAGGAGCCCAGCAGTTCAGGTTCATAATAGCCGGTGAAAAGCGCGGGCGGATTGCCCACGATCACCGGCTTGAAGAACAGCTCGAAAAAGGTGCGCGCCTGTGCATCGCTTTCGCCCGCATCGGCGGCCAGACGGCAGAGGGGGCGCCAATCCGGCGCCTCCAGCAGATCGCAGGTTTCGCGAAAGGCCCGCAGGGCGGCGCGGTGATCGTCGGAGGCCCATCCATCCAGCGCCTCGAATTCCAGCATCTGGGCAGATGCGGGCGCGGCGCCCGTCATCGCCAGAACGACCAGCAAGGCCCGGACAGCGCCACGCATCAGTCCCCGGTGGCGGCCAGCTGCCAGTTCGGATCGTCGGAACCCATGCGGCGCGCAAAGGTCCAGACATCGCGCTGGCGCTTGATTTCGGACGGGCTGCCCTCGACCACATCGCCCGCCTTGTTGCGCACCACCGAAGTCAGTTCGCCCACGAAGCGCACGGTGATCTCGCCCATGCGGGAGGCCGGGTCGAAGCTTGCATCCTGAAGCGCCATTTCCTTCAGACCGACAAAATTCGCCTCGACCTTCAGCCCTTCGTTCTCGCGCGCCTGAAGGGCGGCCGCGAAACTGTGTTCGACATCATCCGACAAGAAGGGGCGGATGCGGTCCAGCTCGCCCTTTTCAAAGGCCATCAGGATCATCTCATAGGCGCCGCGGGCGCCTTGAAGAAAGTTGTTCACGGAAAACGACGGCTCGGCTTGCTTCATCGCGGCCAGCGCCCTGGCGGCCGGCGTGCCTTCGGCGGCATGATCGGTGATGTCGCGGTCAGGTCCGCCCTCGATCACCTCGAAGTCGCGCCGCGGCTTGGGACGCACCTCGTCCAGGGGAACCGGCGGCTTTTCAAAGCCGTCACGGGTGCCAAGGACGGACCGCAGCTTCAGGATCAGGAAAACCGCGACGGCGGCAAGGACCAGAAGCTGTATCAAGGTTCCGTTCATGCATTACCTCTGCGGAGGATGTCGTTTCATGGGGCTTGGTCCCCGCGTCTTGTCGCCTATGTAGGACAGGGGGTGCGCCAAGTCTACCGCAGTGCGGCCAAACGCCCCGCCAAGGAGGTTGAAATGTGGCTTTTCCTGCCCCTGATCCTATGGCCGCTGATCGAGATCGGCCTGTTCGTGACGCTGGGGGCCTGGATCGGGCTTTGGCCGACGCTGGCCTGGGTGGTTGGGACGGCCGTTCTGGGGGGCTATGTGATCCGCCGCCAGGGCGAGCGCGCGCAGGTCGCGATGCGGCAGGGCTTCGTGGCGCTGTCGGACCCGCTTTCGCCGATGGCACAGGGGGCGATGATGGTTGCAGCCGGTCTGCTGCTGATCCTGCCCGGTTTTCTGACCGATGCTTTGGGATTGCTGCTGCTGCTTGCGCCGGTTCGCGCCGGGCTGGTCGCACTTTTGTCCCGGCGGATCGTGGTGGCGCCTGCGCGCCCGCCCTACAGGCCGGATGTCATCGACGGCGAATTCATCGACCTGGATGCCGAACGGCTGACGCAACGCGGCGGTCCCTCGGGCTGGACGCGCGAGTGAGCGGGGGCATTGAGCGGGCGGGGGCTTCCTGCTAGGACAACCGGCGAAACCGGAACCCGTTGAGGAGATCAGGGATGGCCGAGGATATTGCTGCCCCGCAGGTAAAGATGCAGGTGCTGGCGCAATTCGTGCGCGACATGTCTTTCGAGAACATGGTGGCGCAAAAGGGGATCACTGGCAGCGAGGTGCAGCCCGACATCCAGGTTGCTGTCTCGCTGGATGCGCGAAAGCGCCAGCCCGATCATCAATATGACGTGGTGACGAAGTTCCGCGTCACCTCGAAGAACAAGGCGAATGGCGAGACGCTGTTCCTGCTGGAGCTTGACTATGGCGGGGTGTTCCACGTCGAGGGCGTGCCCGAGGACCAGTTGCATCCCTTCCTGATGATCGAATGCCCGCGGCTGCTGTTCCCGTTCGTCCGGCGCATCATCTCGGATGTGACGCGCGATGGTGGCTTCCCGCCGCTGAACATCGACACGGTGGATTTCCTGGCCCTGTATCGTCAGGAAATCGCCCGCCGGATGGAAGCGCAGAAAGCCGCCGCGCAGCCGAACTGATCCGGGATCGGCACGATCCTTGCCGGGCCGTCCCCAAGGGGCGGCCCCTTTCATTACAGGCGCTTGCGCCAGATCGCAGCCTCGCCCAGCTTGGCCACGAAGGCGGTATGCGCCTCCTGCTCCTCTGCGGTCAGGCGGGGGGGCAGCGGGGCGGGTCGCGGGCGGGCGCGCCAGTCGGCTGCGGCAGACCCGCCGGATCCGGCAGACGCACCAGCGGCAAGCCCGAAATCCGGCTGTCTTCCCCCGATCAATTCCAGATAGACCTCGGCCAGAAGCTCGGAATCGAGGAGGGCGCCGTGCTTTTCCCGGCCCGAGTTATCGACGCCGAACCGCCGGCAAAGCGCGTCGAGCGAGGCGGGTGAACCCGGAAACTTTCTGCGCGCGATGGCCAGCGAGTCGATGGCACGTTCGTTGGCAAGGCCCGGAAAACCGGCCCAGCCCAGTTCGGCGTTGAGGAATTTCATGTCGAAGGCGGCATTGTGGATCACCAGCCGCGCATCGCCCACGAACTCCAGAAACGCCTGACCCACCGCCTTGAACACCGGCTTGTCGCGCAGGAAGTCCGACGAGATGCCATGAACGGCAAACGCCTCGGCCGGCATGTCGCGTTCGGGGTTGATATACTGGTGATAGATCTTGCCGGTGGGCAGATGGTTGAACAGCTCGACCGCGCCGATCTCGACGATGCGGTGGCCTTCGCCCGGCTCGAAACCAGTGGTTTCGGTATCCAGCACAATCTCACGCAAGGCGGTTCCCCCGAATATAGGCGATCAGCGCGCGGACGGCGTGCAGGGCCGCGTCCGCGCTCAAGGTTTCGATGATGTGGTCCGCAAGGGTGCGTTTCTGCCGATCCGGCATCTGGCGGGACAAGATATCGGCAAACTGCGCCTCGGTCATGCCGGGCCGGGACAGAACCCGGTTGCGCTGGATGTCAGGCGGGGCGGTGACAAGCAGGGTTGCATCCATTTCGGCCTCGCTTCCCTTTTCAAACAGAAGGGGGATGTCCAGAACGACGATATCAGTCTCTGTTCCGGCCAGAAATGCCGATCTGTCGGCGGCGACAAGGGGGTGAACCACAGCCTCGAGCCGGGACATGGCCGAGGAATCCGCAGCGATCCATTGTTTCAGCGCAGATCTGTCTATGCCTTGACCTGCAAGGGCAGAGGGGCAGAGCGCCGCGACGGGCGCCACGGCCGCACCCCCCGGAGCATAAAGCCGATGGACGGCGGCGTCGGCGTCCCAGACGGGCAACCCCTCGGCCAGAAAGATCCGCGCCGTCGCGGATTTTCCCATGCCAATCGACCCGGTAAGGCCAAGACGGAAGGCGCGGGTCATTCGCCCAGTGCGGCGGCGCGCGCCGCATCATCAACCTCTGGACGGACGCCGAACCAGCGCTCAAAGCCCGGCGCCGCCTGATGCAAAAGCATTCCCAACCCGTCCACGGTCCGGCAGCCCATGGCTTCGGCCGCCTGAAGGAAAGGGGTGCGCAACGGCGTATAGACCAGATCCGTTGCAAGCGCGCCCGGATCCATGGCATCGAGCGGCACCCGGAACTCGGCCTTTCCGATCATGCCCAGCGAAGTGGTGTTGATGACGGTCACAGCCCCCTCCAGCATGTTTCCGGCCTGAACCCAGTCATAAACCTGAAGCTTTGCCCCGAAATCCTGTCGCAACGCCTCGGCCCGCGGGCGGGACCGGTTGGCGATGCGGATTTCCGGCACCCCGACCTCGATCAGCGCGGCGACGACCGCGCGCGCCGCCCCCCCTGCGCCAAGAACGGCCGCAGGGCCAAGCGTTGGATCCCAGTTGGGCGCCTGCTGGCGAAGATTGGCGATGAAACCTGCGCCGTCGGTATTGTCGGCATGGATCTTTCCGTCGTTGCGGAAAATCAGCGTATTCGCCGCGCCGATCAGTGCCGCGCGATCCGTGACGATGTCGGCCAGATGCAGAACGGTTTCCTTGTGCGGAATCGTGACGTTGCAACCGACAAATCCCAGCCTGGGCAGCATCCGCAGCGCCTGCGGCAGATCGGTCTGCGCGATGTCCATCGGAATGTAATGCCCGGCGATGCCATAGCGGCGCAGCCAGTGGCCGTGCAAGGCCGGCGACCGGCTGTGCGCGACCGGCGAGCCGATCACGCCCGCCAGCGGGATACGGGGATGGTCAGTCATGCGTCAATGACTCCTCTCAGCCCAAGATAGCCGAGCAGCGGCAGAAGGGGCAGGCCCAGCACGGTGAAATAATCCCCCTCGATGGCCGAGAACAGGCGGCTTCCCTCTTCCTCGAGCTTGTAGCCGCCGACCGAATCCGCCACGCCGGGCCAGTTTCGGGCAAGGTAGGCCTCAAGATAGGCATCGGAAAAATCGCGCATGGTCAGGCGGGCGGTTCCGACATGCCGCCAGACGGGTTGCCCGCCGTCATAAAGAACGAGTGCCGACAGCAAGCGGTGGGTCTGGCCGCGAAGGGCGCGAAGCTGGTCGCGCGCCTCGTCTGCCGTTGCCGGTTTGGACCAGACGCGGCGTTGGAAATCCAGGACCTGATCGCAGCCCAGCACCAGCGCGTCGGGCTGCTTTTCCGATATCTTGCGCGCCTTGGTTTCGGCCAGCGCGTCGGCGACATCGCGGGGGCTGGCATCTTCGGCCGCAAGCGCCGCGCGGATCGCCTCTTCATCGACGCGGGCGGGCTGTGCCAGCACCTCGACCCCGGCGGCAAGCAGAAGTTGCCGCCGGATCACCGAACCGGATGCGAGGATCAAGGGGCGGGCCATGGGAAATGCCTGTGGATAATCCGGTTTCGTTCCTGAACACGAGATGCGGGTAAAGGTGGACGGTCAGACGGCAAAGGGCAAGGGGGTGGAAAACAGGCGGCCCCGGCCGAGGTTTTCCAGAGGTGGACGTCCTGCGGGATGCCGCGGGGACAAGATCTTTTCCTGTCCCCGAGGATAAAGCTGATCTGGATAACAGGTATCGTCCAATATACTGTTATAAAATGATAATTATATGGCGCTTCGTCTTTGCGCCTTTCGCGCACGCCGTTTTCCACAGGGTTTCCCTTGTGGATTTCTGCGGGGGCGGTTGCCGGAATCCAGATACCCGCAGCCTCTACAGCATCATTCCTTTTCTTTCTTTTCCTTTTTAAGAAGAAGGGCGAAAGGAGAGAACGATGGCCGACTTCCTTGCCGACTGGTATCCTTGGACCAAGGTTCTTCATGTCATCAGCGTGATTTCGTGGATGGCGGGGATTTTCTATCTGCCCCGGCTTTTCGTCTATCATGTGGAACGGGTCGAACCCGGCTCGGCCACGGACGAGATGTTTCAGGTGATGGAACGGCGGCTTTTGCGCGGCATCATGAATCCCGCGATGATCGGAACCTGGATTTTCGGCCTTGCCCTGGTGTTCACGCCGGGAATCGTCGGCTGGGATCAGTTCTGGCCCTGGACAAAGGCGACCGCCGTCCTTGGTATGACCTGGTTCCATCACTGGCTGGGCTGGCGGCGGAAGGATTTTCTGGCTGGACGGAACAGCCGCACGGGGCGGACCTATCGGATGATGAACGAAGTGCCGACGGTTCTGATGGTGGTCATCGTCGCCTCGGTCATCGTCAAGTTCTGACGTTGACTTTTTGCGGGATGCGGCTTATCTCGCCAGCTTGCAGGGCCGTCCGGCCCAATGCGCCTCCCTTTTCCAGATGTATGCGGGCGATCCGAGCGGACGCCTTCGGGATATTTCCATGACTGTCGAACGCCTGAACCTTGCCGACCTGAAAGCCAAGACGCCCGCCGACCTGCTGGCCATGGCCGAGGAATGGGAAATCGAGAACGCCCCTTCGATGCGCAAGGGCGAGATGATGTTCCAGATCCTGAAGGAACATGCCGAGGAAGGATTCGAGATCGGCGGCGACGGCGTGCTGGAGGTGCTTCAGGACGGGTTCGGATTTCTGCGCAGCCCCGAGGCAAACTATCTGCCGGGCCCCGACGACATCTATGTCAGCCCCGAGATGATCCGCCAGTTTTCGCTGCGCACCGGCGATTCCATCGAAGGCGTGATCAAGGCGCCGTCCGAGACGGAGCGGTATTTCAGTCTTGTGAAGGCGACGCGGATCAACTTCGACGATCCCGAGAAGGCGCGGCACAAGGTTCACTTTGACAACCTGACGCCGCTGTATCCCGATGAGCGGCTGAAGATGGAGATTGAGGATCCGACGATCCGCGACCGCTCGGCGCGGGTGATCGATCTGGTCTGCCCCATCGGCAAGGGCCAGCGCGCGCTGATCGTGGCGCCGCCGCGCACCGGCAAGACGGTTCTGTTGCAGAACATTGCCCACAGCATCGAGAAGAACCATCCGGAGTGCTATCTGATCGTCCTGCTGATCGACGAACGGCCCGAGGAAGTCACCGACATGCAGCGGTCGGTGAAGGGCGAGGTTGTTTCCTCGACCTTTGACGAACCGGCCACACGGCACGTTGCGGTGGCTGAAATGGTGATCGAAAAGGCCAAGCGTCTGGTCGAGCACAAGCGCGATGTCGTCATTCTGCTGGATTCGATCACCCGTCTGGGGCGCGCGTTCAACACGGTCGTGCCCTCGTCGGGCAAGGTGCTGACGGGTGGTGTGGACGCAAACGCCCTGCAACGGCCGAAGCGGTTCTTTGGTGCGGCGCGCAATATCGAGGAGGGCGGGTCGCTGACCATCATCGCCACGGCGCTGATCGACACGGGCAGCCGAATGGACGAGGTGATCTTTGAAGAATTCAAGGGCACCGGCAACAGCGAAATCGTGCTGGATCGCAAGGTCGCGGACAAGCGCGTCTTCCCGGCCATGGATATCCTGAAATCCGGCACGCGCAAGGAGGATCTGCTGATCGAGAAGTCCGATCTGCAGAAAACCTATGTGCTTCGCCGTATCCTGAACCCGATGGGAACGACGGATGCGATCGAGTTCCTTCTGGGCAAACTGAAGCAGACCAAATCGAATGCAGAGTTCTTCGATTCCATGAACACTTGATTTTTTATGTAAATCAAAGGGTTGATCATGGATACGATTTTTGCAACCGCCTCGGCCAAGGGAAAGGCCGGGGTGGCGGTCTTTCGTATATCGGGGCCTAGGGCGCATGAGGCCGTCAAGGTCTTGACCGGGCGTGTTCTGCCGCCAAGGAAGGCCTCACTTTGCAGGTTGCGCTGGAACGGCGAGGATATCGACCAAGGTCTGGTTCTTTGCTTTGACGCGGGCGCGAGCTTTACTGGCGAGGAAGTGGCCGAGCTTCAGGTCCACGGGAGTGTTGCGGTTGTGGCCGCGCTCCACCGGGCATTGGGTCAGATTGAGGGGCTCCGGCCCGCGGAGCCAGGCGAATTCACCCGCCGCGCCCTGGAGAACGGACAGTTGGACCTGGCGCAGGTCGAAGGGTTGGCTGATCTGATCGAAGCGGAAACCGAAGCCCAACGAAAGCAGGCCTTGCGGGTGCTGTCGGGTGCGGTGGGGGAACGCGCTGCGCGATGGCGGACTGTGCTGCTTCGCGCGGCCGCTCTTGTGGCGGCGGTGATCGATTTTGCGGATGAGGAAGATGCACCGAAGGATGTGACCGATGAAGTGGCACGTCTTCTGGACGACTTGCTTGTCGAATTGAGGCGCGAGGAAAGCGGCAGTCATTCGGCCGAAAGGCTGCGCGACGGATTCGAGGTTGCGATCGTCGGAGCGCCCAATGCCGGAAAATCCACATTGCTCAATGGCTTGGCGGGGCGGGACGCGGCCATAACCTCCGAGATTGCGGGAACAACCAGGGATGTGATCGAGGTTCGGATGGACCTTGGCGGGCTGCCGGTTACATTTCTGGATACCGCCGGTCTGCGGGAGAGCGATGACCCTGTGGAAGCCATCGGGATCAAGCGGGCGCTGGAGCGGGCGGCGGCTGCGGATCTGCGTGTGTTCCTTTATGAACACGAAGGGGAAGAGTTGTTGCTTGCCCCGCAGCATGGGGATCTGGTGGTTCAGGGCAAGGCTGACCTCAACCCCGCAGGCGGGCTTTCGGTTTCGGGTCGCACCGGACAAGGCATCCCCGAACTGATCGTTCTGATCGAGCAGAGCTTGTCGGCCCGCATGGCTTCGGCGGGTGTTCTGACCAGAGAGCGTCACCGAATCGCCGTCCGCCGAGCAATCTCGGCCCTTGTCCAGGCGAGGAGCGAGTTGAATTTGCGTGAGCCTCGTCTTGAACTTGTGGCGTCGGATATTGGTTCGGGTATAAGGGCGCTGGATTCTCTTATCGGGCGGATTGATGTCGAATCGCTGCTGGACGAGATCTTCAGCAGTTTCTGCATCGGAAAGTAGGGATGTTTCACATGAAACATTTTGACGTCATCGTCGTCGGGGGTGGCCACGCTGGTGCCGAGGCGGCGGCGGCTTCTGCACGGAAGGGGGCGAAGTCCCTGCTTGTGTCGCTTCGCCGGGACGGAATTGGTGTCATGTCCTGTAATCCCGCCATCGGGGGCGTCGGGAAAGGCCATCTGGTTCGCGAAATCGACGCCCTGGATGGTGTCATGGGCCGTGTGGCGGATTTGGCGGGAATCCAGTTCCGTTTGCTGAACCGCCGCAAGGGACCGGCAGTTCAGGGGCCGCGGGCGCAGGCGGATCGGAAGATTTACCGCCTGTCGATGCAGGCGATGCTTTCCGATCAGCCTGGGCTTGAAATTCTGGAAGGGGAGGTCGCCGATCTGCTGATCGAGGCCGACCGTATCGCCGGCATAGTGCTGGCGGACGGCTCAGAGATCCGGGCGAGCGCGGTTATCCTGACGGCGGGGACCTTCCTGAATGGGATCATTCACATTGGCGACAAGAGGCAGCCGGGCGGCCGCATTGGGGACAGGCCCTCAATCCGGCTTGCACAGCGGCTTGCCGATCTCGACCTGCCGCGCGGGCGCCTGAAAACGGGAACCCCTCCGCGACTGAATGGTCGGACGATCAACTGGACTGCGCTGGAATCCCAGCCAGGGGATGACCATCCGACGATGTTTTCATTCATGAATGTCGCGCCAGCTGTTCGGCAGATTTCGTGCGGTATCACTTACACAAACGCGGAGACCCACGAGATTGTGCGGCGAAATCTGTCACGATCCGCGATGTATGGAGGCCACATTGAGGGGATTGGCCCCCGTTATTGCCCATCGATCGAGGACAAGATCGTCCGCTTTGCCGACAAGGAGAGCCATCAGGTTTTTCTTGAGCCTGAAGGCCTTGACGACGACACGGTATATCCCAACGGCATCTCGACCTCATTGCCGGTTGAGGTGCAGAACGACTATGTCCGAACGATGAAGGGGCTTGAGAACGTCGAAATTCTTCAGCCCGGCTATGCAATCGAGTATGACTATTTCGATCCGTGCAATTTGCGGCCAACCCTCGAATCGCGCGCCGTTTCGGGCCTTTATCTTGCGGGTCAGATCAATGGCACAACCGGCTATGAAGAGGCCGCAGCACAAGGCCTCGTCGCAGGACTGAACGCCGCTGCCGCCGCGCGCGGCGAACAGCCCGTGATCTTCAGCAGGACCGAAAGCTATATCGGCGTCATGATCGACGATTTGCTGACAAGGGGTGTGACGGAACCCTATCGGATGTTCACCTCCAGGGCCGAATTCAGGTTGAGCCTCAGGGCAGACAATGCCGATCAGCGGTTGACCCCGAAGGGGATCGAGATTGGCTGCATCGGACCGAGGCGACGCGAGGCATTTGAGAGAAAGGCGGATGATCTCGCCCGTGGTCGCAAGCAATTGGAAGATCAGAAATTTTCGTCGAAAGCTTTGATTGATGCGGGCATCCAGGTCCGTCAGGATGGCGTCCGGCGATCGGCTTTTGAACTTCTGGCTTTTCCAAATGTCGACATGTTCGTTGTGCGGACACTTTCCG
This sequence comes from Paracoccaceae bacterium, assembly GCA_047605605.1. Classification (GTDB taxonomy): domain Bacteria; phylum Pseudomonadota; class Alphaproteobacteria; order Rhodobacterales; family Rhodobacteraceae; genus JAATGA01. The sequence continues at coordinate 3,772 of JASGFG010000010.1, read as the reverse complement.
CGGAATTTGAAGCGATTCCGACTGACATAAGCGAACAACTGGCCCGGGACGCACTTTACGCCCAATACAATGACCGCCAGGCAGAGGAGGTTCGGATGCTGCAACGTGAAGAAGATGCGGCGATTCCGGCAGAGATGGACTATGAAGCTCTTCCCGGCCTTTCAAAGGAGCTGTCGCTGAAGCTTTCACGTGTCAGGCCGGCGACTTTGGCGCAGGCAGCGCGGGTGGAGGGCATGACCCCGGCGGCTCTTACGCTTATTCTGGCCCACTCCCGCAAGGCGCAACGACTGCGGGCTGCGGGCTGATGACCGCAGGTCAGGTTGGTGTTTCACGTGAAACACGCGATCGGCTGGAGAGGTTTGCGGCCCTACTTCTCAAGTGGAACGAAAAGATCAATCTGATCGGCAAGTCGACCGTTGCCCAGATTTGGGACCGGCACATCCATGATTCGCTACAGATTGCGCAGATCGCTATAGGGTCAAATCCGAAAGTATGGGCGGATTTGGGAAGCGGCGGCGGTTTCCCCGGACTTGTCGCGGCGATTGCGCTTCAGGGGGCCGGATCTGAAACCGTCTTTCATCTTGTCGAATCGGACCAGAGAAAGGCCGCCTTTCTGAGGGAAGCGGCACGGCAGTTGGAGACAGATATTGTCGTTCACGCTAGCCGCATAGAAGAAACTGAACCGTTGACGGCATCGGTGGTGAGCGCGCGGGCGCTGGCGCCGCTGAGGCATCTTTGCGATCTATCGGCGCGCCATCTTTCTTCCGGGGGTATCGCGGTCTTTCCAAAGGGAGCCTCCTGGAGGAGCGAGGTCGAAGAGGCGCGGACCGCTTGGGCATTCGATCTTGACGTCCACGCCAGCGTGACGGATCCACAAGCTGCGATCCTGGTTTTGAGAGGGCTTTGCCATGGCTGACTTCGCGACAGGGCCGAAAGCGCATATCCTGGCGGTTGCAAACCAGAAGGGCGGGGTGGGCAAAACAACAACAGCCATAAATCTGGCTGCGGGGCTGGCGGAACGCGGCGCCCGGGTTTTGTTGATCGATCTTGATCCGCAGGGAAATGCCTCGACGGGACTTGGTGTGATCCCGTCGCAGCGTGAGAAGACGACCTACGACCTTCTCATCGACGAGACGCCAATAAGCGAAGTCATCCAGCGCACCGGATTGCCGGATGTCTGGATCTGCCCCGCCAATGCCGACCTGTCTTCTGCGGATATGGAGCTGGTCGCAAACGAAAAGCGCAGCTTTCTTTTGCACGATGCGCTGCGTGATGTCGCGCTGGACGCATTTTCGTTTGATTTCATGGTGATAGATTGTCCGCCCTCGCTCAGCCTGCTGACGGTGAATGCGCTGGTGGCGGCGGATTCTGTCCTCGTTCCCCTTCAAAGCGAGTTCTTCGCGCTGGAGGGGCTGTCGCAACTGATGCTGACGGTGCGCGAGGTCAGGCAGGCCGCGAACCCCGATCTTCGGATCGAGGGAGTCGTTTTAACCATGCACGACGCGCGAAACCGGCTTGCACAGCAGGTTGAAAGTGACGCGCGGGAGAATTTGGGGGATCTCGTGTTCCGTACGGTCGTTCCTCGCAACGTGAGGGTCAGCGAGGCGCCCTCCTATGCCTTGCCGGTGCTGCGCTATGATCCGGCTTCAAAGGGTTCAGAGGCTTATCGGGCTTTAGTATCCGAAATCCTTTCGCGCCACCCGCTCAACCGCCAGACGGAGGAAATCTGATGGATCGCAAGCCCGAACGCCGTGGTCTGGGCCGCGGCTTGTCCGCGTTGATGTCGGATGTGAACCTGGAGGCGCCGACGAGCGGGATGTCGCGTCGCGTCGACCTGATGGTGCCTGTCGAGAGGATTTCGCCTAACCCCGATCAGCCCCGCCGCGATTTTCAGCCCGAAGCCTTGCAGGATCTGGCCGATTCCCTGCGGCAAAAGGGGATTATCCAGCCGCTTATCGTGCGCCCCAAAGGGGACAGATACGAGATTGTCGCGGGCGAGCGCCGCTGGCGGGCAGCTCAGTTGGCCCAAATGCACGAAGTTCCGGTCATCGTTCGGGAGTTCGACGATGTCGAGGTGATCGAGATCGCGATCATCGAGAACATTCAACGCGCAGATCTGAACGCGATCGAAGAGGCCCTTGCCTATCGGCAATTGATGGACCGCTTCGGCCATACGCAGGAAAAGGTGGCGGAGGCGCTTTCCAAAAGCCGCAGCCATATTGCCAATTTGCTGCGGCTTTTGAATTTGCCTGACGAGGTTCAGGCCATGGTCCGGTCCGGCAGCCTGACTTCGGGGCACGCGCGGGCCCTCATCACCACGCCAAATCCCACCGAGCTGGCGCGTCAGGTCGTCCAAAGGGGCCTTTCTGTTCGTGAGACTGAAAAGCTTGCGAAGGCACCGGAAAAGAAGCCCGGCTCGCCAAGGCCGCGGGTAGAAAAGGATGCCGATACCAGGGCGCTGGAGGGCGATCTCTCGGCGAACCTCAAGATGGCGGTGCGCATCGAGCATGAGCCGGGAACCGGCCGCGGAACGCTTTCCATCCGATATAACTCACTGGAAGACCTGGACCTTTTGTGTCGCGGCCTTTCGGTCATTCCTCGGGACGGGTCCATATGAAAAGCAGCGAGCCGGCAAGGACCACGATCTGAATCGCAATGATCGTTTGCCGGATGCCAAGAAGCAGCGCGGCACCGACACCGGCAATGATGGAAAGCGTTGCAACAATCTTTGCCCGCCGGCTGATCGCACCTCTTTCCTGCCATCTGGAAATCGGCGGACCATAAATGGGGTGAGACAGCAGCCAATCGTGCAGCCGTTTGGATGACCGGCTAAACCCGATGGCCGCCAGAAGCAGGAAGGGAACAGTCGGCAAAAGCGGCAGGAAGACCCCCACGATGCCAATCGCCAGCGAAAGGCATCCGAGCATCAGCCAGACGAGCCTCATTCAGCTGTTCCCAATTCCCGAATGACCGCATTCAGGACCATTCGTCCGGTCGTCGTCGTCCGCACATGGTTGCCGTCACTTTCGACCAGCGACAATTCCTGCAGATGCTGAAGAGAGGCCTGCGGCAGATGGCCTCCGAGTTGGCGGTGCCGCCGAATATCCATGCCTTCGGTCAGACGCAGACTCATCAATAGGTATTCGTCGGCCTCTTCTTGCGCGGTAAGGGTATCCCGCCCGCTTTCGCCCGCCCCGTCATTTTCGACGGCAGCGAGCCAGTTTTGTGGCGCGCGGACAGATTCGATTGCCTGCCTCCGACCGTCTCGTGTCAAGCGCCCATGGGCGCCGGGTCCGATCCCCGCCCAGTCGCCATATCGCCAGTAGAGGCGATTGTGCCGCGATTCCGCGCCGGGGGCGGCGTGGTTGGACACTTCATAGGCCGGCATTCCCGCGGTCGCGGTGATTTCCTGCGTAACCGCGAACATGTCCGCCGAAGTCTCTTCGTCGGGCAATTCCCGAAGCCTTCCCCGGGCAAACCGGTCGCCGAATGCCGTTCCGGGCTCGATGGTCAATTGATACAGCGAAAGATGGTCGACAGCCATCGCCAAGGCCTCGCGCAGTTCGCGTTCCCAATCTGTGACGGATTGCCCTTGCCGAGCATAGATCAGGTCGAAACTCACCCTGTCAAAAGTGGACCGCGCAATTTCAAAGGCTCGTTTTGCCTCTGCCGTTGAATGAAGCCGGCCAAGCCGGCGCAGGTCTTCATCGTTCAAGGCCTGCACGCCCATCGAAATCCGCGTCACGCCGGCGGATCGGAAATCCTTGAATCG
>JASGFG010000009.1:0-61545 GCA_047605605.1 Paracoccaceae bacterium | reverse complement strand
TGCCCGATGTCACGCCGGTGGAGCCGCCGGAAACCGTCCTGTGGATCGACCCGATCCATCGGGCGCCAAAAGACTGATCGGCTTTCCCCGCGGGCGGGCTAGCCCGCCGATCCGGGGGGCGGGGCACCGCCTGCCTGCCAGTCGGCCAGCATCCGCCCCGGCTCGTCCGGGAAGGCCTCGCCCGTGGGGGCGACGGCAACGATCCGATCCAGACGAAAACTGCGGAAGGCCGCCAGCCCCTCGCAAAAGGCGGCCAGGCTGCGCACCTTTCCGGCGGTTTCCAGTGCCAGCGGGCGGATGTCGCGATGGGTGTCGCGGCCGTCCGTCTCGATATAGGTGATGGTCAGCCGCTCTTTCGCGCGGATGGCGGCGCGGATGACGGGCAGGTGGGCTGCCGCTGCCTCGGCTTCGGGGCCGGGGAATGCGAAAAGGTCGTCCTCTCCGGCCGGGGCGGGCGTGACCGAGGCGATCTTGGTCGCCAGCGTCCGCGCCGCGCGGGCCAGTGCCGCATCCTCGCCCGCCGCCACCGCGCGCAGGCCCGCCCGCAGCGCCTCCAACTCGACCGTCGACAGGATCATCGGCGGCAGCGTGAACGGCGCCCGCAGGATATAGCCGACCCCCCGTTCCCCCTCCAGCGGCATACCCGAGGCGGCAAGCGTCGTCATGTCGCGCCAGATGGTGCGCACCGACACGCCCAGCTTTTCCGCCAGTTCCGACGCGCGATGCAGCCGCCCGTCGCGCAGGATCTGGATCAGGTCGAACAGGCGGTCGGTGCGGCGCATGGCGTTCCGGGGCATGTCGTCAGGGGCAACTGCCAGATAGCTGTCAGTTTCGCCCATGGCAACTGACATATAGCTGTCAGCTACCTGCCTGCGGCGGTCCCGCGCCGGGCGGGAATCGGGCTATGATCGGGGCCGGGCTTTCTTTAGTTCTGGAGACCAGACCCGTTTCAGGAGGATCATCATGCATCTGTCGCCCCTTCACCTTCTCGTCGTGGCCATCGTCGTGCTCGTGCTGTTCGGCAAGGGCAAGGTCTCCAGCCTGATGGGCGAATTCGGCCGCGGCATCACCGCCTTCAAGAAGGGCGTGTCCGACGGCAATGCCGAACTCGAAAAGGCCGCCGCCGACAAGGCCAAGGATGTCACGCCCGAGGCCGAGAAGGAAAAGGTCTGATCTCGTCCAGGTGATTGAAAAATGTTCGGGGATATCGGCTGGGCCGAACTTGTGCTGATCGGCATCGTGGCGCTGATCGTGATCGGGCCGGAAGACCTGCCCGACATGTTCCGCCAGTTGGGCCGCTTTACCGCCAAACTGCGCCAGATGAGCCGCGAGTTCAGCCGCGCCATGGAGCAGGCTGCCCGTGATTCCGGCGTCAGCGACGTGGCCAATGACATCCGCGGCGCGACTTCGGCCAAGTCGATGGGGCTGGACAAGGTGCGCGAGGCGGCCGACAGGTTCGAGAAATGGGACCCGATGAAGGCCGCGACGCAGCGCGCCCAGACCGTGGCGCCAAAGCCCGCCGAAGCCGCCGCGCCTGAAGCGGCAGCCCCGGCTGCCGAGGTGCCGGCCCGCGCGCTCGGGCCGGAAACGCAGGCCCAGGCCGACCGCCAGGCCGAACGCAAGGCGATCATCGCCGAGACGGCCGAAAGGCTGAAAGCCGTTTCCGCCACCGATGCCCCGTCCGCAGCCGCCGAACCGGCCCCCAGGCCGGTCAAGCGTGCCGTGACCCGCAAGGCCGCCCCCAAGCCCGATTTCGCCCCGGCGACGCCGCCCAAGCCCCGCGCCCCGCGCAAGAAGAAGACCGACGAGGCATGAGCCATACCCAAGACATCGACGCAAGCTCGGCCCCGCTGATCGAGCATCTGAAGGAACTGCGCACGCGCATCCTGATTTCGGTCGCGGCCCTGGCCGTGGCCTGCCTTCTGGGCTATCTGGTCTGGAAGCCGGTCTTTCACATCCTGTCGCTGCCGATGTGCCATGCGATGGATGCCTATCACCAGAAATGCCAGTTCCTGCTGATCAAGTTGCAGGAGGGGTTCTTCGTCGCGGTCAAGATCGCGGTCTGGGCGGGGTTCGCCATGTCCTTTCCGGTCATCGCGTTCCAGCTGTGGCGCTTCGTGGCGCCCGGACTTTACCGCAACGAGAGGGCGGCGTTCCTGCCGTTCCTGGTCGCCTCGCCGGCGATGTTCATCTGCGGCGCGCTGTTCGCCTATTACCTGGTCCTGCCGGGGGCCTTTGCCTTCTTCCTTGGCTATCAGCAGGATTTCGGCGCGGCCATGAATGCCGAGGCGCCCTCGGTCCTGTCCGAGGCGCCCGCGGGCGTCCTGTATCAGGGGTCGGTCGAATCCTATCTGTCGCTGACCATGAGCTTCATCATGGCCTTCGGTCTCTGCTTCCAGTTGCCGGTCCTGCTGACGCTGATGGGGCGGGCGGGGCTGATTTCGGCCAGGGGCCTGCGCAGCACCCGCCGCTATGCCGTCGTCGCGATCCTGTCGCTGGCCGCCGTCGTCACCCCCCCCGACGTGATGAGCCAGCTGATCATGTTCTTCGCCGTCTATCCGCTTTATGAGGTTTCCATCTTCCTGATCGCCCGGTTTGAAAAGCGGCGGGAGACCGAAGCGCGTGCCGATGGCACCTGGGTGGACGAGACCGAAGCCGAATGACCGAAGACAGCCTGACCCGCATCGCCGCCGCGCTGGAGCGGCTGGCCCCCGCACCCATGCCCGCGCCGGATTTCGGCGCGGCGGATGCCTTTGTCTGGCACACCAACCCCGACCGGCTGGAGCCGGTGGCCCGCGTGGCGCGGGTGGATGTGGGGCTGCTGGTCGGCGTGGACCGCGCGCGCGACACGCTGATGGCGAACACCCGGCATTTCGCCATGGGCCTGCCTGCGAACAACGCCCTGCTCTGGGGCGCGCGGGGGATGGGGAAATCCTCGCTGGTCAAGGCGATCCACGCCCGCATCGTGGCCGATGGCCTGCCGCTGAAGATCGTTGAACTCAGCCGCGAGGATCTGCCGACCGTCCAGCGGCTTCTGGCGCATCTGCGGACATCCGCGGCGCGGTTCGTGCTGTTCCTGGACGACCTATCGTTCAGCCATGACGACCAGCATTACAAGTCGCTGAAGGCGGTGCTGGACGGCGGCATCGAGGGGCGGCCGGAAAACGTGATCCTCTATGCCACCTCGAACCGGCGCCACCTGATGCCCCGCGACATGATCGAGAATGAACGCTCGACCGCCATCAGCCCCTCCGAGGCGGTGGAGGAAAAGGTGTCGCTCTCCGACCGTTTCGGCCTGTGGCTGGGCTTTCACCCCTGTTCGCAGGACGATTACCTGGCGATGATCCGCGGCTATTGCGCCGAATACGGCGTGCCGGTCGATGACGAAATGCTGCACGCCGAGGCGATCGAATGGCAGGCCACGCGCGGCGCGCGCTCGGGCCGGGTGGCGTGGCAGTTCTTCTGCGACCTGGCCGCGCGCCAGGGCGTCAGGATCTGATCCCGCCACGCGGCCCCAAGCCCCTGCTTTTCCCTTTTCCAAATACTCCGGGGGCCCGGGGGCTGGCCCCCGGACGCCGGCTATCAGGCACGGGTCATTGCAGATAGGGCATCGGATCGACGCTTTCGATTCCCTTGCGCACCTCGAAATGCAGGAAGGCAGGGTTGCCCGCGCGGACCGCGGCGATCTGCTGGCCGCGCTGGACGGTATCGCCCTTCTTCACCTTGATCGCGTCGACGCCGGCATAGACGGTCAGCAGGTTGCCCTCGTGCCGGATCACGATGATCGGCGTCTGCTGGGTATCCATGGTGATGGCGGCGACCGTCCCGCCCGAGGCGGCCTTGACCGGCGCGCCTGCGCTGGTGCCGATGTCGATCCCGTCGTTCTTCTTCTTGGTATAGCCGCGGATGATGTTGCCGGACACCGGCATCGCCATCTGCGCCGCGGACGAGGCCGTGCGCTGCTTTGCCAGATCGGGCGAGGGCGGGGTGCCCTTGGCGGTCTCGGTGGCCTTTTGCGGCTTTTCGTCGGGCAGGGGCTTCTTGGCCGAGGGCGGCTCGGGCGTGGGCGAGCCGGTGCCGGGCACCGTCGTCACCGCGACCGGATTGGGCGGGGCCACGCCGGCGGCGGTCGGGATGATCAGATACTGCCCCTCGCGCACCGTCAGGTCCGAGCCGAGGCCGTTCCAGTCGGCCAGTGCCTTGGCCGAGACATTGTAGGTGCGGGCGATGGTAAAGGCCGTCTCGCCGCGTGCGACGCGGTGGCGCACCGGCTCGGGCGCGGCGCTGGCGGCCACGGGGGCGGCCGGGGTGGTCTGGGCGGGCGCCGCGCGGTCCAGGGCCGTCGTAGCGATCGAGGTCACATCCACGCCCGAAGGTGCGGCGGTGGCGCCCGTGCCGCCGATGACGCCGCCGGTCATCGCCGGGGCGGCGGCCACGCGGGCGGGCAGGGCCAGGACCTCGCCCTCGCGCAGGGGGTCGCCGGATTTCAGCGCGTTGAAGCTGGCCAGCTGTTCGGGGTTCAGCCCGACGCGCGAGGCGACCGAGGCCACGGTGTCGCCGCGCCGGGCCACCGCCACCTGATAGCCGGGATAGGACAGCACCCCCCGCGCATCCGCCTGCGGGCGGGCGGCGGTTGCGGTGCGCGCGGCATCGGCCGTGCTTTGCCCGCCGCGGCGCATGTCCCAATCAAGGTTCTGCTGGCCGCAGGCGGCCAGGGCCAGCGCGCTGGTCAGCGCAAGCGTCACAGGGCGCAGCCCGAAGGACGGGGGAAGGGCAGTCTGAAAGCGAAGGGCGGGCATCTGCTCGGGCCTCTCATGCGGATGGCCGGGTTGGTCCCGGCGGATTGTCATTCGGAACCCAGACCTTCCACCAGCGGCACGAAGCGGACGGGGCGGAGTTCCTGATAGTCAAAGCCCGTCTCCAGCCGCGTGACCTTGATCAGGCTTTGCACGGCATCGGACTGGCCCACGGGCACGACCATGATACCGCCGGTTTTCAACTGCGCCAAGAGCGGGCCGGGCGGATCTTCGGCCGCCGCCGTCACAAGGATGCGGTCGAAGGGCGCCTGATCGGGCAGGCCAAAGCTGCCGTCGGCGGACAGGGCGGTGATGTTGGTCAGTTTCATGGTGTTGAACACCTCTACCGCCTCGCGCACCAGGCGGCGATAGCGGTCGACGGTATAGACGCGCCGCGCCAGCTGCGACAGGACCGCGGCCTGATAGCCCGAGCCGGTCCCCACCTCCAGCACGGTGTCGCGCGGGCCGGGGTTCAGCGCCTGGGTCATCAGCCCGACGATCGACGGCTGGCTGATCGTCTGGCCGCAGGCAATGGGCAGCGGCATGTCCTCGTAGGCGCGTTCGGCAAAGATGCCGCGGACGAAATGGCCGCGGTCGATCCGTTCCATCGCGGTCAGGACGCGCGCATCCGTCACGCCGCGCGAGCGCAGGGCAAAGAGAAACCGCATCTTGCGTTCCGAGGTCGCGTCGTCGGACCCCGCCGCCCCGGTCATGCCAGCCGCGCCTCCAGCTCTGCCATGGTCTCGTGCGCGGTCAGGTCGGCGCGCAGGGGCGTGACCGAGATATAGCCGGCAAGGTTCACGTCATTGTCGTCGCCGGGGTCCGAGGCGGTGTGCTGCGGCGCGCCCTTGATCCACAGGAACCGCCGCCCGGAAGGCGAGATATGCGGATCGGCGCTGAAGCTCACATCCTTGCGAAAGCCCTGCCGGGCGGCCTTGATCCCCTTGACCCCGGCCGCCGGGACCGGGGGGAAGTTCACGTTGTAGAACAGCCGGTAGGGCACCGTATCCCACAATCCCTGGTCCAGCAGGCGGCGGACGACTGCCGCACCATGGACGCGCGCCGCCTCGAACGGGTCGTCCCGGTCATTGGTTTCCGGCCCCATGAACTGCGACAGCGCGATCGAGGGCAGGCCCTGCAACGCCCCCTCCATCGCGCCGCCCAGGGTGCCGGAGTAAAGCACGTTCTCGCCCGAATTGTTGCCGCGGTTCACCCCCGACAGCACCAGATCCGGCCGCGCGCCCTGCAACACGTCGTAAAGCGCCGCGATCACGCAATCGGCCGGGCTGCCCTCGGCGGCAAAGCGGCGGGGGCCCATCTTTGCCACCATCATCGGGTGGGTGTAGCTGATGCAATGGCCCACGCCGGATTGTTCAAAGGCGGGGGCGACGGTCCAGACCTCGCCCGCGGGTCCGGCGATTTCTTCGGCGATGGCGGTCAGCACCTCCAGCCCCGGCGCGTTGATGCCGTCGTCGTTGGTGATGAGTATGCGCATGATCCGCCCCTTGGTCCTGTCCGATGGTTAGACCATGCGCCGCCGGGCGTAAAGCAAGCGCGGGCCGGTTTTGCGCCGCCTGTGGCGCGCTTGCGCCCCCGTTCGCGCCCCCCCGTTCGCGCTCTCGCCCGCTTGCGCGTGCGAGGCAGACGTGTCTATCAAGGGCGCGCAACCGTCAGGAGAGATGCAGATGCCCCCCGTGCCGACCATGACCTTCCGTGACGGCCGGAAGATGCCGCAACTCGGCTTTGGTCTGTGGCAGGTGCCGGGCGATCAGGCGGCGCGCGTCGTGGGCGATGCGGTGGCCGCGGGCTATCGCATGGCCGATGGCGCGGCCATCTATGGCAACGAGGCGGGGCTGGGGCAGGGCGTGCGCGACTGCGGCCTGCCGCGCACCCAGATCTTCGTCACGACAAAGGTGTGGAACGACCGGCAGGGGTTCGACAGCACGCTGGCGGCGGTGGACGAAAGCCTGGCACGGCTGGGGCTGGCCTTTGTCGACCTGATGCTGATCCACTGGCCCTGTCCTGCCGCGGGCAAGGCGGTCGAGACCTGGCGCGCCCTGATCCGGGCGCGGGACGAGGGGAAGTGCCGGTCCATCGGCGTGTCGAACTTTCGCCCCGAGGATCTGGAGCGGATCGTGGACGCCACCGGCGAGGTGCCGGTGCTGAACCAGATCGAGATTCATCCGCGGCTGCAACAGGCCGAAGCGCGCGCGCTGCATGACCGCATGGGGATCGTCACGCAAAGCTGGTCGCCCCTGGGGCGCGGGCTGGTGCTGGACACGCCCGAGATCGCGGCCATCGCCGCACGGCTGGGCAAAAGCCCGGCGCAGGTTGTGTTGCGCTGGCACGTCCAGTCGGGGCTGGCGGTGATCCCGCGGTCCACCCGCGCCGCAGGGCTGGCCGAGAATATCGACGTTTTCGATTTTGCCCTGTCGGAGGACGACATGGGCCTGATCGCGGGACTTGAAACCGGCCAGCGCACCGGCCCGGACCCCGCCACCTTCGGCTGAAAGGATACGGCATGACCCTCGACAACATTCCGCTGACGCGCAATGACGGCACGGCCGATACGCTGGCCGCCCACCGTGGCAAGGTGCTGCTGGTGGTCAATGTCGCATCGAAATGCGGCCTGACCCCGCAGTATGAGGGGCTGGAGGCGCTTTATCGCAAGAACGCCGCGCAAGGGTTTGAAGTGCTTGGGTTTCCGTCGAACGACTTTCTGGCGCAGGAACCGGGGACGGATGCCGAGATCGCCGAGTTCTGCCGCACCGATTATGACGTGACCTTTCCGTTGTTCGCCAAGGCCCCGGTCAGCGGGGCGGACAAGCAGCCGCTTTATGCCGCGCTGGTCGCCGCGGTGCCCGATGCCGTGGGCGAAGGGTCGATGCGCAAGAACCTGAAGGGATACGGGATCGAGGCCAATCCCGTGCCCGAGGTGCAGTGGAATTTCGAGAAGTTCCTGATCGGCCGGGACGGCCGGGTCGCGGGGCGGTTCGCCCCCGATGTCGCGCCCGACGATCCCCGCCTGCTGGCCGCGGTCGAGGCCGCGCTGGCCGAGGGCTGAGCCGGGGGGCGACCGGGTGCCCTTGACCCCGGCCCCGGAGGGGTTTGCACCCCTCCGGACCACCCCGCAGGGTATTTGGGCCAAGATGAAGGAGGGAAGGCGGCGAAGGCCCGCTCCGACAGGCGCGGTTCCGCGCCTTTTCAGAGGCCGGCGACCTTGCGCAGCATGTTCAGCGCGACGATGGTGATGAACACCGCAAAGATGCGCTTCAGCGGCTTGGGGTCCATCGAATGCGCCAGCTTCACCCCCCAAGTGGTGGTGTTGAGCGAGACGGCAAGGATCACCACCAGCGCCGGAATGTTGATCGCGCCGACCGTCCATGGCGGTGCGCCATCGACCTTCAGGAACAGAAAGCCGATGACCGAGGGCACGGCGATCAACATGCCGAACCCCGAGGCGGTGGCGACGGCGCGGTGGATCGGCTGGCCGTAAAGCGTCATCAGCGGCACGCCGAAGCTGCCGCCGCCGATCCCCATCAGCACCGACAGGAAGCCGACCAGCGTGGCAAGGATGCCCCGCGCAGGCTGGCCCGGCATCTGCGGGGCGATGCGCCATTCCGGCTTGCCGAAGGCGAGGTAAAGGCCTACGATCACGCCCAGAACCCCGAAGATCGCCTGAAGCACCACCGATTTCAGATGCGCCGCGGCGATCACTCCCGCCACCGCCCCCACGGCGATGAAGGGGGCCCAGTCCTTCAGGATCTGCCAGTCGACCGCGCCCTTTCTGTTGTGGGCCGTCACCGAGCGCAGCGAGGTCACGACGATGGTGGCCAGCGATGTCGCAAGGCAGACCTGCATGATCTGCGGCCCGTCATAGCCGAGATGCGTGAAGGTGTAGAAGAAGGCGGGCACCAGAACGATGCCGCCGCCCACCCCCAGAAGCCCGGCGATGACCCCCGAGAAGGCCCCGATGACGAGCAAAAGCGCGATCATCGGCAAGAGCGTGGACATATCGGGCATCATCGGCAGGGCTCTCCTTGTCTTTCCCGCTGGCATAGCGCGGCGGGGCAGCCAAGGCCAGTCCCTGCGGCCCGGACAGGGGGTCGGCTTTGCCGGGTGGCAAGCCGGGGCGCGGCGGGGTAGAAGGGCGGCTCGCGCGAAAGGTTGTTCCATGTCCGATTCACTCGTCCGCCCGGCGCTGGTGCTGGGGCTCTTGTCCTGCATCGGTCCCTTTGCCATCGACATGTATCTGCCCGCGATGCCGGCCATCGGCACCGCGCTTGGCACCGATGCGCAGGGGATGCAGGCGACGATCACCGCCTATTTCATCGCCTTTGGCCTGGCGCAGCTGGTCTATGGACCCTGGGCCGATGCCTCGGGGCGCAAGCCGCCGCTTTATGCGGGCATCGCGATCTTTGCCGCCGGATCGGCCCTTTGCGCGCTGGCGCCGGATGCGGGCTGGCTGATGGCCGGGCGCATGGTGCAGGGGCTGGGCGGTGCCGCGCTGATGGTCGTGCCACGCGCCATCATCCGCGACATGTTCACCGGCCATCGCGCCACGCAGCTGATGGCGGCGGTGATGCTGGTCATCTCGGTCTCGCCCATGCTGGCGCCGCTGGCCGGGGCGGGGATGATGGCGGTCGCGGGATGGCGGGCGATCTTTGGCGCGCTGCTGGCGGCCTCGGTCGTCAGCCTGCTGACGCTGGTGTTCCTTCAGACCGAGACGCTGGCCCCCGCCGACCGGCAGCGGTTCGACGCGGGCGCGATGCGCGCCGGATTGCGGCGGCTGTTCACGGACCGGGGCTTTCTGGGCCTGACCTTTCTGGGCGGCTTTGGCATGGCGAGCTTTTTCGTCTTCATCGCCTCGGCCCCTTATGTCTATTCGCAATCCTTCGGCCTGTCGCCGACCGGGTTTTCGATTGCCTTCGCGGTCAATGCCATCGGGTTCTTTTCCGCCTCGCAGCTGGCGGGCGGGCTGGGGCTGCGGTTCGGGGCGCGGCGGGTGATCGTTCTGGCGGCCAGCGGCTTTGCGCTGGCGACGGTGGTGCTGTTCCTGCTGGCGCTGGCAGGGTGGGCGGGGCTGGTCGTGACCATGGCGGGGCTGTTCGTGGCCAATGCCTTCCTCGGGCTGGTGATTCCGACGACGATGGTTCTGGCGCTGGAGGAGCAGGGCCGGATCGCGGGCCTTGCCTCTTCGGTCGGGGGCACGATGCAGATGCTGGCCGGCGGCGCGATGATCGCCGCCGCGGGGCCGTTCTTCGACGGAAGCCCCGCGCCCATGCTGGGGGCGATCGCGGTCTGCGGGGTGCTGGCCTTTGGTCTGGCGCAGGTGGTGGTGCGGCGGCGTCAGGCCGCCAGCGCCTGAACCTCGGCCAGTGCCGCGTCGATCAGCTCCGGCCCCGCGCCGGGGCGAGAGGCGCCTTCGGACAGCACCCGCCGCCAGCCGCGCGCGCCGGGCCGGCCGGTGAACAGGCCCAGCATGTGCCGGGTGATCTGGTGCAGACGCCCGCCCGCCGCCAGATGCGCGGCGATATGGGGCTTCATCGCCTGAACCACGGCGAATGCGTCGGGCGCGTGGTCGTCGCCCCACAGCGCGTCGGCCCCGATCAGCACCTTGCCCGGTTCGTGATAGGCGGCCCGGCCGATCATCACCCCGTCCAAGCCCTGCGCCAGCAGGTCGCGCGCAAGGTCCAGCGAGGCGATGCCGCCGTTGATGCAGATGGTCAGATCGGGAAACTCGCGCTTCATCCGCAGGACCAGCGGATAGTCCAGCGGCGGGATCTCGCGGTTTTCCTTTGGCGACAGGCCCTGAAGCCAGGCCTTGCGGGCGTGGATGACGAAATGGCGCACGCCTGCGCGCGACACGCGGTCGATGAAGTCGGGCAGCACCTGTTCGGGGATCTGGTCGTCCACGCCGATGCGGCATTTCACCGTGACGGGCACCGGGCTTTCGCCGATCATCGCCGCCACGCAATCGCCAACCAGTCCGGGGCGTTCCATCAGCACCGCACCGAAGCAGCCCGACTGCACCCGGTCGGACGGGCAGCCGACGTTCAGGTTGATCTCGTCATAGCCGAAGGGCGCCGCGATCCGCACTGCCTGCGCCAGTTCCGACGGGTCGGACCCGCCCAGTTGCAGCGCGACGGGGTGTTCGGTATCGCAATGGCCCAACAGCCGGTCGCGCGGGCCGTGAATGACGGCGGGGGCCGTGACCATCTCGGTATAAAGCATCGCCCGGCGCGTCATCAGCCGGTGAAAGAACCGGCAATGACGGTCCGTCCAGTCCATCATCGGGGCGACTGATAGACGGAAGCTATTGTAGTTATTATGTTTTTCTTTATGGTCAGTCACTTGCGCCTCGTCAAACACTGCCGATTTGTTCCCCATTTTGCCCTGTTTACACCCGTTCCCTGTTGTGTAGTCCTACAAATGTAGGACAAAGGGGCGGCATGTAGGACCGTGGGCAGCATCAACAAGCGGCAAAGGGCGGATGGCAGTTACGGCTATACCGCGCAGATCGTCATAAAGCGCAAGGGTGTCAAGGTCTACACCGAAGCCCGCACCTTCGACCGGGAACCGGCAGCGCGCGCGTGGATGAAGCGCCGTGAGGGTGAAATCGCGCGCGACGGCTGGGGCAAGCCCAAAGGCACTCTGTCCGAGGCGATCGACGAGTATGTGCGCGAGAGCATCAAGGAGATAGGCAAGACCAAGGCCCAGGTGCTGACCGCCATCAAGGGCCACAGCATCGCAGCGATGGAATGCGCCGAAATCCGCAGCCACGATATCGTCAGCTTCGCAACCGATCTTTCAAAGAAAGTTCAGCCGCAGACGGTCGGAAACTACATGAGCCACCTGTCGGCCGTTTTCTCCATCGCTCCCGCCGCGTGGGGGTATGCGCTGGTGCCGGCCGAGATGGAGGCTGCGGCGAAGGTATGCAAGCGTTTGGGCCTCACGTCGAAGTCCATGCGCCGCGACCGACGGCCGACGCGCGACGAGATGGATCGGCTGATGGCCCATTTCGAGCAGCGGTCAAAGCGGCGCCGCGCCATGCCGATGCACAAGGTCGCTTTCTTTGCGATGTTCAGCACCCGGCGCCAAGACGAGATAACGCGCCTGCGCTGGGCCGATCTGCGGCCGGGCAAGGTGTTGGTGCGCGACATGAAAAACCCGGGCGAGAAGGCGGGAAACGACATCTGGTGCGATTTGCCCCCGGAGGCCGAGGCCCTGATCCAGACGATGCCCAAGGTGGCCGATGAGATTTTCCCCTTCGGCGCCGATGCGATCAGCGCGGCCTTCACCCGCGCCTGCAAGTTCCTGGAGATCGAGGATCTGCACTTTCACGATCTGCGCCACGAGGGCATATCGCGCCTCTTCGAGATGGGGTGGAACATCCCCCATGTCGCGGCCGTCAGCGGCCACCGCAGTTGGCAGAGCCTTCAGCGGTATACGCACATCTCCGAAGTAGGTGACGTTTGGGCTGATTGGGTTCGGAATCGTTGAACCCAAGAAACGGAAGAGGCCGCCACATGGCGGCCTTTCGAGTGGCTTATAGTGTCTCAGTGCGACCTAAATGTATGTTTCCCAAGGCTTTTTGTCATCTTCCATGGGGGCAAAATAGGAAGCCGATGCCTTCTTTAACTGTTCTGGTTGCTGTTCGAACAGGCGGTTCGACTCTGCCAAGATCTCCATAAATTCGAGTTCCGCTGGCTGCTCGACGGCCCCGTGAGAAACAACGGATTTTCGTGTCATGGTGTCCCCTCCACAAAATATGGTAGTCCAATCTAACCAGTGAATGCAAAAATGTGCAAGTCACTAGTAAGCACTAGGCACTGGTGTAGAAGTTGCAATCGTTCAAGTTTTCGGCTTGATTCGCCTTGCACATCTAGGAGGTTGGGCATGGACGAAAGCGACAAGTCATCACCCGTTGGCGACATGCCCCTTCCCAGGGAAACGCGAGAGAGCGCATCTCCTGAACTGGTGTTTGGCTTGGTGGGGCCGCTGGGTTGCAACATCGACGCTGTGCAGGAGTGCTTGGTCGCGGAGCTTCTTAAGGTAAAGTATGTGTCAACGATCATTCACATAACGAATGACGTAAAAGAGGCTATCCCAGAGCTTAAATCGCAGATCATGGCGAATGTAAATCAAAAAATAGAAGTCATGAATAAGGTGGTTGAAGCGTCTGGAACCGCCGATTTTCTTGCAAAAATAGCCATAGGAAAGATCATTTCTACGCGCAGGGAATTGAATAAGGCGTCAGGTGTCAGCCCGGATTGGTTGAACTTGGCTCAAGTGCCGGGCCGAGCATACATCATAAGACAACTGAAGAGGCCGCATGAAATTGATATTCTTAGGAGAGTATATGGTCGAAAATTCATACAAGTTTCCGTAGTGGTATCTGAGGCGGAGCAGCTCGAGTCTGTCGCTAGTATGATAAGTCGCGATGATCCTGCAATGGGGCGGGATGAGATTGGGGAAGAGTCGCGTCGACTGGTGGCGCGGGATCGCGAGGAGGTAAATATAAAGTTTGGACAGAGGCTCATTAACGCCTACCACTCAGCCGATGTGTTTATCGGAGGAAGTGTCACAGAGGTTGCAAAGCAAACAGAGCGCTTCATGCAGGCGTTCTTTGGATCAAACTACATTAGTCCAACCCGCGACGAACTCGGGTCGTATTTCGCGAAGGCGGCATCTCTAAGAACCTTGGATTTGAGTAGGCAGGTTGGCGCTGCGATACTCAATGAAACCGGCGACATCATCTCGATAGGCTGCAACGAAGTGCCGCGCCCCGGCGGGGGCAACTATTGGTGCGATGATAAATCGCCTCAGAGAGATATTGAGAGAGGCATCGAGGCAAATAAACTCGAAACCAGCAAGATAATTGCAGATTTTGTATATGCTTTGGCGAAGCATCAGAAAGTTAAGATGGACCCTAAGGAAGTGCTTTCAGATCCAGAGTTCGGCAAGATCATGAAAGACACGCTCGTGTCTGATTTAACCGAGTTTGGTCGCATGGCGCATGCTGAGATGTCAGCATTAGCTGACGCGGCGCGGCTGGGTTTGTCGACAAAAGGTGCAACAATTTATGTTACCACCTTTCCTTGTCACAATTGTGCGAAACATTTAGTCGCGGCAGGTTTGGATAGGATCGTATATATTGAGCCGTATTTGAAAAGCAGGGCGTTCGATCTGAGTAGCGACGCCCTTTCAGCTGGTGTGCGAGTGGAAGGAAAAGTTCTGGTTCAGCATTTCGTGGGGATTTCACCAAGACGCTTTCGAGATATTTTCGAGAAACCCAAAAAGAGGAGAGATGACAATAACAAGATAAAAAAATGGCACTATGATGAGCCTCTACCGATGATTGAGGATAAGATGTGGACGCACACATATGCCGAGGCCAATGCATTGAAAGATTTGATACCTCAAATAGAATTGGTAAAGACTATATTTCAACGACTTCCCTCATAGCGTTAGCGATTTTGTTTCACGCCGCGCCTTTTCTGCCTGGGCGTCGATGTAGTCGGCCAGGTCAGACAGATGCACGCCCTTCGCGGCCTTCTGCGAATCCGACATGCGCACCACCGGCAGCTTGATTTCTCCCCGGCTGATGCGCTCTAGCAGTTTCGGGGCCGACATGCGGAAATGGTCCTCGGCGACGCGCTCGATAGGGATAACGGGCAGGCTGCCGTATTGCCCCATGAGCAGCCAGATCGTGCTTATCCGCGGTTCAAAGCTCATGATCGTCGCCCCTTTCGTCAGGGATACCGCCGCCGATCATCTGGCACGCGGCCGCCAGCGCCACGGGCACGATCGCCATGGCGCAGAACAGATATGCCGCACTGGTCCAGAACCAGCGCCAGATGATCAAGGCGACCCGCGTCATTGGGGCTTACCCCTCGTCCGTGTTGCCCGACGCGCTGGGCGCGGCCGGTGCCACGCCGCCCCACTGCTGGCGCAGGTGGATCATCATGGCGATGATCGCCAGATCGACGTAATTGCCGGGGTTCGTCTTGCCCAGGTGATCGCAGAACATCGCCTCCAGCGACGCGATGCTGCACCGCGCCGGATCGCGCCATCCGCCTCGGCCCTTGGCGCGGCCGGCCGCCATCTTCGCCTTCATCGACATTGCGAAGGCGTCGACGGCATGATCGTCGGCCGCCACCTCTTCGCAGATCATCGGACCCAGAGACATTCACAACTCCCGTATGACGATGCCCTGCGCCGCGAGGATCGCGCGCTTGAGCAGATAGATTTCGGTGGGGTGGCCCTTGGCATCGGCCACGACATGCGCGCCGGTGCCGACCTCGGTAAAGGTGAAGTCCGCGACATAGTGTGCCGGTTTCCCGGTAGGCGTCAGGATCGGGCCATCGCGGCCCAGAAGCGGCACTTTGACCTGCCGCTTCAGGTCGGTGATCCGGCCCAAGCGCTGATCTTCCATCAGGAAAAGCCAGAACCTTGCCTCGCGGCGGCTGTGGAACTTGATGCCAGCGACGACGCAGGGCCGGGCGCCCGCCACTCGGCGGTTGCCGCCGTTCAGGCTGGCATCCGTCAACATCTTCCGGGCTTCCTCGGCGCTGATCCGCATCGTCATCGCCGATCAGTCCATTCCCAGGGCCGATTTATATATCTCGAAGATCGCCTCTTCCTCGGCGATGTCGTCGGCCTTGCGCTTGCGCTGGGCGATGATCTTTTTCATCACCTTCGTGTCGTAGCCGCGGCCCTTCGCTTCGGCGAACAGATCCTTTTCCTGCTCGGCAATGTCGCGCTTTTCGGCCGCCAGTTGTTCGGCCCGTTCGATGAACTGGCGCAGCTCGTCGGCGGTGACGGAATAGGCGTCGGTGGGTTCGGTCATTTCGAGCGCACCTCGTCGCTATCCTTGAATGCGATCAGGCGATCCAGCGCCGCATCCACCCGCCGGAGCGCTTCCGCGCGCACCACGTCACGCAGGTCTTCCGGCGTTACGGCCGCATATTCGTCGCCGGTGTCGAACGGCGAATGCCTCATCTCGTCGTTGAAATGCGCTGCATATCCCCGTTGGAGCTTGCGAAGATGGATGGTGAGACGTTCCGACATGGGTTCCCTCTCTGGTTTACGGGTGCCGGTCTCTCCCGGCTGTCACGCCCGCGGTGTTGCGCTGTTGCTTGAGCCGGGGAGGATCGGCCCTCACGCTGGGGACAGGACGTGTTCCCGCTGCGCTGTTCAGGTGCCGGTCTTTCCCGGCTGTCAGAGGTTGAGGGGCTTCTGCGGTTATCCTCGACCGCGCGTTACTGACCGATCCCCACTTCTAGCCGCTCCCATTGACCGGGCCTTCGGTATGCCGCCAGCGCCGCCACGTTCCTGCGCGAGGCCGAGGCCACGCAGGCCGATTTCTTCAGCGCGGGGGTGGTGGCATGACCTTGACCGCCCCCGAACATCTGCGCGGCCGGATGACCAAATGGACACCGCAACCCCTGTTGGACGAAAGGGCGGATTGGGCCGTCACCGCCGGAAAACAGGGCTATTCGGCCGGCTGTGTGGGTGAAGCCTTAGGGATCAGCCAGTTCGCCGCCCAACGGATCATGAGGGCCAAGGGCTGGCAATGGTGGCTCCAGCGCGGGCACCGGATATTCCGCCCCCGTGGGGAGGTCGGAAAATGAACGACGCCGTTGCCAAGGACAGGCTTCCCGACGCCATCACACGCTTGCAGAAATACCTCGCTGCCCGTGATGCCCGCAGCGCCCAGCGTGCCGCAATGGGACTGGGTGCGGATCTGATCATGATCATGCCGTCGGCCGAAGGCCCTGCCGAACTGCTCGGAGAGGATATCCGTGCCGTGCTGCTGGCGCTGATCGCCGCCCAGCCCGCCCCCGTGGAGGCGGTGCCGGTGGCGTGGGACGTAGACTGGCGGGGCGAAATTGCGCCGGGGTTCAAAACCGCGCCGGGCGGATCAGCCCTGTATCGCAAGAAACAGGCCGCTGACGATCATTGCGAGAAGCTGCGCAGCTTGGGCTACCACGTTACGGTCACGCCTCATTACGCCCACCCCCCCGCCGACGCGGAGATAGCGCGGCTGACGGCGGAGGTGGAGCGGCTGACCGAACAGCGCGACAAGGCCATCGCGGGCTGGGAAGCATCGCAGGATAAATACATCGCCGCCGCTGATCGGATTGAGGGCTACAGCACTGGCATCTCGATGGCCCGCCACCGCCTGGAAATGATGGCAGACGACATGGCGGCGGGTCGGTGCGATGGCGGTCTACTGGCTGCGCGGCACCTGAAGCGCGCCATCCCAGGTATCTTCGCCGACGCCGCCGAAGCCCTTGCCGCACAGGCCGGGGCGGTGAACCCACGGTTTCTGCCGGGCGCGGATGTGGTGGTATCGTCAAGCTACGAGAACGCGGGCGAGTGGGTCGGTGTAAATCTTGTCGTTGTCTCAATTGATCTTGGGCCAGATCTGACAACGCACAAATACACGGTTGCCGAAGGTATTCAGCGGGGACACTGGTCTGGGCTTTCCGATGGATGGGGCGAGGCGGATTTGTCCCCAGCCCCGGCAGCCGCCCTTGACCGCGCCCCGCAGGAAGGGGGTGCAGCATGAGCCGCATTCTTTGCCTGATCGGCCTGCACAGGTGGGTGTGGGAGTCGTGGATGATCTGCCTGCCGCTGTATCCAGACCTGCAGCTTTGCGCCCGATGCCATCGCTACCGCGCCCCGCAAGGGGAGGGCCGGGACAATGGGTGATATTGCAAGCCCTCTCATGATCAGCGCCGCGCTGGGCATCGGGGGCGCGCCGTGAGCATTACCGTCACAATGCAGGTCCGCGAAAGGAGAGTCGGCAGCCCTACAAAAAAGGCTGTCCTGATCAGGATGGCCGATTCCGCCAGCGATGATGGAACCGGCATCTGGATCAGTAAATCCCGTATGGCCGATGAACTGGAGATGGGGCGCCGCACGGTGCAGGACGCGGTTGTGGCCCTCCTGAATGATGGGCTGATCGTGGAAACCGGCACCCGCTCGCGGTCCAACGGCTATACTGTCGAATACCGGATCAACATGAAGGCGCTGGCCGCTCTGGAACTGGTGCGGCCGCCCGAACCCGTGCCGGAAGAGCCGGAAGAATTGCCCCAGGAAACCACATGTGCGGGAGCCGCACATGTGCGCCAGCCGCACATGCCATGTGCGGGAGCCGCACAGCAAAGTGTGCGGGAGCCGCACATAAACCGTCAAACAACCGTCCTTAAACCACCACCATTGGCGGTGGCGGATGATTTCGATCTGGATCGGTTCATCGCCGAGCTGGCCACGGCGGTTGGCATCGGAGGCCCGGTGCCCAGATCCTGGGACGGTTCGAGGGGGCGACGGCACATCGCCGGGTGGCTGGAACGGCTGACGCCTTCCGAGGTGCTGGACCGGGCCGCCGCATCGCGTCGCCAGCATCCCGAACCGCCAGCCACCCCCCAAGCCCTCGACGGGTTCATGGTCAATCCGATTGCGGCGAAAGCCCAACCGAGGGCCGGAAAGGCAGAGGTGCTGCGGTGGAAAGCGGAACTGGTCAACGGGGACGGGTTCATTCCTCCCAGTCTGATCGGGGCTAGCGATCCTGCTGCGATGGTTGCGGCCGGACTGGTGACTGTCGAGCGTTTGGCGGCAAGGGGCATTCGGTGACGCGGTTGATCAGCGCAATCTACAATCGCGCCAACGGCAATCCCCTGACCGGCCGCGCCGCCGAAGAAAGAAATGCCGAGGTCTTTCGCCGGATGTGGCGAGAACGAGGTCTCCTCGTCATCGACCCGGCGACAGTCCACGACGAATGGGTAAGGCAAGCGGTGATCAACATCGCCGAAGAACGCTATGGAAGGGGCAGGTGATGGGAAAAAGCAAGGGAAGCAAAGCCGCGCGCAGGCGCGCAAGGAATGAAGCCAGCGTGATCAATGGCGCTTTGCCGGTTCTGGCAGAAGTTCCCCGGCGGGAAGGTAATGGAAGGGTGCGCCGCAGCGCCACAAACCGTGATCCGATGACGGAATCGCTGAAGGCCCGTTGCCGCCGCTGGGGTTTGCCTCGCGCGATGTTTCGGGAAATGCGCGATCCCTGGTGGGGCTGCGAAGCGGGTGGGGCTATGGCGCTGGCTATAGCGGCGCGTAATGATCGCGCTGCGCTATGGGACGCGATCTGCCATACCCGGCGTGTCGTCGTTGCGTTTGACAGGGCAATGGGCGCCCCGGCCAGGCACCCGCAGTGTTTGCGATTGCTGTTGCCGGTAGATTCTCTTTCTGCCGATGCATCCACGCCCGCACCTGATGATCGCACCGATATCGAGCGGGAAGATGATGCGGTGCGTGAACTTCAATCGTTGCAGGAATGGCTGGGACGGGCAGGGGCGGCGGCGCGCGAGGAGGTGGAGCGCGTCGTTTGTGATGATAGACCGTGCCGAAACCCGCAGGCACTCGTCGCTGCACTTTGGCATGTATGGGATGGCATCAGAATGAACGGTTGACATAAGGCCAGAAATGGTCATTTTGGCATCATCGAGAGGGAATGCGCCCAAGGGAAACCTAGGGCGCTTTTTCATTGCGGGGTGTTGCACATTTGGGCGCCCGCAAGACACCCGGCAAATGGGCCGATAAGTCGTCACGACATGAAAGAGGCTATGGCACAGCTTGGGATAAGCTGCGCCTGACTATTCTCTGCCGAGATCAGTATCTTTGCCAGCCTTGCAAGGCTGAAGGTCGGCCGACGCCTGCGCGCGAAGTGGACCATATCGTGTCTAAATCGAAGGGTGGCACGGATGACGTGTCAAACCTTCAGTCGATCTGCACCGATTGTCATCGTGCAAAGACGCAGCAGGAAGGCGCGGAAGGGCAGGGACGCCGCCCGCGCCCCCTGTTCTCAGCTGATGGACGCCCGATCTGGCCCAACCCGTAACCATGCGCAAGGTGCATGGCTGGACCGGGGGGGTGGTCAAAAGTCTGGAGCGGGTAGGGTTCGGACCGGCGGTCGGGACTTCCTTTTGAGAAACCGCCATAATCTGGAATTTGAAGCGATGCAGAAACGTGGACCCAAGTCCGCGGCCGAATTGGAGATTGCGGCGAAGGTCGTCGTCGTCAATCGACCGGAACCGCCTTACGAACTGTGGCGCGACGAAGAACAAGAGGTCTGGCGGCGGGTCGTTTCGGATGTCCCGGCCGACTGGTTCACTCCGCGCAACTTCGACTTGCTGGCAGAGTATTGCACGCATGTGGTCAGTTGCCGCCGGGTGGCGCAGATGATTTATGAGTTCGAGCGCCGGGAAGGGGAGTTGGACATCAAGTCCTGGACGGTGCTGATGCGCGCACATGCCCAGCAGAGCGGCCGGATTCAGGCTCTGGCGACGTCGATGCGCATCACCCAGCAAAGCACCTACAGCAATAAATCGGGTGCAACGGCGCTTGAGGGTCACAAATCCGGCCGGAAGCCTTGGGACACCTGACCCGCGGCCAACGGAATATCCGCTGGATAGAGGAATATTGCGTCGTCCCCGAAGGTCGGCTTGTCGGACAGCCTGTCAAGCTGCGGGACTGGCAGAAGGATGCGTTGCTGCGCATCTATGACAACCGCGCCGGGACAAGGCGGGCAATTCTGTCCTTCGGGCGCAAGAACGGGAAAACCGCACTGTCGGCGTGCATCCTGCTTTTGCACCTTTGCGGCCCTGAGGCGCGAGAGAACAGCCAGTTGTTCAGCGCGGCGCAGTCGCGGGACCAGGCGTCGATCCTCTTCGCCCTTGCGGCAAAGATGGTGCGCCGGAAACAGGAGCTGAAGGATGTGATCATCGTCAGGGACACGGCAAAGCAGCTGTATTGCCCTGACCTCGGCACACTCTATCGCGCCCTGTCGGCCGAAGCGGCGACGGCTTATGGTCTTAGCCCAGTCCTGATCGTTCACGACGAACTCGGGCAGGTGAAGGGGCCGAGGTCGGAACTTTACGAGGCTTTGGAAACGGCGACGGGTGCGCAGGAAAACCCGCTGTCGATCATAATCTCGACGCAGGCACCGTCGGACGCGGATCTGCTATCCGTGCTGATCGAAGATGCACAAGCCGGTCATGACCCTCGTGTCGTGCTGGCCCTGCATACGGCGCCTGTTGACATGGACCCGTTCAGCGAGGAGGCGATCCGGGCGGCGAACCCCGCATTTGGCGATTTCCAGAACGCCGCGGAAACGCTGGCGATGGCAGAAGATGCGAAGCGGATGCCCAGCCGTGAGGCTGAATATCGCAACCTGATCCTGAATCAGCGCGTGGACATGAACAGCCCGTTCGTCTCGCAACGGGTTTGGAAGGAATGCAGCGGTGCGGTGTTTGACAGTTTTGAAGGACTGCCGGTCTTCGGAGGACTTGACCTCTCGGAGGTGAACGACCTGACGGCGCTGGTGCTGGTCGCGCCGGTCGATGGTATCTGGCAGGTCAAGCCTACGTTCTGGTTGCCGGAGCAAGGACTGTCGGAAAAGGCCCGTGCTGACCGGGTGCCCTATGATCTGTGGAAGAGGGACGGCTGGTTGCAGGCCGCGCCAGGGGCAACAGTGGATTATGAGTTTGTCGCGGTGTTCCTGCGCGATTTGTGCGAAGTCCATGACGTTCGGAAGATCGCTTTTGATCGGTGGAACTGGCGCCATCTCAAGCCATGGCTTGCGAAGGTGGGATTTTCGGATGAGCAACTGTCCGATGAAGGGCTGTTCAAACAGTTCGGACAAGGGTTCCAGAGCATGTCGCCCGCGCTTCGTGATCTGGAAAGCGCGCTATTGAACAAGCGCATTGCACACGCGGGGCATCCGGTCCTGGAAAGCTGCGCCAGAAACGCGACGGTGCAGACCGACGCGGCCGGCAACCGGAAGCTGTCGAAGTCGAAATCGCACGGGCGGATCGACGGCATGGTTGCTCTTGCCATGGCGATGAGCGTCGCAGGGACATGGGAAGACACTCATGAAGGGCCATCGGTCTACGAAGAACGCGGGATACTGGTGATCTGATGGGCCTCTTTTCCTTTTTCCGCAAAGCCGAAGCCGCGGCATCTCGGCCTCTGGCGATGGCGGGGGAGGCGATGGTCTTCTCGGGACTGGATGACCCGAGGCTTCTGGAATTTATCCGAACCGGCGGCGGATCTGCGACTGCCGCGGGCATGACGGTAACGCCTGCACAGGCCATGCGGAACACCGCTGTTCTTCGGTGTGTGCTTCTGATATCCGGCACCATCGGAATGTTGCCGCTGCATCTCCAGCGCCGCGACGACAAGACCAAGGCAGAGGATCACCCCCTTTTCCGTATTCTGCATCGTCGTCCGAACGGGTGGATGACCGCATACGAATTTCGGCAGATGATGCAGCGGTGGGCGCTGGTCGATGGCGACGCGATCGCCCGTAAAGTCGTCGTCGGGGCGCGACTTGTAGCCCTGTTGCCTATCCCGCGGAGCCGATGGACGGTGGAACAAACCGCGGCGGGATCGCTGGAATACCACGTTTCGCGAAAGGACAAATCCCCGGTCGTGCTGCGGCAGGAGGACGTGTTTCACCTACGCGGCCCCGTATCGGATGACGCGATCACCGGCATGTCGATGGTCAGGCAGGCGGCCGAGGCTATCGCGCTGGCAATCCAGACGGAGCGTGCAGCGGCCAGGCTTTTCCAGAAGGGTATGATCGTAGGGCAGGTGCTGAAACACCCCGCGAAGTTGAGTCCAGAAGCGTATGATCGACTGAAGGCGTCGATGGCCGAAAGGGAAGGGGCCGAAAACGCTCACAGGTCGATGATCCTTGAGGAAGGAATGGACCTGAATGCGGGTGGCACGACCGGCAAGGATGCGCAGGCCATCGAGCAGCGGTCCATGCAGATCGAGGAGATCGGCCGCGCGTTTGGCGTTCCCCGTCCGCTGCTCGGAATGGATGACACGAGCTGGGGCAGTGGCATCGATGTCCTCGGGCAGATGTTCGTCCAGTATGGGCTGAACCCATGGTTTGAATCCTGGCAGCAGGCCATCGAACGGGATCTGCTGACCGAGCATCTTGCTGGCCATGATCAGCGGCACGGATCGCACCATGGTTGTCGCCGCCGTGTGGCGCATGACGTGAGGGGTAACATCGCGCCCCAGCCCCGCCTGGTCACGAGCGCGGTAAAATCCCAGTCGCAGCGAACAAGCCGCAACGTCGAACACCATGCCGGAGCCGCTTTCGGGTCGGCGGCGGCGCAGTTCACCGGCCAGCGTTTCGCTGATCGGGGTGATAGCCCTGCCCTTGCGCCGCTGGGCGCGGGGATGTGGGGCGCGAAAATTGATCAGGCCAGCGTCCAGGTCGATTCTGTCCCAGGTCAACTCCGCAATCGCGGTCAGCCGCGCGCCGGTGGACAGCCCGATCAGGATGAACAGCCTGGTGCGCGGATCGGTGGTGGCGTCGATCAGTTGCCGGACCTCCTCGGGACTCAACACCCGCTGACGGGTCATGCCTTTTTGCGGGATGATCACATGGGTCGGCGCCGGAATGAGGTGCTTGCGATGTGCAAGCCGCCGCGCCGCCAGCAGGACAGACAGATCACGCCGCACAGTGCCATCCCTCACGCCTTCTGCCCGGCGGGCCACGATATAACGGTCTATCACCTCCTGATCGACCGCAGCGGCGGGGAGATCGCCGATCAGTCGCTGCACCGGCTTGACGACGCAGCGCAAGGTTTTCGGGCTGGCCACAACCGGCATCCTGTCGGCAATGTAGAGGCGAAGAATGTCGGCTACGGTTGGGTTCATCATTTGACCGACCCAACGTCAATCTTTTGCCAGCCGCCCAACCGCGCCGAAGCGGGCACATAACCCAGTTTGCGCGCGGCGCGCTTGCAGAGATCATCAAACTCTGCCCTGCGCTCCCACCGCCCGAGATCGGCCGGGGCATAGCGCGCCACACACAGGCCGCCGCGCGGCCATTCCTGAACCAGGACAGCCGCCCTGCCGTTGGAAGCAGCGGCCTGGCGAGGCACGGCCGGGGTATAGATTTCAGAGGTCATGATTGCACCCATTTACTTTTCGTGAGAATTTGGGTGCGCCGCCCCTCTCGGGGCGACGCTGGCTTCGGGTTAACCGAAGTGGGTCTTCAGGAAGGCGCGGGCGATCTTGCCGGACAGGCCGCCCTTCCTGATCAGCACCAGCGCTTCGTGGTAGCGCTGGTCGAGCCAATCATCGTTCTGCATCATCTTCTCCTTTCTATGGGCTGTTGTTTGCTGCCCATGAAGGTAATCTATAATCGTCCCCGCTTATTGTCAATAATCGGGGACGATTATTTTTGGAGTTTGACACTTTTTTCGGGGACGAATATATAGTGCCCATGGGAAGAAAGCCGCTCAACGTCAAGGAGACGAAGGTCCGCCTGACGGACGAACAGCGACAGCGCATCGAGGCGCTGGCGGGGAATTATGGTATGGCAGCGTGGATCAGGGATGCAGTGGCGCGCGAACTGGATCGTCAGGAAAAAGCGGCGGCTAAGGAAGGTCGCGCAGCGCAAGAAACTTGATCCGCTACTCTGGCCTACATTTTGAATACATGCCCGCCGGCCAAGCATCCATGGAACTTGAAAGATAAGAAAAATTCAGGATTGGCGGGAACAATCCATCATCGGGGCGACGGACAGGCGGTGGGCGGTTGCAGGCGATGCCATGGTAGGACTCATCCCGGTTCGCCCTCTTGAGCGGTCGCGGTTGACGGAAAGCCGCAGGCTTTAACGCCGGGCGGGGAAATGGGCAAGCCTTTCCGGCAGCCGCCGGCCTCAATCGCCCAGCTTGGCGTGAACCTCGTCCAGATCGACCTCGCCCTTGGGCATCTTGTTGGCCGGATTGTCGAAGTCATAGCGGAAGAGCTGGAAATCCTTCCGGTAGATTTCCCACATCAGATGCCTGGACAGGTCATCGAAGTAATCTTCGACCGGATGGGCGCGCTTTGGCCCGTGGCCTTCGCTTTCGTTGAAACGGGGGATGGTCTTCAGGTCGACGGGGTGGCGCGGCACTATCCCGTCCAGAACCTGCTGCATCCCCTCGTCGAACCTTTCGGTAAAGAAGATGCGGTCATAGCGCCCGCCGTTGACGATGAACGTCGCGACATGGCCAGACATGGCCGACCAGTGGATGTCCGGCTCCATCGGCTTTTTCCAGCGGATGGTGTCGCGCGCGAACAGAAGGAACCGGCGGAAACTGGCGATCTGGTCGAACTCCTCCTTGCCGTCCGGGCCGCCGACCTCGATCCCGTATTTCTGTGTCAGCATCGGCACCAGATTGCCGCGATAGCGGCGGCCGTTGCGCTGGATGCCGCAGATCTTGTCGAAGAAGGACGACAGGATGCGGGTATAAGGGTTGCGCACGCAGGTGAAGGTCAGCGACCCGTGCGCCTTTACGTTCGCCTCGATCAGCGGCTGGCTGTCTGCCTGCGCCCATTTGTGCAGCCCCGTCGCCGCATCGTGGATGTCGCCGTCGAAGAACCGGCCATGGTCGGAATAGAACATGATCTGCCCGATGGTCGAGCAAGCGCATTTCGGCACCACGCGATAGACCAGGCTTTCGCTTTCCGTCATCCAGGTGCCGGGAAAACCCATCATATTCTCCATCCACAGGGCATTGTCGTGGCAGTCGTGCCAGCCGGTGCATAAAAAAGCAAACAAACCCTGTCTTTTCAATGCGCGGTATGTGAATCAGGTGGAGAACGTCCATCCGCGTGTCCCGAGTGTTGCCCGCATGGCGAAGATTGCCTACGTCCTCTTGTGCCACAAGGATCCCGAAGGGATCATCGCGCAGGCCAACCGGCTGACAGCGGCCGGCGATTTCGTCGCGATCCATTTCGATGCCCGCGCCCGTCGCGAGGATTTCGAGCGTATCCGCGCGGCGCTGGCGCCGAACAGGTCGGTCGTCTTTGCCGCGCGCCGGATCAAGTGCGGCTGGGGCGAATGGAGCCTGGTGGAAGCGACGCTGCTGGCGACCCGCGCTGCGGTCGATGCCTTTCCGCGGGCGACGCATTTCTACATGTTGTCGGGCGACTGCATGCCGGTGAAGACGGCGGAATACGTCCATGCCTTCCTCGACCGGGAGGAGGTGGACTATATCGAAAGCTTCGACTTCTTCCGGTCGGACTGGATCAAGACCGGCATCCGCGACGAACGGCTGATCTATCGGCATTGGTTCAACGAACGCACGGCAAAGTGGTGGTTCTACACCTCGATGCAGTGGCAGAAACGGCTGGGGCTGGAACGCCGGGTGCCGTCCGACATCCAGATGCGGATCGGCAGCCAATGGTGGTGCCTGCGCCGCCATACGGTCGAGGCGGTGCTGGAGTTCTGCCGCAAGCGGCGCGACATCCTGCGGTTCTTCCGCACCACATGGATACCCGACGAGACGTTCTTTCAGACGCTGGTGCATCATCTGGTGCCCGAAGACCAGATCCGCAGCCGCACCCCGACATTCCTGATGTTTACCGATTACGGGATGCCGGTGACGTTCTACAACGACCATTATGACCTGCTGCTGAGCCAGGACTATCTTTTCGCCCGCAAGATCAGCCCCGATGCCCGCGTGCTGCGGGACCGGCTGGGCGAGCTTTACGCGGCGACCGGCGTGTCCTTCGACATCTCGGACGAGGGGCGGCGGCTTTACAGGTTCCTTGCCGGGCGTGGCCGCGTGGGCCGCCGCTTTGCCCCCCGCTTCTGGGAGAGGGAGACGAGCCTGGGCCGCGAACGGGTGCTGATGATGGTGGCGTGCAAGAAATGGCACGTCGCCAA
Organism: Paracoccaceae bacterium; assembly: GCA_047605605.1. Taxonomy (GTDB): domain Bacteria; phylum Pseudomonadota; class Alphaproteobacteria; order Rhodobacterales; family Rhodobacteraceae; genus JAATGA01. Next base: position 35,008 of record JASGFG010000009.1, on the reverse strand, counting down.
GCGTCTGGTCGACAGGATGCGCCAGGTCTCGAACCTTCCGGCCATCGACTATCTGTTCAACGAGGCGTCGGCCCCCTTGCCCGATCTGGGGGGGATCGAATCCACGCTGGAAAAGCGCACGCGCCATCACCGCGCATTGGTGCGGATGCTTTACGACTATTGGAATACCGACCGGCTGGTGTTCTGCATCGACCCCGCGAATGTCGAGCTGATGCAGGATTTCTGCAATGACAAGGCAGAGGTCCGCCTGCTGGAAATCGAATGCGATTTTGACGACGACTATCTGGCCGGTCACGCCCGGCGCGTGGGGCTGGCGGGCGACCATACCTCGCCCGAGGTTCTGGCGCGCCTGCTGCCGACGATCCGATACGACATGCGGTTTGAAAGCGACCGGATCCGCGACGCGGGTTTCGCAAGGCTTTACCGGATGCGGCAGGCGGCCTCGGCCGACGAGAATGCGATCGCTCTGGCGGAATTCCTTGACATTCCCGCCCCCAAGGCGCGTGAAATCGCGGCGACCGATTACCTGTTCGTGGACTGAGACAATGGCCCATACCTACGACCCCCAGAACATCTTTGCCAAGATCCTGCGCGGCGAGATCCCAAACAACACCGTGCGGGAAACCGCGCATACTCTGGTCTTCCACGACATCCGCCCCCATGCCGCCGTGCATGTGCTGGCGATACCGAAGGGGCCTTATGTCAACCTGGACCATTTCGCGGCCGAGGCGACCGAGGCCGAGATCGTCGATTTCCACCGCACGGTCGCCAGCGTGATCGCCGAACTGGGTCTGGCGGGCGAGTCGGGGTATCGCGCCATCACCAATGCCGGACGCCACGGAATGCAGGAGGTGCCGCATTACCACCTGCACATCCTGGGCGGCCGCACGCTGGGCCGGCTGGTCGATCCGGCGTGATCAGCCCAGGTCCGCGGGCGTCAGCCGAAAGGCGCGCCCGAAGCCTGCGTTCAACACCGCCGACACCGGATGCAACCGGCAAAAGCTGAAATCCGGCAGGTCGATATAGACCGTCGCCTTGGGGTTGGCCGCCAGCCAGGCCGCCCGCAGCACCGAGTGTTCGTCAGGCCCGGCCGCAAATTCGGCCCGTGCCTTGACCATCAGCCGCGGCGACGTCATCGGATCGCCCTTTGGCCCCGGATCGCCCAGCATGAAGGCGCAGTCGGCGTTGGCGCGCAGCGCGCCCGTATGCGCCGCAAGGCCCGAGATCAGGATCAGCGGCACCCCCGCCGCATCCCGGCCAAAGGCCACGCGGCTGATCGCGGGTGTGCCGGTTTCATCGATCACTGCCAGTGCGGCATGACCCTTTGCCATCAACTCGCGCACCAGGGCGCGCGCCGTATCGTCGGGGGGATTGAACGGATTGGGGCGCGACATGGCGATCCTTGGCGGCGGGATTGACAGGGGCAGGGGTGGGGGCGTTTGCTGGCCCCTGCATCTGGCTAGTCCCATGGTCCTTTCGTGACAACCCGCCCCGCCCCGCGCGCCCGCGAATTTCTGCCGAAACTCTGGACCGTCTTGCGCGAGGGATATGGCCTGCACGACCTGCGCGCCGATGCGCTGGCCGGGCTGACCGTGGCCATCGTGGCGCTGCCCCTGTCGATGGCCATCGCCATCGCCAGCGGTGTAGGGCCGGAGCGCGGGCTTTACACCACCATCGTCGGCGGCTTTCTGGTCTCGGCCCTTGGCGGATCGCGGTTCCAGATCGGGGGGCCGGCGGGGGCCTTCATCGTGCTGGTCGCGGCCTGCGTGGTGCAGACGGGGGTGCAGGGGCTGCTGCTGGCGACCCTGCTGTCGGGGCTGATGCTGATCGGGCTGGGGCTGTCGCGGCTGGGGGGCTATATCCGGTTCATTCCCTATCCGGTGACGGTGGGCTTTACCGCCGGCATCGCCCTGATCATCTTTTCCAGCCAGATCAAGGATCTGTTCGGCCTGACGCTGACGGGCAGGGACCCCGCCGCCCTTGTCGGAAAACTGGGTGCCCTATGGGCCGCGCGGGCCACCGTGACGCCGCCCGCCATGGCATTGGCCGTTGCGACCATCGCGATCATCCAGGGGACGAAGCGGTTGCGCCCGCACTGGCCGGGGATGCTGATCGCCATCGCGCTCACCTCGGTCGTGGCGGCGCTGCTGCATCTGCCGGTGGAAACGCTGGGGACGAAATTCGGCGAACTGCCCCGCGTGCCGCCTGCGCCCGCCTTGCCCGACCTGTCGGGCGCGGCGGTCATAGCGGCGCTGCCCTGGGCGGTCAGCTTTACCCTGCTGGGCGCGATCGAGTCGCTTTTGTCTGCCCTCGTGGCCGACGGGATGACCGGCCGCCAGCATCGGTCGAACGCGGAACTGGTGGGGCAGGGGGCGGCGAACATCGGATCGGCGCTGTTCGGCGGGTTCTGCGTCACCGGCACCATCGCCCGCACGGCAACCAATGTGCGCGCGGGCAGCCGCGGGCCGATGTCGGGAATGCTGCACGCCATCTTTGTGCTGCTGTTCATGATGGTTGCGGCACCGCTGGCCAGCTATGTGCCGCTGGCGGCGCTGGCCGGGGTGCTGGCCGTCGTCGCCTGGAACATGGCCGAGAAGGAAGAGTTCTGGAATGTGATCCGCACCTCGCGCGGGGATGCGATGGTGCTGATCGTGACCTTCCTTCTGGTCGTGTTCCGCGACCTGACCGAAGGGATCGTCGTCGGCTTTGCGCTGGGCGGGCTGGTGTTCATCAGCCGCATGGCCGCCGCCACCTCGGTCGAGCCGCACGAGCCGAACGCCCCTTATGATCCCCAGGCGGAACAGCACGAGGGGCTGGTGGTCTATCGCCTGCGCGGGCCGTTCTTCTTTGGGGCGGCGGCGCGGCTGGGAACGGTGCTGGACCGCATCGCCGAAACCCCGCGCGCGCTGGTGGTGGATTTCACCGACGTGCCCTTCATCGATTCCTCGGGGGCCCGTTCGTTCGAGCTTCTTGGGCGAAAGCTGCACCGCAAGGGGGGGCAGCTTTACCTGACCGGCACCCGGCCCGAGCTGCGCCGCACCCTGCATATGGCCGGCCTTCATGACCCTGCCGTACGTTTCCTGCCCGATCTTGCCGCTGTCGAACAGGAACTGTCCCCCGCCGCGGGATGACGGGGGGCGACCGAATCGCTGTCGCCGCGGGTGACGTTGCGTCGGAAACGAAATGGCGGCGGAAATGGTCTATCTGGCAAGTATCTTTCGCGCTGCTGGCCCAATAACGCCGCCGTGATCGGATAGGTGGTTGAAAATCATTGCCAAAATCCGGCCACTTTTACACTTATTTACAAATGTCTTTCTGCCGCAGTCAAGAAATTTACAGAAAAATCAATGTTATAAAAGGGGTTACGAAAAAATTGACAATTCGTTACACTGGTCATGCGGATGCCTCCGGGTGGAGTGGCAGGGCATCCGGTTCGAGGAGGATCCAGATGTCGGAAGTGTTGCAGGGGGTGTTCACCGCCCCGGCCGAGTTCGTGGAAAAGGCGCATGTCGATGCGGCCGCCTACTACAGCATGTATGAGAATTCGGTTTCCGATCCGGTGGCCTTCTGGGCGGCGCAGGGCAAGCGGATCGACTGGATCAAGCCCTTTACCAAGGTCAAGGACACCTCTTTCGACATCGGCAATGTCTCGATCAAATGGTTCGAGGATGGCACGCTGAACGTCAGCGCCAATTGCATTGACCGCCACCTGCTGGACCGGGCCGAACAGACCGCGATCATCTGGGAACCCGATGATCCGCGCACCCCGGCGAAACACATCACCTATCGCGAGCTGCTGGAACAGACCTGCCGCATGGCCAATGTGCTGAAGGCGCAGGGGGTGGAACGGGGCGACCGCGTGGTGCTTTACCTGCCGATGATCCCCGAGGCGGCCTATGCCATGCTGGCCTGCGCGCGGATCGGAGCGATCCATTCAGTGGTCTTTGCCGGATTCTCGCCCGATGCGCTGGCCAACCGCATCAACGATTCCGAGGCGAAGGTCGTCATCACCGCCGACCATGCCCCGCGCGGTGGCAAGAAGACCGCGCTGAAATCCAACGCGGATGCGGCGCTGCTGCATTGTTCGGACAATGTGAAGTGCCTGGTGGTAAAGCACACCGGCGACCAGACCACATGGGTCTATGGCCGCGATGTGGACGTGAAGGCCGAGATGGCCGATGCCGCCCCCTATTGCGCCTATGCCGAAATGGGGGCGGAAGACCCGCTGTTCATCCTTTACACCTCCGGCTCGACGGGCAAGCCCAAGGGCGTGGTCCATACCTCGGGCGGCTATCTGGTCTATGCGGCGATGACGCATCAGATCACCTTCGACTATCACCGGGGCGATGTGTTCTGGTGCACGGCGGATGTCGGCTGGGTGACGGGGCACAGCTATATCCTGTATGGCCCGCTGGCCAATGGCGCCACGACCGTGATGTTCGAGGGGGTGCCGACCTATCCCGATGCCGGCCGGTTCTGGGCCGTCTGCGAAAAGCACAAGGTCAGCCAGTTCTATACCGCGCCGACCGCGATCCGGTCGCTGATGGGCATGGGCGCCGAATGGGTCGAGAAATACGACCTGTCCAGCCTGAAGCTGCTGGGCTCGGTGGGTGAGCCGATCAACCCCGAGGCCTGGAACTGGTATAACACCCATGTCGGCAAGGGCCGCTGCCCGATCGTCGACACCTTCTGGCAGACGGAAACCGGCGGGCACCTGATCACCCCCTTGCCCGGCGCCATTCCGCAAAAGCCGGGGTCGGCCACCAAGCCCTTCTTCGGGGTGCAGCCGGTGGTGCTCGACCCCGCCACCGCCAAGGTGCAGGAGGCGATGGAAACCGAGGGCGTGCTGTGTATCGCCGACAGCTGGCCGGGGCAGATGCGCACCCTGTGGGGGGATCACAAGCGGTTCGAGGAGGCGTATTTCAGCCAGTATCGCGGCTATTACTTCACGGGCGACGGCTGCCGGCGCGATGCCGACGGCTATTACTGGATCACCGGCCGCGTGGACGATGTGATCAACGTCTCGGGCCACCGGATGGGCACGGCCGAGGTGGAATCGGCGCTGGTCGCCCATGCCAAGGTCGCCGAGGCGGCGGTGGTCGGCTATCCGCACGACATCAAGGGGCAGGGGATCTATGCCTATGTCACCCTGATGAACGATGTCGAGCCGACCGAGGCGCTTCGCAAGGAACTGGAGGCCTGGGTGCGGACCGAAATCGGTCCCATCGCCAAGCCCGACCTGATCCAATGGGCACCCGGCCTGCCGAAAACCCGCTCGGGCAAGATCATGCGCCGCATCCTGCGCAAGATCGCCGAGAACGATTTCGGCGCACTTGGCGATACCTCGACGCTGGCCGATCCGTCCGTGGTGGACCATCTGATCGAAAACCGCATGAACCGGGGGTAAGATGGACGCCGGAACGATCACCACGCCCGCCGTCCTGATCCTGCTGGGGCCGCCCGGCGCGGGCAAGGGCACCCAGGCCCGGATGCTGGAGGAAGATTTCGGCCTGGTCCAGCTTTCCACCGGCGATCTGCTGCGCGCCGCCGTGGCGGCCGGGACCGAGGCCGGGCAGCGCGCAAAAGCGGTGATGGACTCCGGCGGGCTGGTCAGCGACGACATCGTGCTGGCGATCCTGCGCGACCGCATGGCCGAACCCGATACCGGGCGCGGGGTGATCCTTGACGGCTTTCCCCGCACGGCGGGGCAGGCGGCGGCGCTGGACGATCTGCTGGCGCAATCGGGGCAAAGGATCAACGCGGCCATCAGCCTTGAGGTCGACGATGCCGCGATGATCGCCCGCGTGGCCGGGCGATATACCTGCGCCACCTGCGGCGAGGGCTATCATGACGAGTTCAAGCAGCCCGCGCAGGCGGGGATTTGCGACAAATGCGGCGGCACGGCCTTCAAGCGCCGGGCCGACGACAATGCCGAAACGGCGGGGGCGCGGCTGACCGCGTATCACGCCCAGACGGCGCCGCTGATCAGCTATTACGACGGTCACGGGGTGCTGAGCCGCGTGGATGCGATGGGGTCGATCCCCGCCATCCGCGCCGCCCTTTCGGCCATCGTCAGCCGGTTGTCAGCGTAGAAAGGCTTGCGGCCGAAGGAGAGGGCGGCCGCAGGACAGGTGAAGGGGAGGCGGATCGCGCAAGCGTGAAGCAACGCCCGCCGGGCAACCGGCGGCGCACCTTGGCGGCCACGGGCCGTTCAGGGCGCGTGGGCGATCTGTCGAAATCAAACCGGCAGCAAGGCCGGGAACACGGAGGAAACCTGATGGCTTATACGACGAACGTGGCCGCCGAGCGGTCGCGTCCCATGACGGCGGAGGAGAGGAAGGTCATCCTCGCCTCGTCCGCGGGGACGGTCTTCGAATGGTATGACTTCTACCTTTACGGCTCGCTGGCGGCGATCATCGGGGCGCAGTTCTTCACGCCCTTCCCCGAGGCGACGCGCAACATCTTTGCGCTGCTGGCCTTTGCCGCGGGCTTCCTGGTGCGTCCATTCGGCGCGCTGGTCTTTGGCTCGCTGGGTGACCTGATCGGGCGGAAATACACCTTCCTTGCCACGATCCTGATCATGGGCCTGTCGACCTTCCTCGTCGGGCTGCTGCCCGGCTATCAAAGCTGGGGGATCGTCGCGCCCTTCATCCTGATCGTGCTGCGGATGCTGCAAGGTCTGGCCCTGGGCGGTGAATACGGCGGGGCCGCGACCTATGTGGCCGAACATGCGCCGCAGAACCAGAGGGGCTATTTCACCGCCTTCATCCAGACGACGGCGACGCTGGGCCTGCTGCTGTCGCTGGTGGTCATCCTGATCTGCACGCCGATCATCAACAACAACTGGCCGACGGTGCCGCAGTTCGGGCTGGACGGCGCGCCGCTGCTGGATGCCAAAGGCGCGCAGGTGATGCTGGAGCCGTGGAAAGCCTGGGGTTGGCGCATCCCGTTCCTGGGATCGGTGTTCCTGCTGGCGATCTCGCTCTACATCCGGGTGACGATGCATGAATCGCCCGCCTTCAAGAAGATGAAGCAGGAAGGCGCGGCCTCCAAGGCGCCGCTGCGCGAGGCCTTTGGCCAATGGAAGAACGCCAAGTTCGCGCTCATCGCCCTGCTGGGTCTGACCGCAGGGCAGGCGGTGGTCTGGTATTCGGGCCAGTTCTATGCGCTGTTCTTCATGCAGTCGGTGATCAAGGTCGATGCCTTCTCGGCCAACGTCTTTGTCGCCTGGTCGCTGATCCTTGGCACCTATGGCTTCATCTTCTTCGGCCGCCTGTCCGACCGCATCGGCCGCAAGCCGATCATCCTGGGCGGGTGCCTTCTGGCGGCGATCACCTATTTCCCGGTGTTCCACATGCTGACGAAAACCGCGAACCCCGCGCTTTACGCCGCACAACAGACCCAGATCACCGTCACCGCCGACCCGGCCGACTGCTCGTTCCAGTTCAACCCGGTGGGCACGGCCAAGTTCTCGAAAAGCTGCGACGTGCTGAAGGCGGCGCTGAACAAGGCTTCGGCCAATGCCGAAACCGTGGCAGCGCCGGCGGGGACCATCGCCAGCGTCAAGGTCGGCGAAACCGTGGTGCAATCCTATGACGCGGCGGCCAATACCAAGGCCATCGCCGAGGCCAAGGCCGCGCTGGAAACGGCCAAGGCAGGCACCGATCAGGCGGCGACCGACGCGGCGCAAAAGGTTCTGGACGATGCGAATGCCGTAAAGGCCAATTTCGACAAGTCCCTGAACGCGGCGCTGACGGCGGCGGGCTATCCGCTGGTCGCGGCGGATAACACCACGATCGCCAAGGCGTCCAACTTCCTGGATATCTTTACCGGGCAAAAGCTGCTGGTGGTGCTGATCCTGACCTATCTGATCATCCTGGTCACGATGGTCTATGGCCCGATTGCCGCCATGCTGGTGGAACTGTTCCCGACCCGCATCCGCTATTCCGGCATGTCGCTGCCCTATCACATCGGCAACGGCTGGTTCGGGGGGCTGCTGCCGGCGACGGCTCTGGCGATTTCGGCCCAGACCGGGAACATCTATTCCGGCCTGTGGTATGCGATCGTCATCGCGCTGTTCACGGTGGTTTTCGGGGCGATCTTCGTTCCGAACGGCACCCACAAGAAGGACATCTTCGCCGACGACCGGTAAGGTTCTTTTCCAGAATAAAAAACGGGGGGCGCGTCCGATGGGCGCGCCCCCTTTTACTCTTTACGCACAAGCGATCAGACCCGGAACCCCACCCGTTGCGCGGTCAGCCGGGCGCGATGGCGGGTGATCCAGTCGGCCGTTTCCTCCGGCGGCATGGGGCGGGCGATGCCAAAGCCCTGCACATGCTGGCACCCGAGTTGAGCCAGAACCGCGTGTTCGCCGGGGGTTTCCACGCCTTCGGCCAAAGCCTCGATCCCCAGCCGTTCGGCCAGCGACAGGATGGCGGCCACCATGTCCTGCTGGGCCTTGTCCTCGTCCAGGCGGGTGACGAAACTGCGGTCGATCTTGATCCGACGGACCGAGAACCGCCGCAGGTTCAGCATCGAGGAATGCCCGGTGCCGAAATCGTCCAGGTCGATGCCGCAGCCCATGGCGGCAAGCCCCGCGATGTTCGACACGATCACATCGTTGTCCGTATCCGCCATCACGGTTTCCAGAATCTCCGCCGACAGGCGCCCCGGTGCCAGGTCAAAGCGGTCCAGTTCCCAGCGGATCTTTTCGGCCAGCCGCGGATTGCGCAGTTCGGCCGCGGAAAAGTTCACCGCCACCGCAGGCACCTGCAACCCCGCCGCATCCCAGCGGGCCAGCGCCGACAGGGCGTTGAACAGCATCACTTCGGCCAGACGTTCGCTCAACCCTGCATCTTCGATGGCGGGCAGGAAATCGGCGGGCGGGATCAGGCCGCGAACCGGGTGCTGCCAGCGGGCCAGCGCCTCGAACCCGGTGATCGCTCCGGTATCGGTCGACACCTGCGGCTGGAACCAGGCGCGGATCTGGCCTTCGTCCAGCGCCACCTCCAGCTCGTCCCGGAACGCCTCGCGGTCGGCGCGGTGGCGGGCCATGTCGGGCGAGAAGGACCGGATGGCGCCGGGACCGTTGCGCAGCGCCTCGTCCGCGGCGATCTGGGCGGCGTCGAGCAGGCGGCGCCCGGAGGGCTGCGGCAGTTGCGCGGCAAGGCAGAAACCGATCGAGCAGGTGACGTAAAGCCGGGCGCCATCCACGCTGATCGCCGGGGTGATGGCCGACTGGATGCGGGCCGCCAGTTGCAATGCCGATTCCAGATCCAGCCGCCGCACCGGGGCCAGCGCCAGGGCGAAACCGCCGCCCTCCAGCCGGGCGACGGTATCGCCCTGCCGCAGCGCGCCGCAGATCCGGTCGGCGCAGCGGGCCAGAACCTCGGTCTGGGCGGCGCGGCCATGTCGGTCCAGCAGTTCGGCGGCCTCGTCGAACTGCACCACAAGGCAGGCGGTCGACTGGCCTGTGGCGGGCGCGTCCAGCAGCACGGCATCCATCACCTCGGCAATGCGGGGATGCAGGGCGAGAGGGTCGCCCCCCGCCGGGTCATGCCGCCGCTGCGTCAGCCCGCGCGCCGTGGCCAGCACCAGCGGCGCGGCCAGCGCCGTCAGGATCAGCGCGCGTTCCCCGCCCGTCCAGAACGCCGCCAGCGTTGCCGCCGGCAGGAACACCAGCGCCTCGGCCCGGATCAGGCCCCGGCATATGCCGGCCAGCCCCGTGAAGCCCGTGCGAACCGTCATGCCAGATCCCCCGCCAGTTTATCCGGTTGGGGGCCAACTTACGGCAGGGAAGTTGAGCGGATCGTTAATCCTCACCCCTGAGTTGCGGAGGATTTTCGCTAATTGTTCCAATCTCCCGCATCAGCCCGGCAAAGTCGAACACGCCCGGATCGGCCAGATGCGACGGGCGCACGTTCATCAGCGCACGGAACATCACCTGCCGGCGGCCGGGGGTGCGCGCCTCCCATCCGTCCAGCATCTGTTTCACCTGCTGGCGCTGCAGGCCTTCCTGACTGCCGCAAAGGTCGCAGGGGATGATCGGATACTTCATCGCGCGGGCGAATTTCTCGCAATCTTCCTCGGGCACGAAGGCCAGGGGGCGGGCCACGAACAGGTCGCCCTCCTCGTTCAGCAGCCGCGGCGGCATCGTGGCCAGCCGCCCGCCGTGGAACAGGTTCATGAAGAACGTCTCAAGGATGTCGTCGCGGTGATGGCCCAGAACCACAGTCGAGCACCCTTCCTCGCGCGCGATGCGATACAGGTTGCCCCGCCGCAGGCGCGAACACAGTGAACACATCGTCCGCCCGGCGGGAATCTTGTCGACCACCACCGAATAGGTGTCCTGATATTCGATGCGATGCAGCACGCCCATGCGGGTCAGAAATTCCGGCAGCACCGTCGCGGGAAAGTTCGGCTGGCCCTGATCCAGATTGCACGCCAGAAGGTCCACCGGCAGAAGCCCGCGCCATTTCAGTTCATGCAGGATGGCCAGCAGGGTATAGCTGTCCTTGCCGCCCGACAGGCAGACCAGCCAGCGGTCGCCGGGTTTCGCCATGCTATAGGTGTCGATCGCCTCGCGCGCGTTCTGGACCAGCCGCTTGCGCAGCTTGCGGAACTCGGTCGACTTCGGGGCGCCGAAGAACAGCGGGTGGATGTCGTCGGCTTCGTCCAGCATGGGGATGACCTTGGGGCGATGTGATGGTCCCATATGCCGCAAAGCGGCGCGGATGACAAATGGCCTGCGGGGGGGTCAGTCCCTGTCGGCTGGCGTGGCCTGCCCGGCATCATGCAGCGGGTCCGCGCCCGGCACCGGGTCATAGCCATGCCCGCCCCAGGGGTGACAGCGGCAGATCCGGCGTGCGGTCAGCCAGCCTCCCCGCAAGCCGCCGTGCATTTCCAGCGCCTGCATCGCATAGGCCGAACATGTGGGCTGGAACCGGCAGCCATGACCCACCCATGGCGACAGGATCAGGCGATAGGCCCGGACGGGCGCGGCCAGAACCTGTGCCAGCGGCGTCATCTGGCGCGATCCCGGTGGATCTGCCGCAGCGCGGTTTCCAGATCGGCCAGCAGATCGGCAAAGGGCCGGTCCACCGTCACGCCGGGGCGCGCGACCAGAACGTAGTCCCAGCCCAGTCGCCCCAGCCGGGGCAGAAGGGCGCGCGCGACCTCTCGCAGGCGGCGTTTCGCGCGGTTGCGAAAGACCGCGTTCCCGACCTTTTTCGATGCGGTAAAGCCCACCCGAAGGGCAGGCGTGCCATCGCCCCGGTTGCGCGCCTGCACCAGAAACCCGCCCGCGCTTTGCCTGCGGGCCGAGGCGGCGCGCAGGAAATCGGCACGCTGACGCAGGGTTTCAAGCGGGGGCGCATTCAGACATGACAAAACCGCCGGGTCTGCTTCGGGCGGCTCGGCAATGCCTTGGCCCTGATGCTCCGGCGGTGTCATGGCATTCCTTTCAGCCCCGCGCGGGGCCGGAAAGATCAGGCCGACAGCTTCTTGCGGCCCTTGGCGCGGCGGGCGGCCAGCACCAGACGGCCGCCTTTGGTGGCCATGCGGGCACGAAAGCCGTGGCGGCGGCTGCGGACCAGATTCGAGGGTTGGAACGTGCGTTTCATCGCGGCTATCCTTATCTTCCAGGCAGCGCAAACCACCGGGGATTCGAGCGCCGCTTCATTCAAGGCCCGTCCTTTACGGTCGGCCGCGCCCCAAGTCAACGCGCTATGGGCAGAATTTCCGCCGATTTTCCGCCGGATCCCGGCTTTCCCCCTTTCGCCTGCCGAAGGCTGCCCTATCTTCTGGCCGTGCGGCGGTAACGGAACCGCGAGCGCGACGGGTCATGAGGGACGTGGGATTGAATCGCAGACGGGGCCTTCGGGGCTTCCTGAACTCGCTGTCGGGGCGGTTCCTGCTTGTGACCCTTGCCTTCGTCATGTTGGCCGAGGTGCTGATTCTCGTGCCCTCGGTGGCGCGGTATCGGGCCGATTATCTGCTGTTGCGGCTGGAAAAGGCGCAGATCGCGGCGCTGGCGGTGCTGGCCTCGCCCGACATGATCAGCCCGGATCTGGAAAAGGAACTGCTGTCCAACGCCGAGGTCTTCAACGTCGTGCTGCGACGCGACGAGGTGCGCCAGCTGGTCCTGTCCTCGCCCATCCCCGAGCCGATCCACGACACCTATGACCTGCGGCTGGCGGGGCCGTGGCAGCTGATCCGCGATGCGGGCGGCGTTCTGGCCGACCCGACGCCGCGGGTGATCCGCGTCATCGGCGTGCCGGTGCAGTCTGCGGGGCTGCTGATCGAGATCACGATGGACACCGCCGCGTTGCGCCGGGCGATGATCGACTACGGGCTTCAGCTTCTGGTCATGTCGGCACTGATCTCGGTCGTGACGGCATTCCTGCTGTTCGTCGCGGTGCGGCGGCTGATGGTGGTGCCGATCCGGCGCGTGGTGCGGCACATGCAAGCCTATGCCGAGGCGCCCGAGGATGCCCGCCGCGTCATCGCCCCCACCGCCCGGATCGAGGAATTGCGCATCGCCGAAGAGGCGTTGCAGTCGATGCAGACCCAGCTGACCGGGGCGCTGCGCCAGAAGGAGCGTCTGGCCCAGCTGGGCGGCGCCGTCGCCAAGATCAGCCACGACCTGCGCAACATCCTGACGACGGCCCAGCTTTTCGCCGACCGGATGGAGGGCAGCGAAGATCCCGCCGTCGCCCGCGCCGCGCCCAAGCTCGTCGCCTCCATCAGTCGCGCCGTATCGCTGTGCGAGTCGACGCTGGCCTTCGGCAAGGCCGAGGAGCCGCCGCCGCAGCTGAAGCGCTTTGCGCTGCGCCGTCTGGCCGAGGAGGTGATCGAGGGCGAGGGGCTGGGGGCCGGGGGCGCGGTGATCGCCTGCCTGATCGACGTGCCCGCCGGCCTGACGATCCGGGCCGACAGCGAACAGCTTCACCGCGTCCTGACCAATCTGGTGCGCAACGCCCGGCAGGCCATCGAGGCGACCGGCCAGCCCGGCACGATCGAGATCGGCGCGGGCGAGGACGAATCGGACTGGTGGATTCGTGTCGGCGACACCGGCCCCGGCCTGCCGCCCAAGGCGCGGGAACATCTGTTCGCCGCCTTTCAGGGCGGTGTCCGCAAGGGGGGCACCGGCCTTGGCCTGACCATCGCGGCCGAACTGGTGCGCGGGCATGGCGGGCGCCTGGAACTGGCACGCACCGGCGAGGACGGAACCGAGTTCGTCATCCATCTGCCGAAAGGCGGCGATACGCTGGGCGAATAATTGCGTTTTCGCCCTTGCGCTGCCGGGCGGGGGCGGTTACATGACCGCCCACGACGGACCCGTAGCTCAGCTGGATAGAGCATCAGACTACGAATCTGAGGGTCGGGCGTTCGAATCGCTCCGGGTCCGCCATTTTTTCTTTGAATACCAGGTGTTTGCGCCGCATGGGCTGGCTGCTGGGCCATCTGGGCGGTATGACGGCCGGTCGGTCTTCCGGCGACGAATCCCGTTGCCGCGCGCGTGCTTCGGCGCAATTCCACACCGTCTTGTTGCAGGCAAATCCTGCTGGGCGAAGTCTTCTTTCACTCCGTGGACGGGATCAAATTCCGAAACCCGGCGTCACGGGTGGAACCGCGACGGCAGGCAGGCCGCCATTGCCGCGCGCGGCTGCCGACCGGCCACCACATCCGCCACCATCGCCGCCGTCACCGGGGCCAGCGTCAGGCCGATATGGCCGTGGCCATAGGCGTGGATCACCTCCGCTCCCTTGGGCGAGGGGCCGATTACCGGCACGGAATCGGGCATCGAGGGGCGAAAGCCCATCCATTCCCTGTCGGGCCGCCCGAGCGTCGCAAACACCGAGCGCGCCTCTTCGGCCAGCCGGTTCAGCCGGTGGGGTGAGGGCGGGGCGGTCAGCCCGCCCAGCTCCACCGTTCCCGCCGCACGCAGCCGTCCGGCCATCGGGCACAGATAGAACCCCCGCGCGGTGGGGCAGGCGGGGCGGGTCAGCGGCGGCGCGGGCATATCCCATTCCAGATGATAGCCGCGTTCGGTATCCAGCGGGATCCGGTCCCCGGCCGAGGCCGCCAGCGCCCGCGAATGCGCCCCCGCGGCGATCACCACGCGGCGGGCGTGGAGGCTCAGCCCCGGGCCGGTGATCCGCACGCCATTGGGCAGACGCTCGACTCGCTCGGCGCGCGCCTTCAGGATTTCGGCCTGCTGTCCGACATGGCCCGCGAGCAGGCGCATCATCGCGCCGGGGTCGTTCAGGAACACCGCCCTGGGGAAAAACGCCGCGCCCGCCATTTCGGGAAGGCCCGGCTCCATCGCAGCCAGGGCGCTGCCGTCGATCAGATCCACCGAAATCCCAAGCGCGCGGCGGCCCGCCATATCGGCCTTGGCCGCATCCCGCGCCTTTTCGGTTTCATAGAGGTAAAGGCAGCCGCGATGTTGCAGGATGCTGCTGCCGCCGATCTCCGCCGCAAGGTCGGTCCAGCGCGGGCAGGCATCGGCCACCAAGGCCGCAATCGCCGCCGCATTGCGCCGCGCCGCGCCCGGCAGCGACTGGCGCGCGAACCGCAGCAGCCACGGGGCCAGCGTCGGCAGCGCCGCCTTCCGGATCGCCAGCGGCGAGTTCCGGTCGAACAGCAGCGAGGGCAGGTTCTTCAGCACATCCGGCGTGCCGACCGGCATCACCGCGTAATCGGCGATGGTGCCCGCGTTGCCGTAACTGCACCCCATCCCCGGCTCGCCCGGATCGACCAGCGTGACGGTCCGCCCCTCGGCCAGCAGCCGGTGGGCGATGGCCAGGCCGATGACGCCCGCGCCAAGGATGGCAATGTCGGTGGTCGCGTGCTGCATGATGGTCGCCCCCGGCGCAAGGCCGGGGGCCTTGGCCCTACATGCAGGCGTCGAACAGCTGGCGCAGGTTTTCCAGCGTCAGCGGCACCGGGTTGCCGCCGCAGGACGGATCCTCCAGCGCCATTTCGGCCAGCCGGTCCAGATCGCCATATTGCACCCCCATCGCCGACAGGTTTTCGGGGATGTTCAGCAGGCTGCGCAGTTCCATGATCCGGTCGTGGAAGCCCGCGAAGCCGCCGTCGATGCCCAGATAGGCGGCGGCGCGGTCGATCCGGTCCTCGATGGCGGGGCGGTTGAACTCCAGCACCATGGGCATGACCACGGCATTCGTCGTGCCGTGATGGGTGTTGTAGACCGCGCCGACGGGGTGGGACAGCGAGTGGATCGCGCCCAGACCTTTCTGGAAGGCCACCGCGCCCATGGCGGCGGCGGACATCATCTGGCCGCGTGCCTCAAGGTCAGTGGGTTCGGCATAGGCGCGGGGCAGGTTTTCAAACACCAGCCGCATCCCCTCCAGCGCGATGCCTTGGGACATCGGGTGATAGAAGGGGCTGCAATATGCCTCAAGGCAATGGGCCAACGCATCCATCCCGGTGCCGGCGGTGATGAATTTCGGCATCCCCACCGTCAGTTCCGGGTCGCAGATGGTGACCGCGGGCAGCAGCTTCGGGTGGAAGATGATCTTCTTCTTGTGCGTCGCGGAATTGGTCAGCACGCCCGCACGGCCCACCTCGGACCCGGTTCCGGCGGTCGTCGGCACGGCGATGATCGGCGCGATCTTCGAGGCATCGGCGCGGGTATACCAGTCGCCGATATCCTCCAGATCCCAGACCGGGATGGTCTGGCCGACCATCAGCGCGATCATCTTGCCCAGATCCAGCGCGGAGCCGCCGCCGAAACACACTACGCCGTCATGCCCGCCCGAACGATAGACGGCCAGGCCCGCCTCCATGTTCTTTTCGTTGGGGTTCGGGTCCACGTCGGAAAACACCGCGCGGCCCAGACCGGCATCGGCCAGGATGTCCAGCGCCTGTGCCGTGATCGGCAGGCTGGCCAGCGCCTTGTCGGTGACGAGCAGCGGCTTTTTCAGCCCCACGGCCTTGCACTGTTCGGCCAGTTCGCTGATGCGGCCCGCGCCGAATTTCACGGCCGTCGGATAGGACCAGTTGGCCCGCCCTGCGGGAGTATCGCTCATTTCGTCACCTTTTTCAGATGGTAGGATTTCGGTCGCGTGACCGAAAGATAGCCGAGGTAGGACAGCGACGCCCCGCGCCCGGTGTCTTTGCAGCCGGTCCAGCACAGGGCGGGGTCCAGATAGTCGCAGCGGTTCATGAACACCGTGCCGGTTTCCAGCCGCGCGCCGATTTCGGCCGCCGCGTCAACGTCTTGCGTCCAGACCGAACAGGTCAGGCCATAGTCGCAATCGTTCATCGCCGCGATGGCTTCCTCGTCGCCCGAGACGGCCATGATGCCGACCACGGGGCCAAAGCTTTCCTCGCGCATCACCCGCATCTCGTGGTTCACGTCGACCAGGATCTGCGGGGCCAGATAGGCATCCTCGCCCGTGTCGGCGGGGAACAGCACGGGGTCGATCAGGGCGCGTGCCCCTTCGGTCACGGCATCGGCGATCTGGCTGCGCACCACATCGGCGAACCGCTTGTTCGCCATCGGGCCAAGGGTCGTCTCCTCCTCCAGCGGGTTGCCGAGGACCAGCTTGTTCACCCAGGCGACGGCCTTTTCGACAAAGGCGTCATAGAGCGATTCATGGACATAAATCCGCTCGATCCCGCAGCAGCACTGGCCCGAGTTATACATCGCCCCGTCCATTAGCGTGTCGACGGCGGCATCCAGATCGGCATCGGCGCGGACATAGCCGGGGTCTTTCCCGCCCAGTTCAAGGCCCACGCCGGTGAAGGTGCCTGCGGCGGCCTTTTCGATGGCGGTGCCGCCCCCGACCGATCCGGTGAAGTTGATGAACCCGAAGCTGCGCTGTTCGATCAGCCGCTCGGTCGTGGCATGGTCCAGCACCACGTTCTGGAACACGCCCTCGGGCAGGCCCGCGGCCTCGAACGCCTCGGCCAGCCGCTCGCCGACCTTCAGCGTCTGGCTCGCGTGTTTCAGCATCACCGTGTTCCCAGCGATCAGGGCGGGGACGATGGTGTTGATCGCCGTCAGATAGGGGTAGTTCCACGGCGCGATGACGAAGACCACGCCCACGGGTTCGCGCGCGATATTGCGTTTGAAGCGGTTGGAGTCCTCGATCACCTTCGGCGCGAGTTCCGTCGCCGCAATCTCGGCCATGTAGTTGGTGCGGTCATGCACGCCGCCGAACTCGCCGCCATAGCGCACGGGGCGGCCCATTTGCAGGGCCAGTTCCTCGACCAGAACCGGCTTTACCTTGTCCAACTCGTCAATGGCGGCCTTGACCAGCGCGATCCGGTCGGCCAGCGGGCGGGCGGCCCATTCGGGCTGCGCGGCCTTGGCGCGGGCGACGGCGAATTCCGCCTCTTCCAGCGTCAGCGCGTCGCGGCCGATATAGATCGTGCCCTCGACGGGCGAGATCAGGTGGATGACTTTGCTCATTTTTCTCTCCCGGCCCGAACGGTCATGCCCGTTCCAGCAGCCTTTGCAGTTCGAAGTCGGTGACGACGCGGTCGGTCTCGGCGATTTCCCATTCGGCGGCATGGGTGTAATGGTCCACCACGTCGTCGCCAAGGGCCGCCCGCAGCATGGCCGACCCGTTCAGTTTCGCCGTCGCATCGCGCAGGTTCTTTGGCACCTCGCGCACGCCGGTCGCGTGATACATGTCGCCGCGCATTTCGGGTTCCAGTTCCATCTTGCCCTCGATCCCCGCCAGCCCCGCGGCCAGCAGCGCCGCACAGGTCAGATAGGGGTTCACATCGGCGCCGGGAATGCGGCATTCCACCCGCACCGCCTTGGTATGCGCGCCGCAGACGCGGAAACCGGCGGTGCGGTTGTCGGTGGACCAGACGGCCTTGGTCGGCGCGAACATGCCAATGGTGAACCGTTTGTAGCTGTTGACATAGGGCGCCAGGAACACGGTGATTTCCTCGGCATGGGCCAACTGCCCGGCCACGAACTGCTTCATCGTGGCCGACATGCCATGCGGATCGTCATGGTCATAGAAGGCGGGCTTGCCATCCTTCCACAACGATTGATGCACATGCGCGGCCGATCCGGCCCGGCGATGGTCATATTTGGCCATGAAGGTCACGGACTTGCCCTTGGCCCAGGCGATTTCCTTGGTCGCCTGCTTGATCAGCGTGTGGTTGTCGGCGGTGTCCAGCGCGTCGGAATAGCGGTAGTTGATTTCCTCTTGACCCGCCTCGGCCTCGCCTTTCGAGTTTTCGACCGGAATCCCGGCGGCATAAAGCGCATTGCGGATGGTGCGCATCACATCTTCTTCCTTCGAGGTCTGGAAGATGTGGTAATCCTCGTTATAGCCGGAAATCGGCGTCAGCCCGGCAAAGCCCTTGTCGCGAAAGCTTTCATAGCTGTTCTCGAACAGAAAGAACTCCAGCTCGGTCGCCATCATCGCGTCGAAGCCCATCGCCCTGGCGCGGGCCACCTGTTTCTTTAGGATCGCGCGGGGGGAAACGGAAACCTCTTCCTGCGTGTCGTGGTCCAGCAGGTCGCACAGCACCAGCGCGGTGCCCGGCAGCCACGGAATGCGGCGCAGCGTCGACAGGTCGGGGCGCATGACGTAATCGCCATATCCCCGCTCCCACCCGGCCGAGCGGTATCCGGGGACGGTGTTCATCTCCATGTCTACGGCCAGCAGATAGTTGCAGCAGTGGGTTTCCGCATGGTTGTCCAGAAAGAACCGCGCGTGAAAGCGTTTGCCCATCAGGCGTCCCTGCATGTCGGGGGCGCAGACCAGAACGGTGTCGATCTCGCCCGCGTCAACGGCGGCGGCAAGGGTGTCAAGGGTCAGGTTGGCAGGCATCTTGGCCTCATGTCTGAAAAAAAAGGGAAAAGGGCGGCATATGCTCAGCCCCGAAGGCCACCGCCGAATTCGGGCTTTCTGGGCCAGCAGTCAGGCGCGAGTGCCGCCATGATCTTCCCCTTTCCGCGTCCTGCGCGTGATTTGATCATATCCACATCCCGAGGGCGCAGGCAATCCCGCGCCCCCGGGGCTGGCGCCTAGTGCTTGTGCGACAGGGCGAACTCTTCCTCGGGCGACAGGATCAGCCGGTGCCGTCCGACCAGCGCGAAATAGGCGATGGCGATGGCGAACCAGACGACGACCCAGATGACCCCCTTGGTAAAGTTCGGGTCCTGCACCTGATAGAACAGGGTGACGACCGCGATCACGATGGTCAGCACCGCGCCCGGGATACCCAGGGGCGACCGGAAGGGCCGTTCGATATGCGGCATGTTGCGACGCAGCAGGATGAACGAGATCGCCTGCATGATATAGCTGAACATCGCCCCGAACACCGCCATGTTCAGCAGGACCGAGCCGATGATCGACCCGCCCTGTTCGGCGCCAAGCGCGAACCAGATCACCAGCATCACCGCCAGCCCGGTCAGCGACCCGGCCAGCATCGCCACATGCGGGGTCTTGTAGGTCGCATGGGTGATCGACAGGAAGGTGGGGAAGTAACCGGCCCGCGACAGCGAATAGACCTGCCGCCCCTGCGCATAGAGGATGGTGTGGAACGACGCGATCAGCCCGGTCAGCGCGACAAGGCCGAAGGTCGCCACCCCCGCATCGCCATAGATCGCCCGGAACCCGTCCAGCAGCGGCTCCAGCGAGGTGGCCAGATGGAAGGTGCCGACCCCCGGAACCGACGGGTTCAGTAGCACGATCATCAGCGCCGACAGCATCAGCGTCAGGATGCCCAGGATGATCCCCTTGGGCATGTCGCGCTTGGGGTCCACCGATTCCTCGGCCGCCAGCGGCAGTTGCTCGATGGCCAGGAACAGCCAGACGGCAAAGGGCAGCGTCGCCAGAACCCCGGAAAAGCCGGTGGGGAACCACGGCCCATTGCCCTCGGGCAGTTCGACCAGCGCACCGTCCGGGCCGACGCCCACGTTCAGCGCCCAGCGGTTGAAGTCCATCACCGGAAAGGCGCTGACCCAGAAGAACACCAGGACCGCCAGCGACAGGATGGTGATGACCAGCGTGAACTTGAACGACAGTTCCAGCCCGAAGACGTTCAGCGCCAGAAAGATCGCATAGAACAGGATCCACAGCAGTGGCGAATAGCTGGGGTCCAGCCCCAGGATCGAGTTCACATAGGCGGTGATGAAGGTCACGATCACCGCGGGGGTCAGCACATATTCCACATTCTCGCACAGGCCGGTGATGAACCCGCCCCACGGCCCCATGGCGGTGCGGGCAAAGGAATAGGCCGCGCCGGTGTGGGGCAGGGCGGGGCTCATCTCGGCGATGGACAGGGTCAGGCCCAGATACATCACGCAGATGATGATCCCCGCCACCAGCATGCCGCCCCAGCCGCCCGTGCCGAACCCGAAGTTCCAGCCCGAGAAATGGCCCGAGATGACGGCGCCGACGCCAAGCGCCCACAGCGACCACACGCCCGCATACCGGGCAAGACCGCGCCTGTCGAAATACGAGGCATCGGCCTTCTTGTAACTGACACCGGACGAAGGCCCGGACGGTATCTCGCTCATTTCCTTCTCCTGTCCATCGCGCCGCATTTTCGCGGGCTTGTCTTCGGGTCTTTCGCGGCGGTTGGCCCGCCTTTGCCCATTCCGGTCCTGACCCTGTTGCAGACCGGCGGGTGTGGTGGGACGGCCGCCTAGGCGGGCGGGCGTCCGACAGGCTGTCCCTCGGCGGCCGCGGCAATCACCGGGGCCAGCCGGTCGGCCAGGGCGGCACAAGCGTCGGGGCTGGCGATCAGGTCGTTGCGGATTTCCAGCATGGCATTCGCCAGGCCATAGGGCGTGGCATGAAGGCGCAGCGTGTGGGTCACGTCATCTGCGGCGGAATAAGGCTCGTTCAGGCGGCAGTCCATCCCGGTCGCCGCGCGCGCCCCTGCCAGAATGGCCTGCGCCAGCCGCGGGTCGGCGTCATGGATCACCCCGAATTCCACCGCCCGCGGACGGCCATGATAGACGGGCGTAAAGCTGTGGATCGTCACGATCACCGGCGCACGGCCCGCCGCGATGCGCCGCGCCACCAGCCCGTGCAGGCCGTCGTGGAACGGCAGATAGATCGCGGCGGTCCGCGCCTCGCGCTCGGTCGCCGACAGGTCGGCATTGCCGGGAATGTCATGCATCTCGGACCGCGCGGGCATGGCCCCCGGCCGGTCCGGCGCGCGGTTCAGGTCATAGACCAGACGGCTGGCCGGCGCATGGACCAGCGTCGCATCCAGCCGCGCCGCCAGCCCCCGCGCCAGATCCAGCGCGCCGGGGTCCCAGGCGATATGCGCCTGCCGCTGCGCCCCGGTCAGGCTCAGCGTGCCCCAGCGGGCGGGAATGGCATTGCTGGCATGTTCGCAGACCAGGATGATCCGACCCGCCGCCTGCGCATGTTCAATAATCGGCGGAAAGGCCAAGCCTTCCGCCGGAACGGGTTCTGCTGTCATTGCAGCCGAGTCGTCCCCCTGTTTTCATCAAAGCGTCGTTCGCGTCGCATATTCCTGTCAAGAATTATTCTCTTGTTGAAATCCTGTTACAAAGTTTTCTGAATCCGGTGCAGGATGGCGGGGCGGATGCCCGCGAATCCGGCAGCGAGGGGGGATATGGACGCCAAACCGGGGATGGAGGACGCCCTGCGCGCCGCGCTGCCCGACCTGACGCGGGCGGAACGGCAGCTGGCCACCCATGTGCTGCGGCATTTTCCGGTGGCGGCGCTCGGCTCGATCACGGCGCTGGCCAAAGCGGCCGAGGTTTCGACCCCCACGGTGGTGCGGCTGGTGCAAAAGCTGGGATACAAGGGCTATCCCGACTATCAGTCCGCGCTGCGGTCCGAGGTCGAGGCGATGCTGATCTCTCCGCTCGCCAAGCATGACCGCTGGGCGGGCGGCGTGCCCGACAGCCATATCCTGAACCGTTTCGCCGATGCGGTGGTGGCGAACCTTTCGGCAACGCTGGGCCAGATCGACCATGCCGAATTCGACGCGGCGGCGCGGCTGCTGGCCGATCCGGCGCGGGCGGTGTTCGCCATGGGCGGGCGGATCACCCATGCGATGGCGGATTACTTCGTGTCGCTGATGCAGGTGGTGCGCCCCGAAGTCACGCTCTTGTCCGACATGTCGAACACCTGGCCGCCCGCGCTTGTGGACATGAAGCCGGGCGACGTGCTGCTGGTCTTCGACATCCGCCGGTATGAGAACTCGGTGCTGCAACTGGTGGAACTGGCGGCCGAACAGGGGGCCGAGGTCGTGCTGATCACCGACCGCTGGGTCTCGCCCGCGGCCCAGCACGCCCGCCACACCTTTGCCGCCCATGTCGAGGCGCCCTCGGCCTGGGATTCCACCGTTTCCGTGCTGGTGCTGGTGGAAACGCTGCTGGCGGCGGTGCAGGACCTGGCCTGGGATGTGACCGAGGCGCGGATGAAACGGATGGAATCGCTTTACGACCGGTCGCGCTTTTTCCGCCGCTACCGCTAGCCTCCCGGCGTCCCGCCCCACCCGTGTTCAGATCGCGGGCACGGCCCGACGCACGCCCGTCAGCGCGTTCAGCGCCACGGCGCCCACCAGAAAACCGCCGCCGATCAGGGTGTTCGCGCTGGCCGTTTCGCCCAGCACCAGCCATACCCAGAACGGGCCCAGCATGACCTCGATGATGGTCAGAAGGGTGGCTTCGGCCGCGGGCACCACCCGGCTGCCCAGCGTGTAAAGGACCATTCCGCCGCCCAGCATGACGGCACCCATTCCCGCCGCGATGGCGATGTCGCGCGCCGGCACCATCAGCGGCTCGCCCGTCAGGGCCAGCATGATCGCGGCCAGCGCCATCGACATCAGCCCGCCGATGGCCACGGCCGGCATCATGTCGGACAGCTTGCCCCACCGCAGCGCGATGGTGAAAAGCGCAAAGCCCAGGGCGGCGCAGATCGCGGCCATATTGCCCGCCAGGGCCCCGCCCGACAGCCCGTCGCCCACCATCAGCACCATGCCGCAGGCGGCCAGCGCAATGGCCGCCCAGGTGCCGGCGCGCACCCGTTCGCCCAGCACCAGCCACCCCAGCAGCGCCGCCACGAAAGGTGCCGCGGAATACAGGAACATGGCATTGGCCACCGTCGTGTTCTGAAGCGCAAAGATCGCACCGGCAAAAGCCATGATCAGCCCGACCCCACCGGCCACACCCGTCAGCCCCACGGCACGCATCGGCGCGACGATCCGCCCGCCGGACCTCCAGGCGACAAAACCGGCCAGGACCGGCAACATGCCCGCCGACCGCCAGAACAGCACGGCCCAGGTGCCCGCCTCTTCGATGCTGCGGACGGCCAGCCCCATGCCGGACCACAGCACGGCCGCCACCGCCACCAGCACGACTCCGGTTCCGTATCGCATCGCTTCCCCGTCTTGAGCTTTGGGCAAGACTTGCGGCGGCGGGCCGCGCCGTCTGTTCCGGCCGCGACAAAGGCCGCCGCATTCGCGCCTTGGGGGCTGTCAGGCTCCGCGCGGCCCGAAAAGGATGACGGCCGCACCCGACAGAGCCAGCCCGGCCCCGACCAGATCCCAGCGATCCGGTCGCGCCCCCTCGACCGCCCACAACCAGCACAGCGATGCGGCGATATAAACCCCGCCATAGGCCGCATAGGCCCGCCCCGCCTGATCCGCGGGCGACAGCGCTAGCAGAAAGGCGAATGCCCCCAGCGACGCCGCCCCCGGCACCAGCCACAGGGCCGAGACGCCCGCCCGCCACCAGGCCCAGACGGCGAAACATCCCGCAATCTCGGCCAGTGCGGCGGCGGCATAGACCAGTGCGGTCATCCCCTCATCCTCTTTGCATAAATATCCTCGGGGGGTGAGGGGCGCAGCACCGAAGGGGGGCGGAAAGCCCCCCCTTCTTCCCTTCACGACGGGTCGCGCCAGCGCATCGCGATGGGATAGCGCCGGTCCAGCCAGAACGCCCCCAGCGTCAGCCGCGTGCCGGGTGCAGACTGGAACCGTTTGTATTCGCTGATGTAAAGCAGATGCTCGACCTTCTTCACCGTCGCATGATCATGGCCCTGCGCCACGATCTCGGCCACGGAAAGCTCTTTCTCCACCAACCCCTCCAGGATCGCGTCCAGCACCTCATAGGGGGGCAGGCTGTCCTCGTCCTTCTGGTCGGGGCGCAGCTCGGCCGATGGCGGCTTGGTGATCACCCGCTCGGGGATCACCGCACCCGCAGGCCCCCGCATCCACGGGCGATGGTTGTCGTTGCGCCAGCGGCAGGTCTTGAACACGCGGGTCTTCCACATATCCTTGATTGGGTTGTAGCCGCCGTTCATGTCGCCATAGATCGTGCAATAGCCGACCGCCACCTCGGACTTGTTGCCGGTGGTCAGCAGCATCTCGCCGAACTTGTTCGACAGCGCCATCAGGATCACACCGCGCAGGCGGGACTGGATGTTCTCTTCGGTCAGGTCGGCCTTCAGCCCCGCGAACAGCGGCGCCAGCACGTCCGTCACCGCATCCTGCGGCCCGCCGATCCCCACCGTATCCAGACGGCAGCCCAGATTGCGCGCCACTTCGCCCGCGTCATGCAGCGACTCGTCCGAGGTATAGCGCGACGGCAGCATCACGCAGCGCACGTTTTCCGGCCCGATGGCATCGGCGGCGATGGTGGCCACGATGGCGCTGTCGATCCCGCCCGACAGGCCCAGAAGCACCTTCCTGAACCCGGTCTTGGCCAGATAGTCGCGCAAGGACAGAACGCAGGCGTGATAATCCGCCTCCCACACCGAGGGGATTTCGGCCTTCATCCCCGGATCGCACCGCCAGCCGTCGGGGGTCAGGCGGAAATCGACATGGGTGATGCATTCGTCGAACTGCGGCATCTGCACCGCCAGCCCGCCGCCGGGGTTCAGCACAAAGCTCGCCCCGTCGAACACCTGGTCGTCCTGCCCGCCGATCATGTTCAGGTAGATCAGCGGCAGCCCCGATTCCACCACCCGGTTCACCATCAGGTTGGTGCGGATGTCGGGCTTGCCCCGGTGATAGGGCGAGCCATTGGGCACCAGCAGGATCTCCGCCCCGGTCTCGTCCAGCGTCTCGGTCACGTCGGGGTGCCAGGCATCCTCGCAGATCGGCGTGCCGATCCGCACCGGGCCAAGCCGATAGGGGCCGGCCACATCGGCGGGGGAAAACACTCGCTTTTCGTCGAACACGTCATCGTTCGGCAGGTGATGCTTCAGCACCGTCGCCACGATCCGCCCACCATGCAGCACATACCAGGCGTTGTGCAGCTTGTCCCCGCGCAATGCCGGCCCGCCGATGCCGAGCGCCGGGCCATCGGCCAATTCGACCGCCAGCGCCTCGACTGCCGCGATGGCGGCGCGGGTGAAGGCGGGTTTCAGGATCAGGTCCTGAGTCTGATAGCCGGTCACGAACATCTCGGTCAGAGCCACCATGTCGGCCCCCGCCGCCTTGCCCGAATGCCAGGCGCGCCGGGCCAGCGACAGGTTTCCGGCGATGTCGCCCACGGTGGGGTTCATCTGCGCCAGCGTGATGCGGAAGGTATCGGCCATTCGTCGCTTGTCCCCCTGCGGTTCCCCCCCGGTTTCTAGCAGGTTCGCCCGCAAGCGAAAGCCTTGGGGTCGTCTTTGTCGCCCCCCTGTGCCTTGTCAGCGGGGGCCGGCGCCGCTAGGGTCATTTCCGACCAAAAACCTTGGGGTGGCGGGCAGAATATGCGCAGGATCGGATCGGCGGGACTGGTTTTGGCGGCGGGGCTGGCAGTAGCGTTGCCCGCCCTGGCCGAGACGGTGACCAAGCAATACGAGGATGGCTCGGTCTACGAAGGCGAATTTGCCAATGGCAAGCAGAACGGGACCGGCACCTACCGACTGCCCAATGGCTATGAATATACCGGCCAGTGGGTGGATGGCGCGATCCAGGGGCAGGGCACGGCCCGCTATCCCAACGGCTCGGTCTACGAGGGTGCCTTTGTCGCGGGCAAGCCGCAGGGCAAGGGCAAGATCACCTTTGCCGATGGCGGCACCTATGACGGCGACTGGACCGACGGCAAGATGACCGGGCAGGGCACCGCCACCTATGCCAATGGCACGACCTATGCCGGCAGCTTCGTCGATGGCCAGCACGACGGGCAGGGGCTTCTGACCGACAAGTCCGGCTATCGTTACGAAGGGGCCTGGGCCAAGGGCGTCAAGCAGGGGGCGGGCAAGATCACCTATCCCGACGGCGCGGTCTATGAGGGCGAGCTGGTCGCGGGCGAGCGGCAGGGCAAGGGCACGCTGACCATGCCCGACGGCCTGACCTATGTGGGCGACTGGCAGGCGGGGCAGATCAACGGCACCGGCCGCCTGACCCAGCCGAACGGCGATGTCTATGAGGGCGCCTTTGTCGAGGGGCTGCGGCAGGGCAAGGGCAAGGTCACCTATGCCAATGGCGATGTCTACGAGGGCGACTTTGCCAAGGACAAGCGCGACGGCCAAGGCGCGTTCCGCGCCAAGGACGGATCGGGCTATACCGGCACCTGGGTCGCGGGCGCGATGCAGGGGCAGGGCACCATGACCTATGCCGACGGCGCGGTGTTCACCGGCACCTTCAAGGACGGCAAGCCCGAGGGGCAGGGCCGCATCACCTATGCCGACAAGTCCAGCTTTGACGGCCAGTGGATCGCCGGCTCCATCGGCGCGACGGGCAAGATCACCTATGCCAATGGTGACGTGTATGAAGGCGGGTTCAAGGGCGGCCTGCCGGATGGCAAGGGCGTGATGGTCCGCCCCGACGGCTATCGCTATGACGGCGACTGGGTTGCGGGCGTGCGGCAGGGGCAGGGCGTGGCCACCTATCCCGATGGCACCACCTATACCGGCGGCTTCGTCAAGGGCCTGCGCGAAGGCAAGGGCGATCTGGTCCAGAAGGACGGGTTCAGATACTCGGGCGACTGGAAGGCCGGCAAGATGGAGGGGCAGGGTGTCGCCACCTATCCCAACGGCGACAGCTATACCGGCGGCTTCGTCGGCGACCGGCGCGAGGGCGAGGGGACGGTCCGCTATGCCTCGGGTCAGGAAAGCGCGGGCATCTGGAAGCAGGGGATGCTGACCGGCCCGCTGCCGGAAAAACCGGCAGAGGGGGCGGCTCCGGCGCCGTGAAAGGGCGCTCCGGCGGCTGGCCGCCGGGGCTGTCTGCCCCCGGACCCCCGAGGGTATTTTTGCCAAGATGAAGGGGGCAGGGGCAGAGTCCGTATGACCCTGCGGCCCTTTCCGGCGGCGTCCGCGCGTCAGTATCCGCGCCGGCGGTCGACGCGGTGGAGGAGCGGCTCGCCTGCCTCGCCGCGCCGGATGTTCTCGGCAATGACGCGCGAGGCAGAGGCGGGGCGGGTGTCGGCGGCGATATGGGGGGTCACGGTCACGCCGGGATGCGTCCAGAACGGGTGGTCGGCGGGCAGCGGTTCGGTGCGGAACACGTCCAGCGTCGCATGGCCGACGCGGCCGGCGTTCAGCGCGGCCAGCAGCGCCTCGTCGTCGATCAGCGGGCCGCGGCCGGGGTTCAGGATGCAGGCGCCCCGCGGAAGCAGGGCGAGGGTGCGCGCGTTCAGGATATTCTCGGTATCGGCGGTCTTTGGCAGCAGCGTCACCACGATCTGCGCTGTGGCCAGCACCTGATCCAGCCCGTCCAGGCCGTGAAGGCAGGGGATGCCGGGAATGTCCTTGGGGCTGCGGCTCCACCCCGTGACGGGAAAGTTCAGCGCGGCCAGCGCGCGGGCGCAGGCGGTCCCCAGCTCGCCCATGCCCAGCATGGCGACGGGCCGTTCGCGCGCCAGGGGCGGGCAGGTCGGATCCCAGACGCGTCCGGGGTTGATGATGTGGCGGTCCATGCCAAGGTGATGGCGCAGCGTGTGGCCGACCACCCATTCCACCATGCCCTCGGTCAGGCCCGGATCGACCATCCGGCACAAAGGCTGGGTCAGCGTGGCGTTGCCCACGATGCGTTCCACCCCCGCCCAGAGGTTCAGCACCGCCTTTGTCCGGGTATAGGGGGTGAAATCCTGCAAGGGGCTGGAGGGGGCGTAGACGATGTAATCCACCGTTGCGGGCGCGGCCTGATCCAGTTGCAGGATCGGCGCGTCGATCCCCGCATCGGCCAGGGCGGCGGGCAGGGTGGCGGCATATTCGGGCCAGAGGGCGGGCGCGGCGAAAAGGATGGTGGGCATTCTAGCGTAACCTGTGGATATGGGCGCTTTGAACTAACCCGAAAGCGATCAGCAGCACCAGCGTGACCGACCCGCCATAGGACAGGAACGGCAGCGGCACGCCGACGACCGGCGCCATGCCCATCACCATCGACAGGTTGATGGCGAGGTAAAGGAAGAAGTTCACCGCGATGCCGATGATCAGCAGTTGCGAATACCTGTCCTTGTTCTTCAGCGCCGAGGCGAGGCAGAAGCCGATGATCAGCGCATAAAGGATCAGCAGCGAAAAGGCCCCGACAAAGCCGAACTCCTCGGCCAGCGTCGTAAAGATGAAATCGGTGTGCTTTTCCGGCAGGAAGTTCAGCCGGCTCTGCGTGCCCTGCATGAACCCCTTGCCCGCCCATCCGCCGGAGCCGAGCGCGATCTTGGCCTGGATGATGTTGTAGCCCGCGCCAAGGGGATCGCTGGTCGGGTCGAGGAAGGTATCGATGCGGGTATACTGATAGTCGTGCAGGAACTGCCAGGGCGTGCCGCGCAGCAGGAAGACCCCGGCCACCAGCCC
Organism: Paracoccaceae bacterium; assembly: GCA_047605605.1. Lineage (GTDB taxonomy): Bacteria > Pseudomonadota > Alphaproteobacteria > Rhodobacterales > Rhodobacteraceae > JAATGA01. The sequence continues at coordinate 6,287 of JASGFG010000009.1, read as the reverse complement.
GCCGACGACGGCGCCGACCGCGATGAAATACCACAGCGACACGCCGGCGGCGAACATCACCCCCGCCCCCCCCACGATCAGCATGATCGAGGTGCCGAGGTTCGGCTGCATCAGGACCAGCGCCGTGGGCGCAAGGATCATCACCACCGGGATCAGCACCCACAGCGGCCGCGAGGTCCGCTTCGGGTCCAGCCAGTCGTAATAGGCCGCCAGCATCATGACGAGGCCGACCTTCATCAGTTCGGACGGCTGCAACTGCAGGGGGCCGATGTCCAGCCACCTTTGCGCGCCCTTGCTGGTCGAGCCGATGAATTCCACCGCGATCAGCAGCAGGAAGCCGATGATATAGGCCAGCCCCGACATGTTGCGCCAGAACCAAATCGGCACGAAGGCGATGACGAACATCACCACGCTGCCGGCGATATAGCGTTTCATCTGCGGCTCGGCCCAGAGGTCCATGTTGCCGCCGGAAATGGAATAGAGCATCAGCCAGCCGATCGCCGCCACCGCGGTGATCAGCAGGAACAGGCCCCAGTTGAAGTAAAAGACCTTCGACAGCCCGGCCGGTGCGGACTTGACCCGGTATTCCAGAAAGCTCATGCCGCGCCTCGCGCGGGGATGCGCATTTTCCCTTTCCGCAAATACTCCCGCCGGAGGCGCGCGCGGCCGGGGGCGGACGCTCCGCGGGGAGTAGTTGCGGAAAGGGAAAATCCGGGGGCGGTGCGGAAGGGGGCGGAGGGGATCATGCGCGCGACGATCCCGGCGCATTGCCCTGGGCATCGCGCAGCTTCAGTTCCTTGAACTGGGTCTCGATCCTGCCACGCTGAGCCTCGGGATAGGCGGTCAGGGGCGGGATGCCGCCGGTCAGGGCGCGCAGCAGCGCGTCGCGCACGATGGGCGCGCAGACGGCAGATCCGCCGCCGCCGTGTTCCACCACCACCGCACAGGCATAGCGCGGCGCATCGAAAGGCGCAAAGCCCACGAACAGGGCATGGTCGCGCCGCCGCCACGGCAGCTGATCGTTGGAGATCACCCCGCGCGCGCGTTCCGCGGCGGTGATGTTCCGGACCTGGCTGGTGCCGGACTTGCCCGCCATCAGCAGCGTCTTGTCCACGATGCGAGAGCCATAGCCGGTGCCGCCCTGTTTGTTGACCACATCATACATGCCCTGACGCACCGCGCGCAGCAGGCTGCCGTCGATGCCGAGGGGGGCGGGCTCTTCGACCGGGATCTCTTTTCCGGCAATGGAATGGACCAGCCGGGGCGAAACCGCCCGGCCCGAGGCGACGCGCGCCGTCATGATCGCCAGTTGCAGGGGCGAGGCCAGCACATAGCCCTGTCCGATCGAGGCGTTGATCGTGTCGCCGATGCGCCATTCCTGGCCATGGCGCTGCATCTTCCAGTCCTTGTCGGGCATGATCCCTTCGGCAATCGCCGACATCGGCAGGTCGTGGCGCTGGCCCAGGCCCAGGCGGCGGCCCATCTCGGCCATCTTGTCGATGCCGACGCGCTGCGACACGTCGTAGAAGAACACGTCGCAGCTTTTGGTCAGCGCGCCGTCCAGGTTCAGCCGCCCGTGCCCGCCGCGGCTGTGGCAGTGGAAGCGCCGCCCGCCCATCTCATACCAGCCGGGGCAGTAGACGGTGGTTTCGGCATTGATCACCCCCGCCTCCAGCGCCGCCAGCGCCGTCACCATCTTGAAGGTCGAGCCGGGCGGATAGGCGCCCTGCACCGTCTTGTCGGCCAGCGGGCGGTGATCGTTGTTCATCAGCGCAGAATAGTCGGCCTGGCTGATCCCGCGCACGAACAGGTTCGGGTTGAAGGACGGCGCCGAACAGATCGCCACCAGATCGCCGGTCTGCACGTCGATCATGACGCAGGCGGCGCTTTCATTGCCCAGCCGGGCCTGACAGAAGTTCTGGATGTCGGCGTCGATGGTCAGGCGGATGTCGGCGCCCGCGGTGCCCTCGACCCGCCCCAGTTCGCGCATCACCCGGCCGACCGAGTTCACCTCGATGCGCTTGTTTCCGGCGCGGCCGCGCAGCGTGTCCTCCATCCAACGTTCGACGCCGACCTTGCCGATCTGGAATTTCGGAATGGTCAGCAGCGGATCGGGGTCGGGCGTGTCCTTCAGGTCGCGCTCGGACACGGGGCCGACATAGCCGACGACATGGGCGAAATCCTCGACCCGCGGATAGTGGCGCGACAGGCCGACATCGGGCGTGACGCCCGGCAGGGTGGGCAGGTTGACCGCCACGCGCGAGAAATCGTCCCAGGGCAGGCGGTCGGCCACCGTTACCGGCACGAAGGGGCTGTTCTTGGCCACGTCCTTCAGCGCGCGGTCCATATCCTCGGCCGTCAGGGGGATGACGTGGGACAGCCGGTTCAGCACCTCGGGCACGTCGCCCGCATCCTCGCGCGTGATGGTGACGCGATAGTTCTGCTCGTTGCCCGCGATCAGCTTGCCGTTGCGGTCGAGGATCAGCCCCCGTGCCGGGGGGATCAGGCGGATGTTGATCCGGTTCTCCTCGGCCAGCAGCTTGAACTCATCGGCCTGGTCTACCTGGAGGAACCGCATCCGCGCGCCCAGGACGGCCACCATGGCGGTCATCGCGCCCCCCATGAACAGGGCGCGGCGCGTCACCTTGCGGGCGCTTTCTTCCTGATCGCGGGGGGCTTTTCTCACAGCGGTCTCCCGTAGGCGTCGGTTTCGCCCTTGGCGGGCTTGCGAAGATCGAATCCATAGCGCGAGACGACCACCACCACAGGATAGCAGAGGATCGACCAGATCACCTGCACCATGGCAAAGCCCAGTCCCGGTTGCGGCAGAAAGGCGATGGCAAAGACCGCGCGATAGGCAAGGACCAGCGCGGCCATGATCCCCGCCACCAGCAGCCATTCGACGGTAAAGGTCAGCTCGCGCGTAAGCGCCACGCGCGAACGGATGAATTCGGTTCCGACCACCACCAGCGCCGTCCACAGCCCCGGCGGGCGCATCAGGATGAAATCCTCGGCCAGGACCACGCCCGCGACCAGCAGCACCGGCAGATAGTCCGGCCGCCGCATCGTCCAGGCGAAGATCAGGCACAGCAGAAGGTCCGGCCCCGGCCAGGCCCCCGCCTCGGACCCGAGCGGCAGAAGGCGGAAGAACAGGACCAGCGCGGCCAGCGCCACGAACAGCGCCCGGCGCAGCCAGACCGAGTTGCGAAGGGAATGCAGGCTGTCAACCACCGCTGCCCCCCGAAACCGCCTGTTCGCCGGCCGCGGGCGGCGCTGCGGGCAGGGGCGTGGGCGCGATCAGCGCGCCGGAATCGGTGATCGGCTCCAGCTCGTGGCTGCGCAGGACGCGCAGGAACTCCAGCCGCTGATAGTCGGCCGCCAGAACCACCCGCAGCCGCTTGTCGGTGCCAAGCGCCACCTGCCCGACCAGCAATCCGGCCGGAAACATCTCTCCATCGCCCGAGGTCACGACGCGGTCGCCGGGGCGCACTTCGTCGGGGTTTTCCAGAAACTCCAGCGGCGGAAGGGCGCTGTTGTCGCCCGAAAGCAGCGCCTTTTGCCCCGAGGGCTGCACCGTCACCGGAACCCGGCTGTTGGAATCTGTCAGCAGGATCACGCGGGCGGTGCGCTGTCCCACGCCCGAGACGCGGCCGACAAGCCCGATGCCGTCCATCGTGGCCCAGCCGTCGCGGATGCCGTCGCGCGCGCCGACGTTCAGCAGCACCGACTGGCGGAACGGGCTGCCGCTGTCGGCCAGAACCACGCCGGTCACATGCGTCAGCTTCGGGTCCAGCCGCACCTGGTTCAGATCCAGCAGCCGCGCGTTCTTCTGTTCCAGTTGAAGCGCCGCTTCCTTCCACGCCTTCATCTGCTGCAACTCGCGCCGCAGTTCCTGGTTCTGTTCGTAGATGCGGGTATAGGACTGAAAGTTCTCGATCATTCCGGCGGCCTTCGTCACCGGGATCAGCGCCCAGTCGAACGAGGGCACCATCCGGTCGACCAGCGCCGCGCGGAACCGCTCCACCCGCGGGCTGTCGATGCGCCACAGCAGGAACAGCGCCAACAGGAACAGCACCAGAAGGCCCACCAGCACGCGGCGAAGCGGGCGGGAAAAGTCCTCGGGCGAGGTGCGGTTTCTGGCCATGTCCGGCCCTTACTGGCGGTCAGCTTTCGTAGTCGATGACGTGCCGCAGCTGCTTTTCATATTCCAGCGCCTTGCCGGTGCCGAGCGCGACGCAGTTCAGCGATTCATTCGCGACCGAGATCGAAAGCCCGGTCTGCTCACGCAAGGACAGGTCCAGATCGCCCAGAAGCGCCCCGCCTCCGGTCAGCATAACGCCCCGGTCCACGATATCGGCGGCCAGGTCGGGCGGCGTCGCCTCCAAGGCCTGCATCACCGCATCGCAGATCTGCTGCACAGGTTCGGCCAAAGCCTCGGCCACCTGGGCCTGATTGATCTCGGTTTCCTTCGGCACGCCGTTCAGCAGGTCGCGCCCGCGGATCTGCATCGAGGCACCGCGCCCGTCGTCGGGCATCCGCGCGGTGCCGATGCTGGTCTTGATCCGTTCGGCCGTGGATTCGCCGATCAGCAGGTTCTGGTGGCGGCGCAGATAGCTGATGATCGCCTCGTCCATCCGGTCGCCGCCGACGCGGACCGACCGGGCGTAAACGATGTCGCCAAGGGACAGCACCGCCACCTCGGTGGTGCCGCCGCCGATGTCGACGACCATGTTGCCGGTCGGGTCGGTGATCGGCATCCCCGCGCCGATGGCCGCCGCAATGGGTTCGGCGATCAGACCCGCGCGGCGGGCGCCCGCCGACAGGACCGACTGGCGGATCGCGCGCTTTTCAACCGGGGTCGCGCCATGGGGCACGCAGACGATGATCTTGGGCTTCGAGAACGTGGTGCGCTTGTGGACCTTGCGGATGAAATGCTTGATCATTTCCTCGGCACTGTCGAAATCGGCGATCACGCCGTCGCGCATGGGGCGGATCGCCTCGATCGTGCCGGGGGTGCGGCCCAGCATCAGCTTGGCATCCTCGCCCACGGCCAGAACCTGCTTTTTCCCGTCCTTGACGTGATAGGCCACGACCGAGGGTTCGTTCAGCACGATGCCCTTGCCGCGGATGTAGACCAGCGTATTCGCCGTGCCGAGGTCGATCGCCATGTCCGACGAGAAAAGGCCCGATAGTGCCATGCTGCGCAGATCCCTGATCACGAAAAGAAAGGCGCCCGCGACTCGGGGGAACCGATGGCGGGCGCCTTCTTATATTGACTGTGGCGGAATTGCGAAAGGCCTTGCGGGAAAGGCACGGGCGGGGATTTGCCCATGCCTTCCGACGCTTGCACTTTCCGAACCTTCACATCCGCGAGAGGCGGCGCTTCAGCCCGCATCCTTGTAGTTTACCGACTTCACATCCGCGTCAGGGGCGGATTTCTTCCGCCGCTCGATCAGGCGGTTGATCGCGTTCACATAGGCCTTCACGCTGGCCAGGATCGTATCGGTATCGGCCGACTGGCCGGTAGCGATGCGCCCGTCCTCCTCGATCCGCACGGAAACGGTGGCCTGCGCATCGGTGCCTTCGGTGACGGCGGCCACCTGATACAGTTGCAGCCGCGCCTTGTGCGGGACCAGCATCTTGACCGCGTTGAAGCAGGCATCGACCGGCCCGTCGCCCGTCGCCTCGGTCGAGTGGTCCACCCCGTCGATGGTCAGCGTCAGCTCCGCCTCGTTCGGCCCCTCGGTGCCGGAGATGACGCGCAGGCGCTTCACCTGAATGCTGTCATGCGCGTCATTCGTGTCGGTATCGGACACCAGCGCCAGCAGGTCGTCGTCGTAGACCTCTTTCTTGCGGTCGGCCAGGGCCTTGAACCGCACGAACAGGTCGTTCAACTGGTTGTCGGCCAGATCGACGCCCAGCTCCTTCATCTTGGACCGCAGCGCGGCGCGGCCCGAATGCTTGCCCATGGCGATGTTCTTCGCCGTCAGGCCGATGTGTTCGGGCTTCATGATCTCGAACGTCTCGACGTTTTTCAGCACGCCGTCCTGATGGATGCCGCTTTCGTGCAGGAAGGCGTTCTTGCCGACGATGGCCTTGTTGAACTGCACGGGAAAGCCGGAAACGGTGGAAACCCGGCGCGACAGATGCATGATCCGGGTCGTGTCGATGCCCGTGCGATAGGGCATGATGTCATTCCTGACCTTCAGCGCCATCACCACCTCTTCCAGCGCGGCATTGCCTGCGCGTTCACCCAGACCATTGATCGTGCATTCGATCTGGCGTGC